>NZ_JACCQA010000039.1:0-72700 GCF_015712215.1 Burkholderia sp. 9779_493
ACCTTTGACCCGCCCTTTACGCGCGTTCCCATAAGGTTCTAGTCGTCCGATTTCGACGACGGAGAACATAAAAATGGATGGGGTTTTCATCGGCGCACTGGTGCTCTTCACCGCGCTGACCCTCGGTTTGCTTGCCGGTTGCGACACGCTCGCGCAATACGGTCGCGGGGGGCGGGCATGACCTGGATGCTTTGGCTGGCTGGTGCGTCCACCGCGCTGCTGTTCGCGTATCTCGTCTTTGCGCTGCTGCGCGCGGAGGACATCGAATGAACGCGAACAACCTGTTGCAGACGCTGCTGTTCATCGTCGTGCTGCTGGCGGCGGCCGTGCCGGTCGCGCGCTACCTGAGCGCGGTGATGGACGGCAGTTCGCGCGTCGTGCGCGTGTTCGGGCCGCTCGAACGCGCGCTGTACCGCGTGGCCGGCGTCGACGCCGGCACCGAGATGAACTGGAAGCAGTATGCGGTCGCGACGATCGCGTTCAACGCGCTCGGCGTGCTGTTCCTTTACGGGCTGCTGCGCCTGCAGGGCTTCCTGCCGGGCAACCCGCAGCAGTTCGGCGCGATGACGCCCGACGGCGCGTTCAACACGGCCGTCAGTTTCGTCGCCAACACGAACTGGCAGGACTACGCGCCCGAGCAGACCGTCAGCTATCTGTCGCAGATGCTCGGCCTGACGGTGCAGAACTTCCTGTCGGCGGCGACCGGCATCGTCGTCGTGATCGCGCTGATCCGCGGCTTCGCGCGCCACACCGCGCAGACGATCGGCAACTTCTGGGTCGACCTCACGCGCGTGACGCTGTACGTGCTCGTGCCGATGGCGGCGCTCGTCGCCGCGCTGCTGATGAGCCAGGGCGTGCTGCAGAACATGAAGGCGTACCAGGACGTGCCGGTGTTGCAGGCGAGCACCTACGCGGCGCCGAAGCTCGATACGCAGGGCAACCCGGTGAAGGACGACAAGGGCAACGCGGTCACGGTGCCGACCCCGCTCACGAAGCAGACGCTCGCGATGGGCCCGGTTGCATCGCAGGAAGCGATCAAGATGCTCGGCACCAACGGCGGCGGTTTCTTCAATGCGAACTCCGCGCACCCGTACGAGAACCCGACGCCGTTCGCGAACTTCATCGAGATCTTCGCGATCCTGATCATCCCGGCCGCGCTGTGCCTGGTGTTCGGCCGCATGATCGGCGACCGCCGGCAGGGCGTCGCGGTGCTCGCGGCGATGACGGTCGCGTTCACGATCGCGATCGGCGTCGAGGTGAGTGCCGAGCAGGCCGGCAACCCGACGCTCGCCGCGCTGCACGTCGACCAGTCGGCGGGCGCGCTGCAGTCGGGCGGCAACATGGAAGGCAAGGAAACGCGCTTCGGGATCGCGCAGACCGGCATCTTCACGGTCGCGACCACGGCCGCGTCGTGCGGCGCGGTCGACGCGATGCACGATTCGCTGACGCCGGTCGGCGGTCTCGTGCCAATGCTGCTGATGCAACTCGGCGAAGTGGTCTACGGCGGCGTTGGCTCGGGTCTCTACGGGATGCTCGTGTTCGCGCTGCTCGCGGTGTTCGTCGCCGGCCTGATGATCGGCCGCACGCCGGAATATGTCGGCAAGAAGATCGAGTCGTACGAGATGAAGATGGTGTCGATCGTCGTGCTGCTCACGCCGCTGCTCGTGCTGGTCGGCACGTCGATCGCCGTGCTCGCCGATGCGGGCAAGGCCGGCATTGCGAACCCCGGCCCGCACGGCTTCTCGGAAATCCTCTATGCGTTCAGCTCGGCCGCGAACAACAACGGCAGCGCGTTCGCGGGCCTGACGGTCAGCACGCCGTTCTACAACTGGATGACCGCGATCGCGATGTGGTTCGGCCGCTTCGGCACGATCGTGCCGGTGCTGGCGATCGCCGGTTCCCTCGCCGCGAAGAAGCGCATCGCGGTGACGAGCGGCACGCTGCCGACCCACGGGCCGCTGTTCGTCGTGCTGCTGCTCGGCACCGTGCTGCTGGTGGGCGCGCTGACCTACGTGCCGGCGCTCGCGCTCGGGCCGGGCGTCGAGCACCTGATGATGTGGCTGGGCGCGTGATGCGCGCCCGCATGGCGACACGTTGAAAAGACTGAAGAGCTTGAAGAGATCGCAATGACTCAACATTCCGCAACACGGTCCATGTTCGACCCGGCGCTGCTGCGCCCGGCGATCGTGGACTCGTTCAAGAAACTCACGCTGCGCACGCAGTTCCGCAACCCGGTGATGTTCTGCGTGTACGTCGGCAGCATCCTGACCACGATCCTGTGGATCGCGGCGCTCGCCGGCCAGGCCGAGGCGCCCGCGGGCTTCATCCTCGCGGTCACGCTGTGGCTGTGGTTCACGGTGCTGTTCGCGAACTTCGCCGAAGCGCTCGCCGAAGGACGTTCGAAGGCGCAGGCCGCATCGCTGCGCAGCGCGAAGAAGGACGTGATGGCGAAGAAGCTCAACGAGCCGCATCCGAAGTCGCCGATCCGCATCACGACCGCGTCCGACCTGCGCAAAGGCGACGTCGTGCTCGTCGAGACCGGCGACGTGATCCCGGCCGACGGCGAGGTCGTCGACGGCGTCGCGTCGGTCGACGAATCGGCGATCACCGGCGAATCCGCACCGGTGATCCGCGAATCGGGCGGCGACTTCTCGTCGGTGACGGGCGGCACGCGCGTGCTGTCCGACTGGATCGTCGTCAAGGTCACCGCGAACCCCGGCGAGGCGTTCCTCGACCGGATGATCGCGATGGTCGAAGGCGCGAAGCGCAAGAAAACGCCGAACGAGATCGCGCTGACGATCCTGCTCGTCGCGCTGACGATCGTGATGCTGCTCGCGACCGCGACGCTGCTGCCGTTCTCGATGTTCTCGGTCGACGCGATGAAGGCCGGCCACGTGGTGACGATCACCGCGCTGGTCGCGCTGCTCGTGTGCCTGATCCCGACGACGATCGGCGGGCTGCTGTCCGCGATCGGCGTGGCTGGGATGAGCCGGATGATGCAGGCGAACGTGATCGCGACGTCGGGCCGCGCGGTGGAAGCGGCCGGCGACGTCGACGTGCTGCTGCTCGACAAGACCGGCACGATCACGCTCGGCAACCGTCAGGCGTCGACGTTCGTGCCGGCACCGGGCGTGACCGAGGAAGCGCTGGCCGATGCCGCGCAACTGTCGTCGCTCGCCGACGAAACGCCGGAAGGGCGCAGCATCGTCGTGCTCGCGAAGGAGCGCTTCAACATCCGCCAGCGCGACATGGCGCAACTGCACGCGACGTTCCTCGGCTTTTCCGCGCAGACGCGGATGAGCGGCGTCGACCTGCCCGGTCGCGAGATCCGCAAGGGCGCGGCCGACGCGATCCGCCGCTACGTCGAAACCCACGGCAGCCGCTTCCCCGAGGAAGTGCGCCGCGCGGTGGACGACGTCGCGCGCCGCGGCAGCACGCCGCTCGTCGTCGCCGACCTGCAGGACGGGGCGGCGCGCGTGCTCGGCGTGATCGAGCTGAAGGACATCGTGAAGGGCGGCATCAAGGAGCGCTTCGCGGAACTGCGCAAGATGGGCATCAAGACCGTGATGGTGACGGGTGACAACCGGCTGACGGCCGCGGCGATCGCGGCGGAAGCGGGCGTCGACGATTTCCTCGCGGAAGCGACGCCGGAAACCAAGCTCGCGACGATTCGCGAGCATCAGGCGGCCGGGCGCCTCGTCGCGATGACGGGCGACGGCACCAACGACGCGCCGGCGCTCGCGCAGGCCGACGTCGCGGTGGCGATGAACACTGGCACGCAGGCGGCGAAGGAAGCCGGCAACATGGTCGACCTCGATTCGAACCCGACCAAGCTGATCGAGATCGTCGAGATCGGCAAGCAGATGCTGATGACGCGCGGATCGCTGACGACGTTCTCGATCGCGAACGACATCGCGAAATATTTCGCGATCATCCCGGCCGCGTTCGTGACGACCTACCCGCAACTGCGCGTGCTCGACATCATGCACCTGACGTCGCCGGCGTCCGCGATCCTGTCTGCCGTGATCTTCAATGCGCTGATCATCGTCGCGCTGATTCCGCTCGCGCTGAAGGGCGTGACCTATCGGCCGCTCGGCGCCGCGTCGCTGCTGCGCCGCAACCTGCTGGTCTACGGCCTCGGCGGCGTGCTGCTGCCGTTCCCGTTCATCAAGCTGATCGACATGACGCTCGCCGCGCTCGGCTGGGCCTGAGCCGGCCGCACTGGAAGGAACCATCATGAAATCGTTGATTCGCCCGCTCGTCGTGCTGTTCGTCATCCTGACCGCCGTGACGGGGCTCGCTTACCCGGCCGTGATGACCGTGTTCGGTCAGGCCGTGTTTCCGTCGCAGGCCAACGGCAGCCTGATCGAGCAGGACGGCAAGGTCGTCGGCTCCGCGTTGATCGGCCAGCCGTTCGATGCGCCGAAGTATTTCTGGGGCCGGCTGTCGGCCACCGCGCCGATGCCGTACAACGCGGCCGGCTCGGGCGGCTCGAACTTCGGCCCGCTGAACCCGTCGCTTCCCGACCAGGTGAAGGCGCGCATCGCCGCGTTGCGCGACGCCGGGACCGACCTGTCGAAACCGGTGCCGATCGACCTCGTGACCGCGTCGGCGAGCGGCCTCGATCCGGAAATCACGCCGGCCGCCGCCGCGTACCAGGTCGAGCGCGTCGCGAAGGCGCGCCATCTGGCGCCGGACGCGGTCGCGCAACTCGTCGCCGCGAACACGACGGGCCGCCAGTTCGGCGTGCTCGGCGAGCCGCGCGTGAACGTGCTGAAGCTGAATCTCGCGCTCGACGCCGCGCAGGCCGCGCACTGACCGATCGCGCGTGCCGACCGGCATCCGGCGCGGCCTGAGCCGCGCTGGACGCGCTTTTCCCGACGGCGCTTGCGCCGTCTTTGCCTTTTGCGGCGATTTGGAACCACAATGCTCGTACTCGCGCGCATCCGGGCGCTCCGCTTTCCTCACGCATGAACCGTCCCGATCCAGACCAACTTCTCGACAAGCTGCAGCGAGACGAAGAAAAGCAGCGGCGCGGCCAGCTCAAGATTTTCTTCGGCGCGTCCGCCGGCGTCGGCAAGACCTACGCGATGCTGCAGGCCGCGCGCCAGCGCCGGCAGGATGGCGTCGACGTCGTCGTCGGCATCGTCGAGACCCACGGCCGCAGCGAGACCGCCGCGCTGCTCGACGGCCTCGACGTGCTGCCGCCCGCCCGCATCGACTATCGCGGCCGCACGCTCGCCGAATTCGATCTGGACGGCGCGCTCGCGCGGGCGCCGCAACTGATCCTCGTCGACGAGCTCGCGCATTCGAACGTGCAGGGCGCACGCCACCTGAAGCGCTGGCAGGACGTCTACGAGCTGCTCGACGCGGGCATCGACGTCTATACGACCGTCAACGTCCAGCACCTCGAAAGCCTGAACGACGTGGTCGGCGCGATCACCGGCATCCGCGTGTGGGAGACCGTGCCCGATCGCGTGTTCGACGCGGCCGACGAAGTCACGCTCGTCGACCTGCCGGCCGAGGAACTGCTCGAGCGGATGCGCGACGGCAAGGTCTATCTCGCGCAGCAGGCCGAGCGCGCGGTGCGCAACTTCTTCCGCAAGGGCAACCTGATCGCGCTGCGCGAACTCGCGCTGCGGCGCACGGCCGATCGCGTCGACGCGCAGATGCGCGAGTACCGCGCCGACCGTTCGATCCAGCGCATCTGGCAGGCGCGCGAGCGGTTGCTGGTGTGCGTCGGGCCCGGCCCCGAAGCGCCGACGCTCGTGCGCGCGGCCGCGCGGCTCGCGGCGAGCCTGAAGGCCGACTGGATCGCCGTGTACGTCGAGACGCCGCGCCTGCAGCGGCTGCCCGACGCGCGGCGGCAGCGCACCCTCGACGCGCTGAAGCTCGCGGCCGAGCTCGGCGCGGAGACGGCCACGCTCGCCGGCGCCGACGCGGTCGCCGCGCTGATCGGCTATGCGAAGGTGCGCAACGTGTCGAAGCTGGTCGCGGGCGGCTCGCCGAAGGTGGGGCTCGCGCGCCGCTTCGCGCGGCCGTTCGGCGAGCAGCTGGCGGAACGCGCGGGCGACGTCGACCTGATGCTGATTCGCGCATCCGCGAGCGACGAGGCGCGCGCCGCGCCGCTCGACGCGCGGGCGCGCGACTGGCGCGATGCGTTCGCGCAGTTCGGCACGCACCGCTCGCCGCCGCGCCATTACGCGTATGCGGCCGCGATCTGCGCGGCGATCACCGTCGTCGCGAGCGTCGTGTCCGGGCGACTCGACCTCACGAATCTCGTGATGCTGTACCTGCTCGGCGTGGTGTTCTCGGCCGTGCGGCTCGGGCGCGGCCCGGGCGTGCTGCAGTCGTTCCTGTCGGTGGCCGCGTTCGATTTCTTCTTCGTGCCGCCGCGCATGTCGTTCTCGGTCAGCGACACGCAATACCTGCTGACCTTCTTCGGGATGCTGCTGACGTCGCTCGTGATCAGCCATCTGACATCGACGCTGACGCGCCAGGCGAGCGTCGCGCAGCGCCGCGAGCGCCGCACCGGCGCGATCTACGCGATGGCGCGCGAACTCGGCGCGGCGCTGACGACCGAGCAGATCGTCGAGATCGGCAGCCGCCACGTCGGCGAGGTGTTCCGCGCGCGCGTCGCGTTCCTGCTGCCCGACAGCGCGGACCAGGTGCGGCAGAAGATCGAGGAACCCGACGCGGCCGTCACGCTGACGGGCGCGGAGCTCGACAGCGACGTCGGCCAGTGGGTGTACGACCAGCAGAAGCCGGCCGGCCGCGGCACCGATACGCTGCCGGCGACGGCCGCGCTGTACCTGCCGCTGAAGGCGCCGATGCGCACGCGCGGCGTGCTCGCGGTCGCGTCGCGCGAGCCGCGCGAACTCGAGGTGCCCGAGCAGCAGCGGATGCTCGACGCATTCGCCGCGCAGATCGCGCTCGCGCTGGAGCGCGTGCACTACGTCGAGATCGCGCGCGACGCGCTCGTCAGCATGGAATCCGAACGGCTGCGCAACTCGCTGCTGTCGGCGATCTCGCACGACCTGCGCACGCCGCTCACGACGATCGTCGGCTTCTCGTCGATGCTCGCGAACGGGCGCGCGGCCGCACAGGCGGGCGACGCCGCGGCGGCCGCGCGGCTCGCGCAGCGCGAGGGCGAACTCGTCGACGCGATCCACGACGAGGCGCTGCGCATGACGGGCATCGTCACGAACCTGCTCGACATGGCGCGGCTGCAGGCCGGCAGCCTGCAGCTCAAGCGCCAGTGGTCGCTGCTCGAGGAAACCGTCGGCGCCGCGCTCGCCGCCTGCCGGCGGGTGCTCGCCCGCCATCCGGCGCGCGTCGCGCTGCCGGCCGACCTGCCGCTGCTGCAGATGGACGCGGTGCTGATGGAGCGGCTGTTCACCAACCTGTTCGAGAACGCGGCGAAGTACACGCCGCCCGATACGTCGCTCGACATCGGCGCCGAGCGCGTGACCGACGACGGGCAGCCATTCGTGCGCGTGCACGTCGACGATCACGGCCCGGGCCTGCCGGCCGGCATGGAAACGCGGATCTTCGACAAGTTCACGCGCGGCGAGAAGGAATCGGCGACGCCGGGCATCGGGCTCGGCCTCGCGATCTGCCGCGCGATCGTCGAGGCGCACGGCGGTAAAATCGGCGCGCTGAACCGCACCGCGCCCGACGGCCACGTGACGGGCGCGCGCTTCTGGTTCACGCTGCCGGTCGACACGCCGCCGGCCGCGCCGGCCGTGTCCGACGACGAACCCGACCTGCCGGGCGCATCGCCCCCATCCGAGTCATTGCCAGACCATGAGTGAACCCAGCCTGACCGTCGTCCTGATCGAGGACGAAAAGCAGATCCGCCGCTTCGTGCGCGCCGCGCTCGAAGAGGAGGACATCGCGGTGTTCGAGGCCGAGACGGGCAAGCAGGGGCTGATCGACGCGGCGACGCGCAAGCCCGACCTCGTGATCGTTGACCTCGGGCTGCCCGATACCGACGGCCTCGACGTGATCCGCGAACTGCGCGGCTGGTCCGAGGTGCCGGTGATCGTGCTGTCCGCCCGCACGCAGGAAGAGGAGAAGGTCGCGGCGCTCGATGCGGGCGCCGACGACTACCTGACCAAGCCGTTCGGCGTGTCCGAACTGCGCGCGCGGATGCGCGCGCAACTGCGCCGGCGCAACCAGGGCGGCGCGAACGAGTCGCCGAAGGTGACCTTCGGCAGCGTGACCGTCGATCTCGCGCTGCGCCAGGTATGGCGCGACGATGCGATCGTGCACCTGACGCCGCTCGAATACCGGCTGCTCGCGACGCTCGTGCGTCACGCGGGGCGCGTGCTCACGCACCGCCAGCTGCTGCGTGACGTGTGGGGGCCGTCGCACGTCGAGAGCCATCACTACCTGCGCATCTACATGGCGCACCTGCGCCAGAAGCTCGAGGCCGATCCCGCGCAGCCCGAGCACATCGTCACCGAGACGGGCGTCGGCTACCGGCTCGTCGGCGCCGTGTGACGGGCGATGCGCGGCGGCGCATGCGGCCGTGACGCCGCGCATCGGCGGGGTTGCGCCGGCGCGACAGCCTCGCGATGAGCGCCGGCCTTGCACACCGGCTGCGCAATCCCCGCTATCCTGACCATTCCGCGAACGAAAACGAGGAGCGTGCAATGTCCGTCCGTCTGGTCGTCCTCTGTGCGCTGGCGCTGGTCGCGCCCGGCGCGTTCGCCCAACCGTTGCCGCCCGGGCAGCAGCCGCCCGCGCAGGTGGCGCTGGCCAATCCCGCGTCGGTCAACTGCGAGAAGCTCGGCGGTCGCCACGTGATCCGCAACCTGTCGAGCGGGCAGGTCGGGATGTGCGTGTTCAAGGATGGCCGCGTGTGCGAGGAGTGGGCGCTATACCGCGACGATCGCTGCGTCGGCGGCGGTGCGCCGAAGCGCGTGGCGAACTGAGCGCGGCCGGCCGATCGCGCCCCGCATCGGCCACCGACGTGGCAGGCAGCCGGCAGGTCCGTAAGCCTCTTGTTATACTCGGCGCCGCCCGGGGACGACCCCGGGTCATTCGCTTCAACGGGGACGGCCCCATCCGATACGGAGTACGTCGAGATGGCGTGGGTATGGTTGTTGATCGCCGGTTTGCTGGAAGTGGCCTGGGCGGCCGGCTTGAAATCGTCGGACGGCTTCACGAAGCTCGGTCCGTCGGTGTTTACGATCGTGACGGCGCTGGCCAGCTTCGGGCTGCTCGCGGTCGCGATGCGCCAGTTGCCGCTCGGTACCGCGTACGCGGTGTGGACGGGCATCGGCGCGGTCGGCGCGTTCGTGTTCGGCATCGTGATGATGGGCGAGGCGCTGACCGTCGCGCGCGTCGCGAGCGCGGCGCTGATCGTCGCGGGGCTGGTCGGCCTGAAGCTGTCGTCGGCCGCCTGACGACGGTATCCCGGGTGCGCAGGCGCCCGGGCGCCGCCTTGCCCCGCGGAATTGCGCCGGTCGCCCGCCCAGCCTGTCTATAATGGAACGTATTCGGGCCTGAATCCCGTCGTGCTTCTCGCGGCACGCGGTGCCGGTCGCCACGCGCCGCGCGGCCAATCTGTCCGACCCGATCCGATCAATCGGCAAAACGCACGGAAAGTGCAAGGAGAGGGCCATGATCGAAGCCATTTCGCTCGGCGCGGGGCTCGCGTGGGCGAGCGGCCTGCGCCTGTACCTGACGGTCCTGATCGCCGGCGTGCTGGCGCGGTTCGGCTGGCTCCATCTACCCGACACGCTGGCTGTGCTGATGTCGCCGTGGGTGATCGGCGCCGCGGCCGTGCTCACCGTGACCGAGTTCCTTGCCGACAAGATCCCCGCGTTCGACTCGCTGTGGGATGCCGTGCATACCTTCATCCGCATCCCGGCCGGGGCCGTGCTCGCGGCCGGCGCGCTCGGCCATGCCGACCCGACCATGCTGGCGGTCGCGGGTCTCGCCGGCGGCTCGCTCGCCGGCGCCGCGCACGTGGCGAAGGCCGGCACGCGCGCGCTGATCAACCTGTCTCCCGAACCGATTTCGAACTGGGTCGCGTCGTCGACCGAGGACGGTCTCGTGGTCGGCGGGCTCGTCCTCGCGTTCTTCGTTCCGCTCGCGTTCCTCGTGCTGCTCGCCGCGTTCATCGCGGCGTCGGCGTGGGCGCTGCCGCGTCTGTGGCGCGGCGTGTCGGGCGGTTTTCGCGGGATGGCGAACCACATGGTGTCGCGGCTCAACTCGATCGGAGGGAAACGCGATTGAAGGGGCCGCAACACGCGGCGCAGCCGCCGGCCGGGCCATCCGGCCATGACGGGCGCGCGCATGCGGGCCGCTTCGGTCTGCGCGACCTGATCCACCAGGCTGCCCGGATGACCGCGCGCGACTGGCGCGCGGGCGAACTGACGCTGCTCGTCTTCGCGCTGGTGCTCGCGGTCGCGGCGCTGACGAGCGTCGGCTTTCTCGCCGATCGCCTGCGCCAGGGGCTCGAGCGCGACGCGCGCCAGATGCTCGGCGCCGATTTCGTCGTGCGCGCCGATCATCCGGTCGATCCGTCGTTCGACCGGCAGGCCCGCGCGCTCGGCCTGCGTACCGCGACGACCGCCATTTTTCCGAGCATGATCGCGGCCGCCGCGGGCGGGCAGGCGGCCGACGCGGCGCCGTCGCGCCTCGCGGCCGTGAAGGCCGTGTCGCCCGGGTATCCGCTGCGCGGCGCGGTCGAGATTCTGCCGGCCGGTGCCGCCACTGCGCAGAAGGCGGCCGCGATTCCCGCGCCCGGCACCGTATGGGCCGACCCGGTGCTGCTCGACGCGCTGCACCTGAAGGCCGGCGATACGGTGCGGGTCGGGCTGCGTACATTTACGGTCGCCGCCGCGATCACCCGCGAACTCGATCGCGGCTTTTCGTTCGTCAATTTTTCGCCACGGCTGATGATGCGCGCGGACGAGCTCGCCGCGACGGGGCTCACCGGCTACGGCAGCCGCGTCACGTACCGGCTGCTGGTCGCCGGCGATGCACCGGCCATCGCGCGCTTCGAGACGTATGCGCACACGCGCGTCGACGGCGGGAAGCTGCGCGGCGTCGGGCTCGAGTCGTTGCAGGAAGGGCAGCCGCAGGTGCGGCAGACGCTGGATCGCGCGCGCCATTTCCTGACGCTCGTCGCGCTGCTGACCGCGCTGCTCGCGGCGGTCGCGATCGCGATGGCCGCGCAGCGCTACATGCGGCGTCATCTCGACGGCTGCGCGACGATGCGCTGTCTTGGCGTGAGCCGCCGCACGCTCGGCGCGCTGTTCGCGCTGGAATTCGCCGGCGTCGGCATCGTGTCGGGCGCCGCGGGCGCGGTGCTCGGCTATGCCGGCCACTGGGCGTTGCTGGCCGCGCTCGGCAGCCTGATCGACGTCGTGCTGCCGCCGCCGACGTTGTGGCCGGCGCTGATCGGCATGGGCGCCGCGCTCGTGCTGCTGCTCGGTTTCGCGCTGCCGCCGCTCGTGCCGCTCACGCGCGTGCCGCCGGTGCGCGTGCTGCGGCGCGAGTGGGGCGACGCGTCGCGCACCGCGTGGGCCGCGTACGCGATCGGCGTCGTGCTGTTCGCGGGGCTGCTGATCGTGGCCGCCGGCAACCTGAAGCTCGGCCTGATCGTCGCGGGCGGCTTTGCCGGTGCGCTGGTCGGGTTCGCGCTGATCGCCCGGCTCGTGCTGTTTGCCGCCGCGCGCGCGGTGCGCAATGCGCGCGTGGCCGCGGGCGTCGGCTGGCGTTACGCGCTGGCGTCGCTGCACCGACGCGGCACGGCCAGCGCGCTGCAGATCACCGCGCTCGCGCTCGGCCTGATGTGCCTGCTGCTGATCGCGATCACGCGCAACGACCTCGTGGCGGGCTGGCGGCAGTCGACACCGCCCGATGCGCCGAACCAGTTCCTGATCGACATCCAGCCCGACCAGCGCGCCGATGTCGCGGCCTATCTGGCCGCGCACGGCGTGCGCGACGCCGAGCCCGCGCCGATGGTGCGCGGCCGCCTCGTCGCGATCAACGGCAAGCCGGTGAATCCGGACGCGTACCCGTCCGAAGAGGCGCGCCGGCTCGTCGATCGCGAGTTCAACCTGTCGTATACGACCGAGCTGCCGTCCGACAACCGGATCGTCGAAGGCGACTGGTTCGGCACCGCGGCCACGCCGCAGATCTCGATCGAAGCCGGCCTCGCGAAGACGCTGAACGTGAAACCGGGCGACACGCTGCGCTTCGACGTGACGGGACTGACGGTCGACGCGCCCGTCACCAGCGTGCGCAAGCTCGACTGGGGCTCGTTCCGCGTCAACTTCTTCGTGCTGATGCCGCCGCCCGTGCTGAAGGATTTCCCGGCCGTCTACCTGACCAGCTTCCATCTGCCGGCCTCGGACGCCGCGCTGCTCGATCCGCTGATCGCGCGCTACCCGAACCTGACCGCGATCGATGTCGCGCCAATCCTCGCGCAATTGCAGCGGATGATGCTGCAGGTGGTCGGGGCGGTGCAGTTCCTGTTCGCGTTCACGCTCGCGGCCGGGGTGCTCGTGCTGTACACGGCGCTCGCCGGCTCGCGCGACGAGCGCGTGCGCGAGGCCGCGCTGCTGCGCGCGCTCGGCGCGTCGCGCGCGCAGGTGAACGCGGTGCAGCGCGCGGAATTCGTCGTGGTCGGCGCGCTGGCCGGCGTGCTGGCATCGGCGGGCGCGATCGCGGTCGGCTGGGTGCTCGCCGCGCGCGTGTTCGACTTCCAGCTCGCCGTCGATCCTTGGCTCGTGCCGGCCGGCATCGCGGCCGGTGTCGTCTGCGCCGGTGCGGCCGGCTGGCTGAGCCTGCATAATGTGTTGCGGCGCCCCGCGCTGCAGTCGCTGCGCGACGCCTGAGCGTCGCCCGCGGCCCCGAAGATCCCGTTTCCCGACTATCCGTATGACCGATGTGAATGACGATGCGCCGTCGCAGCCGACGGCGTTCGAGCTCGTGGGCGGCGAAGCCCGCGTGCGCGAAATGGTGGACCGCTTCTACGACCTGATGGACCTCGAGCCGGAGTTCGCGCAGATTCGCGCGCTGCATCCGCCGTCGCTCGACGGTTCGCGCGACAAGCTGTTCTGGTTCCTGTGCGGCTGGCTCGGCGGCCCCGACCACTACATCAGCCGGTTCGGCCATCCGCGGCTGCGCGCGCGGCACCTGCCGTTCCCGATCGCGTCGGTCGAGCGCGACCAGTGGCTGCGCTGCATGGCGTGGGCGATGGAGGATGTCGGGTTGCCGGAGCCGCTGCGCGAGCGGCTCATGCATTCGTTCTACGACACGGCCGACTGGATGCGCAACCGGCCCGGTTGATCGACCGGTACGCCGCTGCCCGCGCGCGGGACGATCTGCGTCTGGGCGCCCGTGCCGCCCGGCGCGACACTGGCCGTTTCCATTCCCCCATCGATACGAGGCTCGCCCGATGACGACACAAGCGCTGTTTCGCGAAGACGCGTACCTCACGCAATGCGAGGCGATCGTCCAGGCCGTCGGCGACGACGGCATCCGGCTCGACCGCACGGTGTTCTATCCGCTCGGCGGCGGCCAGGCCGGCGACACCGGCACGCTGACGCTGCCCGACGGCAGCACGATCGCGATCGCCGACACGCGCAAGGCGAAGTTCGACGGTGCGACGCCCGACGACGCCGTGCACGTGCCCGCGCCGGACCAGGAGGCGAGCGTCGCGACGCTCGCCCCCGGCACGCGCGTGGTCGCGGCGATCGACTGGCTGCGCCGCTACCGGCACATGCGCCTGCATACGGCCGCGCACCTGATGTGCGCGGTGCTGCCGTATGCGGTCGACGGCTGCAGCGTGACGGCCGACTACGTGCGGCTCGATTTCGCGACGTCCGACGCGATCGACCGCGACGACGTCGAGCGGCGCCTCGCGGGCTTCGTCGTCGGCGCGCATCCGGTCACGACCGAATGGATCACCGACGACGAGATGGCCGAGCGGCCCGAACTCGTGCGCACGATGAGCGTGAAGCCGCCGATGGGCCTCGGCCGCGTGCGGCTGCTGCGCATCGAAAACGTCGACCTGCAGCCGTGCGGCGGCACGCATGTGCGCAACACGTCCGAAATCGGTGGGCTGCGGGTCGCGAAACTGGAAAAGAAGAGTGCGCGCACACGGCGCCTCGTACTGGAGTTTGCATGACGATCGATACCGGGAAAGCAGGCGCGGCGGCGCTCGATCCGCAGGCACGGGAGATTCTCGATTTCTGGTTCGGCGCGCCGGGCTCGGCCGAATTCGGGCAGAACCGCACGGTCTGGTTCAATGGCGGCGCGGCATTCGACGACGTGCTGCGTACGCGCTATGGCGCGCTGCTCGACGCTGCATGCGACGGCGCTTGCGATCACTGGGCCGATTCGCCGTCGGGCGCGCTCGCGTTGATCGTCGTGCTCGACCAGTTCTCGCGCAACATCCATCGCGGCACGCCGCGCGCGTTTGCCGCCGATTCGAAGGCGCTCGCGCTCGCGCGCCGCGTCGTCGCGGCCGGCTGGGACGCGCGGTTGCCGAGCGGCCATCACCGTGCGTTCGCGTATCTGCCGTTCGAGCACGACGAGTCGGTCGAGAGCCAGCGCGAGGCCGTGCGTCTGTGCGCGGGCATCCGCGACGAGGCCGGGTGCGAGAGCTATCACCGCTTCGCATTGCTGCATGCGGCGGTCGTCGAGCGCTTCGGGCGCTTTCCGCACCGGAACGCGATTCTCGGCCGCGCGTCGACCGACGAGGAAACGGCGTTTTTGCGAGAGCCCGGCTCGTCGTTCTGACGATCCGAATGTCGACGTGATGACGGAAGGGGCGGCGACCGTTGGGGCGCTGGCGGGCTCGGACCGGCGCCGGCATCGCGCAAGGGCTGCGCACCGGCCGGGCGGATGAGCGCGGCCATTGCCGAAGAAGAAAACGAAGGCGGGCAGGACGGCGCATCGCGCCGCCCGGCGTCACTGCAGGTGCTGTTCGGGCGTGCGCACGTAAACGCGCAGCAACTCGTCGTTGTCGCCCGGGCGGGCGCCCGTCCAGAACAGCTTCCACTCGCTGCCGGGCGCCGGCTCGACGGCCCGCACGCCCTGCACGATCATCCACGTGCAGCGCGTCGTCTTCGCGTCGTCGATCGGCGTGTGCTGGATGCCGGAGAAGTAGTACATCATCGGCGCCTCCGATTCGCCGAAGCCGGGCAGGCTCGCCATGCAGTCGCCGTCGTTCCATTCGAGCGCCAGATGCGCGTTCAGGTCGTCGAACACCGAGCGGTAGCTCTTCGCGGCATCGAGCCACGGCAGCAGCAGCGTGTAGACGAGCCCCCACGCGACGAGCGCGCCGACGCCCCACGACAGCGCGCCGCGCCACCGGCCCGTCGTGCGCAACTTCGGCAGCAGCGTCAGCCAGCCGACCGTCAGTGCGAGCGCGCCGGTCACGAGCGCGGGCTGGATCGGCATCGTCCAGTCGAGCGGCAGCCAGCGGCCGAGCAGCGCGAGATCGGCGCGCGACGCGGCCGGATCGGCCATCACCGCCCAGATCGCCCACGCGAGCACGACGACCGTGCCGAACAGGAGGCGGCTCAGGTAATCCCACGCGAGATGCAGCCGGCGCGGCAGGCGCTCGATCGCCTGCGCGGCGACCAGTGCGAGCGGTGCGAAGAACGGCAGGATGTAGAGCTGGCGCGACGTCGCGGATATTTGCAGCACCACGAGCCCGATACCGGCGAACAGCACGGGCAGCGCGACAGACGGCACGCGCCAGTCACGCCATGCGCCGCGTGCGAGCGCGACGATCGCGAGCGGTGCAATCGGGAAACCGACGGTCAGGAACGCGCGGAGAATGAAGAGCGGCTTGTCGTTTTCTGCCCCGAGCTCGGGGACGGAGAAACCGAAGAAGCGGCCGACGTTGTTGTCCCAGAACCACTTCATGAACAGCGTCTCCGAGCGCAGGAACAGCGCGGTCGGCCAGATCAGCGCGAACGGCGCGAACACGAGCGCGGCAATGCCGAGCGCGCGTGCGAACGAGCGGGTGCGGCAGGCCGGGTAGAGCACCAGTGTGCAGACGAGCGTGGCCGCGAACACGAGCGGCACGAACAGCCCCTTCGCCATCAGCGCGATGCCGACGCCCGCGCCGAAGAGCGGCGCGGCCCAGCGGCTCGCCGGGTGCACCGGCAGCCCGTGCCGCATCTGCTGCGCGCGCGCGACGTGCTGCATCACGAGTTCGAGCAGTCCGCAGAACCCCATTGCCGTACCGGCAAACAATGCGACGTCCGTCATCATGTCGTGCACGTGCTTGATGACGACGAGCGTGCCCGCGCTCAGCACGACCGGGCCGAGCACGCCCAGGTCGAACCAGTTCTCCGTCCGGCTGGCCACGCGGGCCGCACGTGCGATGAAGCCGAATGCGAGCGCGGCGAACAGGGCGCTCGCCAGGCGCGCCGCGTCGTGCAGCGGCATCACGCGCTGCAGCAGCCACGCGAGGCTGGTCGCGACCCACGCGTAAAGCGGCGGCTTTTCCATGAAGGGTAGGCCGGCATTGGTCGGCACGACGAAGTCGCCGGTCTCGAGCATGTGCTGGATGATGCCGAACGTGTAGGTTTCGTCCTGTTTCCACGGATCGTGGCCGAGCACGCCGGGCAGCGTGTACGCGCACACCAGGGCGGCAACGAACAACCAGGCGCGCCAGCCGAGCAGCAGCGCGCGGTCGCGCGCGGGGCTGGCGGCCGCGGTCGATGCGGCAACGGGCGTGCCGGCAACGTCGAGCGTCGCGATGACGTCGGTATCGGCGGTCGAGCGGGTGTGCGCGGCCGAGGCGGGCACGGACGTGCGTCGCCGGCTGGGCGCTGCGGTTCCAGGCATGGAAAAGATCTCGGGTCGAGTCGAGCCGGTCCGGCGACATGGGCTGGACCGATAAGGGGATTACATCCGGCTAACGGACAGGATGTTTAAGACACCTGTCTGAATGACCGCTAGTAGAGCACGGAATTGTTACGGATGTTTACTGAAACTGTCACGGAATTGTGGAGATTTGTGGCGGCGTGACCACGCGGCGTTGTCGACCGCCGTATTGTTGCGCGGCGCGTCAGCTCAGCGGCCGCCGCCGACGTCGAGCAGGGCGCCCGTCGTGTAGGAGGCCGTATCGCCGAGCAGCCAGACGATCGCCTCGGCGACTTCCTGCGCTTCGCCCGCGCGGCCGAGCGGCGTTTGCGCGCCGAGGCGGGCCGCACGGCCCGGCTGGCCGCCGCTTGCATGAATGTCGGTCTCGATCAGGCCGGGGCGTACCGCGTTGACGCGCACGCCGTGCGGGCCGAGTTCCTTGGCGAGGCCGATCGTCAGCGAATCGACCGCGCCTTTCGAGCCCGCGTAGTCGACGTACTCGTTCGGCGAGCCGAGCCGCGATGCGATCGACGACACGTTGACGATCGCGCCGCCGCGGCCGCCGCGGTCGGTCGACAGCCGGCGCGCGGCTTCGCGCGCGCACAGGTAGGCGCCGAGCACGTTGGTATCGAACATCCGCCGCAACCGGTCGACCGGCATGTCGGCGAGCGGCATCGACGGCGCGACGATGCCCGCGTTGTTGACGAGCGCGTCGAGGCGTCCGAACGCGGCCGCAACGGTATCGAACATCGCGACGACGTCCGCCTCGTTCGCGACATCGCCCGCGACGATGCACGCGCGGCCGCCCGCGTCGCGCACGGCCTGCGCGGTCAGTTCGGCCGCCGCCGCGTCGCGCGCGTAGTTGATGCCGACGTCCCAGCCGCGTTCGGCCGCGAGCACGGCGGTCGCGCGGCCGATGCCGCGGCTCGCGCCGGTGATGAGGACGGCCTTGCGGTCGGACGATGCGGTCATCGCGTGCGGGTTCCGGTGAGGGTCACTTCGCTGCGTCGGGCGCCCACTTGTCGCGTGCGGGCGGCTGGTAGCGGCGCAGCCGCTCGATCAGCGCGACGGGTTCGGATTCGACGCACAGCGCGTCGAAATAGGCCGGCCGCATGAAGCCTTCGTCGACCGTATGGCGCAGCAGCGCGATCAGCGGATCGTAGAACGCATCGATGTTGTAGAGCGCGACGGGCTTGCGGTGATAGCCGAGCTGCGCCCACGTGTAGACCTCGAAGAGCTCCTCGAGCGTGCCGGCGCCGCCGGGCATCGCGACGAACGCGTCGGAGAGGTCGGCCATCATTTTCTTGCGATGGTGCATGTCGGGCACGACGTGCAGTTCCGACAGCCCCGTATGGCCGACTTCCTTGTCGACGAGCAACTCGGGGATCACGCCGACCGCACGGCCGCCGGCCGCCATCACTTCGTCGGCGATCACGCCCATCAGGCCGACGCGGCCGCCGCCGTACACGAGCGTGAGGCCCGCGTCGACGAGCGCGCGGCCGAACGCGCGGCCGAACGCGCGCGCGGCATCGGCATAGACCGGCCGCACGCCGGACGACGAACCGCAGTAAACGCAGACTGCCTTCATTGCTTCGCGTCCTTGGCGGGGGCCTGCCCACCGGAGACGGGGCTGCCGGCCGGGCGCGGCGAACCGTCGCGCGGCGGCAGGTAGTCGGTGAACTGGCGCTTGGGCAGCTTGCCGGAGACGAGGTCGTCGAACAGCTGGCGCGAACGGCCGCGCAGGTACGGGGCCATGATCGAGATCACGTGCATGCTCACCTGGTGCAGCTCTTCGCGGATCGCGTCCTGGTCGTTGTATTTGCGCGGATGCATCACGTACTGATACGACAGCCAGTACGTCGAGATCACGGCCATGTTGGTGGCGATGACTTCGATCTCGGCGGGCGTCGCGACCATTTCGGCATCGGAGACGAGCAGCTCGCACATGTCGTGTGCGAAGCGCACCTTGTGGCTGATGATCTGCTTGAAGTGTGTCTCGAGCGTGCGGTTGCGTGCGAGCAGGTCGTTGAGGTCGCGATACAGGAACCGGTAGGTCCACATGAAATCGGCCATGTACTGCAGGTACGACCAGGTTTCGTCGATCGTCGGACGGTGATCTTCGGGGAAGCGCAGCCGCCGTTCGATCTGCTGCTCGAACTGCGCGAAGATGCTGTTGATGATGTCGTCCTTGTTGCGGAAATGGTAGTACAGGTTGCCTGGACTGATTTCCATTTCCTCGGCGATCGTCGTGGTGGTGACGTTCGGCTCGCCGATCTCGTTGAAGAGTTTCAACGACAACTCGAGAATCCGTTCGCGGGTGCGGCGGGGAGGTTTCGCTTCCATGTCGTCCGGCCCTGTGTGTGCCGGACTGGCGGGCGCTGCAATCGATGCTGCGTGATTCGTCCGGCGCGGGTTGCTGTTCTATGTCTAGCGGACGATTATAAACCGGGGTTTCGCCACATCGGGGCATTTCGTGATCGCGGCCCCGCGCGGCGCATGGTGCAGCGCCGCACGCGGGCAGCGGGAATGGCGCCGGGCGGTTGCCTAGAAGCCGAGCCAGCGTGCGACGACCGGCCCGAGCACGAAGCCCCAGGTCGTCACGCACGCGAACAGCGCGACCGTCACGGCCGCGCTGCCGAGGTCCTTCGCGCGTTTCGACAGTTCGTGACGTTCGAGCGAGATGCGGTCGATCGCGGCTTCGACGCTCGAGTTCAGCAGCTCGACGATCAGCACCAGCAGCACCGAGCCGATCAGCAGCGCGCGCGACGCGGCCGGCACCGGCGCGAATGCGCCGATCGGCAGCATCAGCGCGGCGAGCGTGAGCTCCTGGCGAAACGCGCTTTCCTCGCGGATCGCGACGCGAAACCCGTTCAGCGAATGCTTGAGGGCGAACCACGCGCGCGTGATGCCGCGGTGGCGCTTGTACGGGTTCGGCGGCAGCGGCGCGAGCCGGTCGTCGGGGCCGAGCGGTTCGTGCGCGTGCACGTCCGCGTCGGCGTGCGGCTCTTCCTCGTCGAACGGGCGGTGCCGCGGCGTCGCGGCGGGGGGCGGGATCTTGTCGTTCAGGTCTCGTTTCAAACGGCGGCACCTTCGGCTGGCGAGTACGCGGTCTTCGGCAGCGGCTTCAGATGCGACGCGAACTGCTCGGATGCCGCGCGCCACGAGAAGCGTTCGGCCCACGCGCGCGCAGTCGTGCGTTCGATCTTCAGCGCCTCGAGGCAGGCTTCCTGCAGATCCTCGTGCATCGCGCCGGCATTGCCTTCGCCGAGCACGTCGATCGGACCCGTGACGGGATACGCGGCCACCGGCGTGCCGCAGGCGAGGGCTTCGAGCAGCACGAGGCCGAACGTGTCGGTGCGACTCGGGAATACGAACACGTCGGCCGCAGCATACACCTTCGCGAGCTCCGCCTGTGACAGCACGCCGAGATAGTTCGCCTCCGGGTAGCGCGACTTCAGTTCCGCGAGCGCGGGGCCTTCGCCCGCGACCCACTTCGAGCCGGGCAGGTCGAGGCGCAGGAACGCCTCGACGTTCTTCTCGATCGCGACGCGGCCCACGTACAGGAAGATCGGCCGCGCGGTGTTGAGCACCTTCGACTCCATCGGCCGGAAGATGTCGAGGTCGACGCCGCGGGTCCACAGCACGACGTTCGTGAAGCCGAATTTCTCGAGGTCCTGCTTGACGACCGGGGTCGGCGCCATCACCGCGAGCGACGGGCCGTGGAACCAGTGCAGGAAGCGGTAGGTCGCCGCGAGCGGGATGCCGAAGCGCGCCTGCACGTATTCCGGAAAGCGCGTGTGATACGCGGTCGTGTACGGCAGCTTGCGGGCGCGCGCATAGCGCCGTGCGGCGAGGCCGAGCGGGCCTTCGGTCGCGATGTGCAGCGCGTCGGGTGCGAACGCATCGATCCTTGCGCGCAGCTTGCGGTACGGCAGGATCGACAGGCGGATCTCGGGGTAGGTCGGGCAGGGCACCGTGCGGAATTCCAGCGGCGTCAGCAGCTCGACGCGATGGCCGAGCGCCGTGAGTTCGCGCGATGTGCTCTTCAGCGTGCGCACGACGCCGTTGACCTGCGGTTCCCACGCGTCGGTGACGATCATGATCTTCATCGCGGCATGTCCTGTAAGTAGGGTTGTGTCAGGCAGCGGCCTTGGCCTTGCGCGACGTGGTCTCCGACGGTGCGGTGCGCATCACCGTCCAGTAGACGATCTTCAGTTCGCCTTCCATCGTTTCGACGAGCGCGGACAGGCTTTCGACCCAGTCGCCGTCGTTGCAGTACAGCACGCCGTCGATGTCGCGGATCTCGGCCTTGTGGATGTGGCCGCACACGACGCCGTCGCAGCCGCGGCGGCGCGCCTCGTCGGTCATCACGGTCTCGAACTGCGAGATGAAATTGACCGCGTTCTTGACCTGGTGCTTCAGGTACTGCGACAGCGACCAGTACTGGAAGCCGAGCCGGCTGCGGATCCGGTTGAACCAGCGGTTCAGCACGAGGATCAGCGTGTAGAGCGTGTCACCGAGGTACGCGAGCCATTTCGCGTGCTGGATCACGCCGTCGAACAGGTCGCCGTGCACGATCCACAAACGTTTGCCTGCGAGCGTCGTGTGAAATGCCTCGCCGCGCACCTGGATGTCGCCGAACGCGAGATCGCAGAACTGCCGCGCGCCTTCGTCGTGGTTGCCGGGGATGTAGACGACCTGCGTGCCCTTGCGCGCCTTGCGCAGGATCTTCTGCACGACGTCGTTGTGCGCCTGCGGCCAGTACCAGCCTTTCTTCAGCTGCCAGCCGTCGATGATGTCGCCGACGAGGTACAGGTATTCCGAATCGTTGTGACGCAGGAAATCCAGCAGGTAGGGCGCCTGACAGCCGCTCGAGCCGAGGTGGATGTCGGACAGCCAGATGGTGCGGTAGCGGTGGGCGGACGGCTCCGGGTCCTCGTGCTGGGTGGTGTGCGCAACGGGCGGCTTGTGCGACACCACGCCGTCGGTTGCCCCCGAGCCGGACAGGAACGCAGTGGCGGCGCGGGCGCCGATGGGGTGACGAAACAGTGAGGTCGCGGACGTTTTCTGGCCCATGCATGACTCGCGCCGGTTGACATTACCGGCATTCCGCCATGCGGGCGTGACTGTGCCGTGACAGTCACGAGACGTTCTTATTACGACCGTCGAAGGGTGTTTAGCAGTGAATGAACGGGCGTTGCGTAACCTGTCGCACTGAACGCTCGGGGCGTGTCAGGCCAGGCTCCGCGGCTCGATGAGGGCGCCGGGCGAGGGGCTTTCGTCTGGTGAATGCGGCGACGCGTCAGCGTGGTATCGCGACGACGCGCGTGCGGGCGATCCGGTCGTGCGGGAACTGGCGTCCGGCGTGCAACCGGGCGGCGCCGGCCCACGCGACGACCCATGCGGCGGCGAGCGCAAGCGTGACGGGTACCGACAGGCCCAGGAGCGGATGCAGCGCGAGCGGCGGCAGGAACCACAGCCAGCCGAGCACGTAGCGGACGAGCGCGTGGCCGGCGCTCAACGGCCGGCCGTTCGCCGATTCGAGCCGCAGCCGCCAGGTTTTCATCGGCAGCGTCTGGCCGCCGTGTGTCCAGAACCAGACGAAATACGCGCCGACGACGAGCGCGATCCACGCGGCAAGCAGGTTGTGATGAACGAGGCCGTTGCGTTGCTGCGTCGCGAGGCTGAACGCGAGCCCCGCGAAGAACACGACGCCGAACAGCAGCACGCCTTCGTAGAGCAGCGCGGCGAGGCGCCGCCGCACGGACGGCGCGGCGGCCGGGGTCTCGGAAGCGCGGGCGTTCGCCACGGCCGCTCAGGAGCCCTTGAACAGCGAAGGCGCGTCGGCGGGCGACACCGGCGCCACGGCGGCCGGGGCCGATGCGGTGCCGGACGTCGACGACGCGGGCACCGGCTGCGCGGCGGCGCCGGTCGACGCGGGCGCCGGAGCGGCGGCCGCGCCGCTCGCCGGGTGTTCGTGCGAGTTGACGAGGCGGCGGACGTCGCGGTCCGCGACGGTCGGCGGCGCGCTGACGACGCTCGGCTTGCGGCGGCGCTCGGCGGCGGCAAGCCGTTCCTTCTGCTCCTCGGGGAGTTGCTGGTAGGCCTTCCATGCGCGCTCGCGCGCCTGCGCGGACAGCTCCTTCGCGCTCTGGTAGTTCTCGCGCGCGACGCGGCGCTGCTCGGGCGTCATCTTCGCCCACTCGGCCATGCGCTCCTGCAGGCGCTTCTGGTCATCCGGCGACAACTTCGCGAAACGCGATGCGATCTTCAGCCATTTTCGCTTGCGAGCATCGCTGAAGCCGTCCCACTGGTCGGCGAACGGCGCGAGGGCCGCGTGCTGCGCCGGCGTGAGGCGCGCCCACGCCAGCGGGCCGGCGGCGGCCGGCAGCGGCAAGGGCAGGGGCAGCGGGGGCAGTTCGGTGGTGAGTCCGGCCGCGGCCGATGCCGGCGCGGCAGGGTTGGCGGTCGCGACGGGCGTCGTCGCGGGGGCCGGGTGGAATCGGGGATACGTGGCGACGTAGGAAACGGCGATCGCGATCACGCATCCGAAAAATACGGCCAGGCCGCGCTTCTGACTCACCCGTACGATCCCCTCGTTATTGTCTGTTAGTGAGCGCGTGAAAGATACGCGTTGAACCCGTGGTCGAGATACGCGTTGAGCGGCAGGTCGTCGCTGAGCATCGCCGCGTCGATGTCGGCGAGTTCGGCGGTGCGCTGCATGTCTTCCCAGTACGCGATGCCGACGAGCCCCGCGAGCAGCAATGCGAGCGGCCACGCGCGCAGCAGGCGGCGCGCGAACGACGTCGGCCGGCGATTCGCGGGCGTCGGGCCGTAGGCACCGGCCGCGCCGGCGAAGGCCGGCACGAACACCGGCGCGGTCGCGGCTTCGGGCTTCTTGCGCGCGAGCGCGGCCCGGCGGGCGACGGCCAGCCGATCGGTGGTCGCGGCAGGCAGGGCGGCCGCGCGCTCGTCCAGCGCGCGGCGCACCTTCAGCGCGAATTCGTGTTCTCGGTTTGCGGAGCTCATAGCGTGATTCCTTTGGCCTTGAGCGCTTGCGCCAGGGTGTGAGTGGCTCGCGAGCAGTGCGTCTTCACGCTGCCCTCGGAGCACCCCATTGCGGCGGCAGTCTCGGCGACATCCATATCTTCCCAATAACGCATCAGGAACGCTTCCCGTTGACGCGTCGGAAGCTTCTGGATTTCTTCGTCGATCAGGGCCAGAACCTGCTCTCTTTCGAGGCGGTGTTCGCTGCTTTCGACGCCCGCGTTGTCATCCGCGGATTCGAGCGTTTCGAGCGGGTCGAAGTCGTCGTCGTCGGTGTTGTTCAGCGACGAGAAGAGCGTCACCCACGTATTGCGGACTTTCTGCCGGCGGAACCAGTCGTGGATCGCGTTCTGCAGGATCCGCTGAAACAGCAGCGGCAGCTCGGCCGACGGCCGGTCGCCGTACTTCTCCGCGAGCTTGATCATCGCGTCCTGCACGATGTCGAGCGATGCATCGTCGTCACGCACGGCGTACGCAGCCTGCTTGAACGCGCGCCTTTCGACGCCCGCCAGAAAGTCGGCGAGTTCCTTGTCTGATGCCATTCCGTGAAGGTATGCGCTGCGGCCCGCTGCGTGGTGTAAAAGGTCGAAAAATTTCGTAAAACCCGCGGATGCTATCAAATTTTCGCGCGGCTTGGCACCGGGTCGGGCGCCGCAGTTGCGCGCGAGCCGCGCCGGCGGGGCGCCGGGCGGCGCGCATGATGCGCTGCGGGATATTTTGCTTGACGGCCCCATCACGACCCGCTATCGTCAGCGATTCGCAACATGAAGTGATGGTCTCATTTGAGGCTGGCCCAAGAAGCCCGCCCTTCAAACTGGACGCGCCGCTTGAACCCGAGCCACAAGCCCGGCAGAGAGCACCCGATCAATTTTTTGCCGAAAATTCGAAAGGTCAAAATGAACATGCCCAGCGCGGAATTCTCCACGTCGGAACCCCTTTCCCCTCCCGATAGCGACTCCATCGGCGGCACCGTGCTCATGAAGGCACTGGCCGACGAAAACGTCGAATTCATCTGGGGCTACCCCGGCGGCTCGGTTCTCTACATCTACGACGAGCTGTACAAGCAGGACAAGATTCAGCACGTGCTGGTGCGCCATGAACAGGCGGCCGTGCACGCAGCCGATGCGTATGCGCGCTCCACCGGCAACGTCGGCGTCTGCCTCGTGACGTCGGGCCCCGGTGTCACCAATGCGGTGACCGGCATCGCAACGGCCTACATGGATTCGATCCCGATGGTCGTGATCAGCGGCCAGGTGCCGACGGCCGCGATCGGTCAGGATGCGTTCCAGGAATGCGACACCGTCGGCATCACGCGTCCGTGCGTGAAGCACAACTTCCTCGTGAAGGACGTGCGCGACCTCGCGGAAACCGTCAAGAAGGCGTTCTATATCGCCCGCACCGGCCGTCCGGGCCCGGTGCTGATCGACATCCCGAAGGACATCTCGAAGACGCCGTGCCAGTACGAGCCGATCAAGAGCGTGTCGCTGCGTTCGTACAACCCCGTCACGAAGGGCCATTCGGGTCAGATCCGCAAGGCCGTGTCGCTGCTGCTGACGGCGAAGCGTCCGTACATCTACACGGGGGGCGGCATCATCCTCGCCGACGCGTCGCGTGAACTGAACCAGTTCGCGGACCTGCTCGGCTACCCGGTCACGAACACGCTGATGGGCCTCGGCGGCTATCGCGCGTCGGACAAGAAATTCCTCGGCATGCTCGGCATGCACGGCACCTACGAAGCGAACATGGCGATGCAGCACTGCGACGTGCTGATCGCGATCGGCGCCCGCTTCGACGACCGCGTGATCGGCGACCCGGCGCACTTCGCGTCGCGCCCGCGCAAGATCATTCACATCGACATCGACCCGTCGTCGATCTCGAAGCGCGTGAAGGTCGACATCCCGATCGTCGGCGACGTGAAGGAAGTGCTGAAGGAGCTGATCGAGCAGCTGCAGACGGCCGAGCATGGCCCCGACACCGAAGCGCTCGCGCAATGGTGGAAGGACATCGAAGGCTGGCGCGCGAAGGACTGCCTGAAGTACGACCGCGAAAGCGAGATCATCAAGCCGCAGTACGTGGTCGAGAAGGCGTGGGAGCTGACGGACGGCAATGCGTTCGTGTGCTCGGACGTCGGCCAGCACCAGATGTGGGCCGCGCAGTTCTACCGTTTCAACAAGCCGCGTCGCTGGATCAACTCCGGCGGCCTCGGCACGATGGGCTTCGGCCTGCCGGCGGCGATGGGCGTCAAGATGGCCCATCCGGACGACGACGTGCTGTGCATCACGGGCGAAGGCTCGATCCAGATGTGCATCCAGGAACTGTCGACCTGCCTGCAGTACGACACGCCCGTGAAGATCATTTCGCTGAACAACCGCTACCTCGGCATGGTCCGCCAGTGGCAGCAGATCGAATACAGCAAGCGCTATTCGCATTCGTACATGGATGCGCTGCCGGATTTCGTGAAGCTCGCCGAAGCGTACGGCCATGTCGGCATGCGGATCGAAAAGACTTCGGATGTGGAGCCGGCGCTGAAGGAAGCGCTGCGCCTGAAGGACCGCACCGTGTTTCTCGACTTCCAGACCGATCCGACCGAAAACGTCTGGCCGATGGTACAGGCCGGCAAGGGCATCACCGAGATGCTGCTCGGATCGGAAGATCTGTAACGGCGCGACGCGCGCCCGGCCCGATGCGGCCGCCTTCACGAAGGGCGGTGCGGCACGCGGCGGCGCGCGGCGCGAGTGAATCGACACGGACACATTCTGGAAGAAGCGAACATGAGACACATCATTTCCGTCCTGCTGGAGAACGAACCGGGCGCGCTGTCGCGCGTGGTCGGCCTGTTTTCCGCACGCGGCTACAACATCGAAACCTTGACGGTGGCGCCGACCGAAGATCAATCGCTGTCGCGGCTCACCATCGTTTCCATTGGCTCCGACGACGTGATCGAACAGATCACGAAGCATCTGAACCGCCTTATCGAGGTGGTGAAAGTGGTGGACCTGACCGACGGTGCACACATCGAACGCGAGCTGATGCTGATCAAGGTACGTGCAGTGGGCAAGGAGCGCGAAGAAATGAAGCGGATGTCGGACATTTTCCGCGGCCGCATCATCGACGTGACCGAGAAGACCTACACGATCGAATTGACGGGCGCGAGCGACAAGCTCGACGCATTCATCCAGGGGCTGGACGCGGGCGCGATCCTCGAGACCGTGCGCACCGGCAGCTCCGGCATCGGACGCGGCGAGCGCATCCTGAAGGTGTGATGCCGACATAGCCAAAGAGGCACGCCGGGTGCGCCGTCATGTCCCGGCCCGCAGTACTCCATCCGAACGAATTATTGAATTTTTTGAATTAGCGAAGGAACCATCATGAACGTTTTCTACGACAAAGACGCTGACCTCTCCCTCATCAAGGGCAAGCAAGTCACGATCATCGGCTACGGCTCGCAAGGCCATGCACACGCGCTGAACCTGAAGGACAGCGGCGTGAACGTGACGGTCGGCCTGCGCAAGGGCGGCGCGTCGTGGAGCAAGGCCGAGAACGCCGGCCTGTCGGTCAAGGAAGTCGCGGAAGCGGTGAAGGGCGCGGACGTCGTCATGATGCTGCTGCCGGACGAGCAGATCGCCGACGTGTACGCGAAGGAAGTCCACGCGAACATCAAGCAGGGCGCGGCGCTCGCGTTCGCGCACGGCTTCAACGTCCACTACGGCGCGGTGATCCCGCGCGCCGACCTCGACGTGATCATGATCGCGCCGAAGGCACCGGGCCACACCGTGCGCGGCACGTACTCGCAAGGTGGCGGCGTGCCGCACCTGATCGCGGTTGCGCAGAACAAGTCGGGCGCGGCGCGCGACATCGCGCTGTCGTACGCGGCAGCGAACGGCGGCGGCCGTGCCGGCATCATCGAGACGAACTTCCGTGAAGAAACCGAAACCGACCTGTTCGGCGAGCAGGCCGTGCTGTGCGGCGGCACGGTCGAGCTGATCAAGGCAGGTTTCGAGACGCTGGTCGAAGCCGGCTACGCGCCGGAAATGGCGTACTTCGAGTGCCTGCACGAACTGAAGCTGATCGTCGACCTGATCTACGAAGGCGGCATCGCGAACATGAACTACTCGATCTCGAACAACGCCGAGTACGGCGAGTACGTGACGGGCCCGCGCATCGTCACGGAAGAGACGAAGAAGGCGATGAAGCAGTGCCTGACCGACATCCAGACGGGCGAGTACGCGAAGAGCTTCATTCTCGAGAACAAGGCAGGCGCCCCGACGCTGCAGTCGCGCCGCCGCCTGACGGCCGAGCACCAGATCGAGCAGGTCGGTGCGAAGCTGCGTGCGATGATGCCGTGGATCGCGAAGAACAAGCTCGTCGACCAGACGAAGAACTGAGCATCCCGTGCTGTTCCGGCCCTTCGAGCGAAGGGCCGGCATCAAAAAGCCGTCCGAAGGCAGCAGTGCCCCGGGCGGCTTTTGTTATGCTACGGGCTTTGCAATTCACCGAACACAGAACGAATCCATGAACTATCCTCATCCGATCATCGCGCGCGAAGGCTGGCCGTTCATCGCGATTGCAGCCGTCATCGCGCTGTTGATCCATGCCGTCGGGGGCTTCGGCTTCGCGTGGCCGTTCTGGCTGCTGCTCGTCTTCGTCGTCCAGTTCTTCCGTGACCCGCAGCGCCCGATCCCGGCGCAGCCGAACGCGGTGCTGTGCCCGGCGGACGGCCGCATCGTCGCGGTCGAGATCGCGCAGGATCCGTACGCGAACCGCGAAGCGCTGAAGATCAGCGTGTTCATGAATGTCTTCAATGTCCATTCGCAGCGCTCGCCGGTCGATGGCGCGATCAGCAAGGTCGAGTACTTCCCGGGCGCGTTCCTGAATGCGGCGATCGACAAGGCGTCGACCGAGAACGAGCGCAATGCGGTCGTGATCCAGACGGCGAGCGGCAAGACCGTCACCTCGGTGCAGATCGCCGGCCTGATCGCGCGCCGGATCCTCTGCTACGTGCGCGCCGGCGAGCCGCTGTCGCGCGGCCAGCGCTACGGTTTCATCCGCTTCGGTTCGCGCGTCGACGTGTACCTGCCGCTCGGCAGCCGCGCGAAGGTGTCGATCGGCGAGAAGGTCTACGCGTCGTCGACGATCCTCGCCGAGCTCGAGCAGTAAGCGGCGGGGCGCACGATGGCCGCATTCAAACCGCGTCGGCCGCGCAACGGCTCCGGCCAGACGCCACGCCCGTTCCGCCGCAACAAGGTGATGGCGCCCGATCCGGCGCCGCTCGAAAGCCGCCGCGCCGCGCGCCAGCGGTTCCTGAAGACGCGCGGCATCTATCTGCTGCCGAACGCATTCACGACCGCCGCGCTGTTCTGCGGCTTCTTCGCGGTCGTGCAGGCGATGAACGTGCGCTTCGAGATCGCCGCAATCGCGATTTTCGTCGCGATGGTGCTCGACGGGATGGACGGGCGCGTCGCGCGCATGACCCATACGCAGAGCGCGTTCGGCGAGCAGTTCGACAGCCTGTCGGACATGGTGTCGTTCGGCGTCGCGCCCGCGCTCGTGATGTACGAGTGGGTACTGAAGGATCTGGGCCGCTGGGGCTGGCTCGCCGCGTTCGTCTATTGCTCGGGCGCCGCGCTGCGCCTCGCGCGCTTCAACACGAACATCGGCGTGGTCGACAAGCGCTTCTTCCAGGGGCTGCCGAGCCCGGCCGCCGCCGCGCTGATCGCGGGCTTCGTGTGGCTCGCGACCGACAACCGCGTGCCGATGAAGCTCGGCTGGCTGCCGTGGGTCGCGTTCGCGCTGACGATCTACGCGGGCGTGACGATGGTGTCGAACGCGCCGTTCTACAGCGGCAAGGCGCTCGACGTGCGGCACCGTGTGCCGTTCGCGGCCATCCTGCTCGTCGTGGTCGCGTTCGTGCTCGTGTCGTCCGATCCGCCGCTGATGCTGTTCTGCCTGTTCGTGTTGTACGGGCTGTCCGGCTACGTGTTCTGGGCCTACCAGGCCATCCGCGGGCGCGCCAATCCGGCGCGCTCGTCGCAGCGCGATCACTGACCCCGGCGCGCGATTTGCCCGAAAACGGCGGCCTCGGGGCCGCCGTTTTCATGTGCCCCTTTTTCGAGCCGGGGGCGCGTCGATCCCCGGGTGCCGTCCGATTGCGCGGCCAACCGAATGTCGCTATAGTCTTTGGCATGACTGCATTTCCCCGCCTCTCCCTCCTTCTAGCCGGTGCGCCGCTACGCGCGCCAGCTGTGGCGCGCCTGCCGCGCTGACCGTTCTCGCCCTCCGTCTCAAGCCTCGTCTGTTGTTGAGCGTCGCCAGCGGTGGCGCGATCTCGTTACGTTTGACTTCCGTATAAAAGAGCCCTGGAGCCCCCCATGACAGACAAGCTGATCATTTTCGATACGACGTTGCGTGACGGCGAGCAATCGCCCGGTGCATCGATGACGAAGGAAGAGAAAATCCGTATCGCGAAGAATCTCGAGCGGATGAAGGTCGACGTGATCGAGGCCGGCTTCGCCGCCAGCTCGAACGGCGATTTCGACGCGATCCACACGATCGCCGGTCTCGTGAAGGACAGCACGATCTGCTCGCTGGCGCGGGCCAACGACAAGGACATCCAGCGCGCGGCCGACGCGCTGAAGCCGGCCAACAGCTTCCGGATCCACACGTTCATCGCGACGTCGCCGCTGCACATGGAGAAGAAGCTGCGGATGACGCCCGACCAGGTGTTCGAGCAGGCGCGCCTCGCGGTGCGTTTCGCACGCAAGTTCACCGACAACGTCGAGTTCTCGCCGGAAGACGGCAGCCGCTCGGACATGGATTTCCTGTGCCGCGTGCTGGAAGCCGTGATCGCGGAAGGCGCGACGACGATCAACATCGCCGATACGGTCGGCTACGGCGTGCCGGAACTCTACGGCAACCTCGTGAAGACGCTGCGCGAGCGCATTCCGAACTCGGACAAGGCGATCTTTTCGGTGCACTGCCACAACGACCTCGGGATGGCGGTCGCGAACTCGCTCGCCGGCGTGAAGATCGGCGGCGCGCGTCAGGTCGAGTGCACGATCAACGGTCTCGGCGAGCGCGCGGGCAATACGTCGCTCGAGGAAATCGTGATGGCCGTGAAGACCCGCAAGGACTATTTCGGCCTCGACGTCGGCATCGACACGTCGCAGATCGTGCCGACGTCAAAGCTCGTGTCGCAGATCACCGGCTTCGTCGTGCAGCCGAACAAGGCGGTGGTCGGCGCGAACGCATTCGCGCACGCGTCGGGCATTCACCAGGACGGCGTGCTGAAGGCGCGCGACACCTACGAGATCATGCGCGCGGAAGATGTGGGCTGGACCGCGAACAAGATCGTGCTCGGCAAGTTGTCGGGCCGCAACGCGTTCAAGCAGCGCCTGCAGGAGCTCGGCGTGTCGCTCGACAGCGAAGCGGAATTGAATGCCGCGTTCATGCGCTTCAAGGATCTGGCCGACCGCAAGGCGGAGATCTTCGACGAGGACATCATCGCGATCGTGTCCGAGGAGTCGGCGCTCGCGCAGGAGCAGGAGCACTTCAAGTTCGTGTCGCTGTCGCAGCGTTCGGAAACGGGCGAGCAGCCGCAGGCGAAGGTCGTGTTCGCGGTCGAAGGCAAGGAAGTGACCGGCGAGGCGCGCGGCAACGGCCCGGTCGATGCGACGTTCAATGCGATCGAGGGTGAGGTCGGCAGCGGGTCCGAGCTGCTGCTGTACTCGGTGAACGCGATCACGACCGGCACGCAGGCGCAGGGCGAAGTGACCGTCCGGCTGTCGAAGAGCGGGCGGATCGTCAACGGCGTCGGCACCGATCCGGATATCGTCGCCGCGTCCGCGAAGGCGTACATTTCCGCGCTGAACAAGCTGCACTCGAAGGACGACAAGGTCAACCCGCAGCGCTCGTAAGCGCCGCGCGTCACGTTGCCCGAAACGCCCCGTGCGGCCCTGCGCCGCCGGGGTGTTTTTTCATCGGCCGCTCATTCGGCGGCCGGCGCGCGGAACAGCCAGCGGCGCGCCGCCGTGCGTGGCGCCGGCTGGCGCCGGCGGAACTCGACCGCGATCCCGCGCCGCGGCGCATCGGTGACGAACGCATCGAGCAGTTCGAGCACGTCGTGATCGATGTAGTCGGCGCGCGTCGCGTCGATGATCACCGCAGCACGGTCCGGAATGTGCCGCAGATGGTGCTTGACCTGTACCTTGCCCAGAAACGACACGTCCTTGCGGAACGACAGCAGGAAGTGGTCGTCATGCTGCGCGAGCGTGACGGGGCTCTTCAGGTTCGCGACGGCGACGGCGAGCACGCTGCACGCGAGGCCGAGCGCGATGCCGAACAGCAGGTCGACCGCCAGCACGCCGACGATCGTCGCGGCGAACGGCACGAACGCGGCCGGCCCCTGTTTCATCACCGAGCGGAACAGCGCCGGCTTCGCCAGCTTGAAGCCCGTGTGGATCAGGATCGCGGCGAGGCTCGCGAGCGGGATCAGGTTGATCAGCCCGGTGAGCGCGAACACGCTGGCGAGCAGCAGCACCCCGTGGACGATCGCCGACATCCGGCTTTGCGCGCCCGCGTTGACGTTCACCGAGCTGCGCACGATCACCGACGTGATCGGCAGGCCGCCGACCGCGCCCGCGACGAGATTGCCGACGCCCTGGGCCTTCAGTTCGCGGTCGGGTTGCACCGGCCGGCGCTTCGGGTCGATCTGTTCGACCGCTTCGAGGCTCAGCAGGGTTTCGAGACTGGCGACGACCGCGAGCGTGATCGCGACGCGCCACACGTCCGGATTGACGAGCTGCGCGAAGTTGGGGCCGAGCTCCGCGTGCTTGAGCGATGCCGCGAAGGCGGTGAACGATCCGAGTTCGGGCAAGGTGACGCGGTGGGCGGCGCCCGGCGCGACCGCGGGCGCGACGACACCCAGCACCAGCGTCGCGCCGATGCCGAGCACGACCACCGCGAGCGGCGCGGGCACCGAGCGCACCAGCGCGAAGCGGCGCAGCGCGGGGGTGTCCCATGCCACCAGCAGCGCGAGCGACGCGAGCGCGATGGCCGTGGCGGCCCATGCGACCGGCAGCCCCGGCCAGTTCGCAAACGATTGCGCGGCCGAGCCGCCAATGCCGAAGGCGAACGGAATCTGCTTCACGATCAGTAGCAGGCCGATCGCGGCGAGCATGCCCTTGATGACGGGCGACGGCACGTACGCGGCGAAGCGGCCGGCGCGCAGCATGCCGAAGCCGAACTGCAGCACGCCGGACAGCAGCACCGCGAGCAGGAACGCGGAGAAGCTGCCGAGTTGCGCGATCCCTTCGACGACGATCACGACGAGGCCGGCGGCCGGTCCGCTGACGGACAGCGACGAGCCGCTCAGCAGCGCGACGACGATGCCGCCGACGATGCCCGACACGAGCCCGGCGAACGGCTCGACGCCGGAGGCGTTGGCGATACCGAGACAGAGCGGTAGCGCAACGAGGAAAACGACGATGCCGGCGACGATGTCGCGCGGCAGGGTGGACAGGCGCTCGTTCAGTTTCATGGTTGGGGTGGTTTCGTTGGCAGGGAGGGCAGGGCGCGGGTCAACCGAGCGCGGCGGCGGCCGCGACAGGTTCGGGCTCGGCTTCGGTCGGCAATGCCGCATAGCCGGAATCGAGCTCCTTCAGGCGGCCGTCGGCGAGCGAAAAGATCCAGCCGTGCACGAGCGGCGGCCGTTCGCGACCGCGCACGATCGGCGACGCGCGCAGCAGCCGCACCTGTTCGAGCACGTTCAGCTCGGCGAGGCGGTCGGCGGCGGCCATGTCGTCGAGCCCGTCGAGCGTGTCGCGATGGCGCCGCGCGAGCGCGCAGAGCGGTGCGATGCGGCGCGCGACGTGCGGCAGGTCGGCGGGCGGCGGCAGCAGCGATGCGCGCACGCCGCCGCATCCGTAGTGGCCGCACACGATCACGTGATCGACCTTCAGCACCCGCACCGCGTACTCGAGCACGCTGGCGGAATTGTCGTCGTCGGGATGGAACAGGTTCGCGATGTTGCGATGGACGAACAGCTCGCCGGGCGCGCAGTGCGTGATGGTTTCCGCCGGCACGCGGCTGTCGGCGCAGCCGATCCACAGGACGCGCGGGTTCTGGCCGCGCGCGAGCGCGTCGAAGAAGCCGGGCGTGTGTTCGCGCGTCTCGCGGGCCCAGGCAATGTTGGCAACCAGCATGCTCTTGGGGCGATTCATGAGGACTCCTTTGTGATAAAGGCAAATAAATATCGGCCGAAATGGCGCAAGCGCATTCTTTCTAAATTGAAAGGTTGAATTTCGACTGATATTAGGGGTATGCCCTAGCACTCCGGGTGAACTGAAACAAATTGTTTCAAATTGATTGGGCATAGTGCATTGCATGCACCAGCGCGACGCATGACATGCACGGCCCATGCCTGTATGCGCGCAGTGGCCCGCATGACGGGGCGTTCAGCGGCTTGCCATCGGAATGTCAGGAATCGGAAAAGATTTCCGTCTTGTTCTTCGAATTAAATAAGACGACGGAAAAAATGAAATGGCCATTCACGCAATAATTCGTAAATGGCCATTGCGACAATTGCGCTTGAATGCGCAATCGGTCAGAACAGGGTGCGGCGATCGGGATCGTGCAGCGGGTCCGGCGTTTTCTGCGTGGTGCGCAGGATGCCCTGCGGATCGAAGTAGAAGCTGTACATCATGTACCAGACGTTGTCCTCGAGATACCGGTACGTCCACACCTCGCGTTTCATCAGCGGGAAGTAGGACGTCTCGACCGGGCGTCCGAAATTGACGAGGACGTCGGTCTTCGTCCACTTGCCGATCTCCGCGCGATAGAACTCGCTCGGCTGCAGCACCTGACGCACGTTGACGATCCGGTGGGCCGCATCGACGTCGGCCGCGACCGTGATTTCGCCCATTGGCTGGGTCGGCCACATCAGGCGCTTGCCGCCGCCGGGCAGGTCGTAGATCTCGCGCGGCGGGCCCATGCGTGCGACGATCGCCGACTCGTCCTGGCCGGCCTGGTATTGCTGCCACGGTTGCGCGCAACCGGCCAGCAGCGCGGTAGCGCAGACGGCCAGCACCGGCAGGCGCGCGGGAATGCGAATGCGCATCGGATTCTCCAGAACACGGAAACAAGTCCCGTTTTATCACGGACGGCGCGCGACGGCGCATCGCATGCGAAAAATCGGTGCGGATCGCAGCTGTCGCGCTTGCGGGCGGCGGTCGCGGCGGCCTATGATCCGCGCTTCTCGGGCAGATTGAAGGGCAGGTGGCCGATGCAGGGTTGGAAGCGGTGCGCGCTCGCGTGGAGCGCGGGGTGGATGCTGGCGTCGTCCGCGTTTGCCGGTGGCGAGCCGGTGCGGATCGCGCTGATCGAAGGGATGTCGGGCCCGTTCGCGAACGCGGGGGCGGCGGTCGAGCGCAATCTGCGTTTCGGTGTCGAGCAGGTCAACGCGGCGGGCGGCGTGAAGCTGCGCGATGGCGCGCATCCGCTCGAACTCGTCGTGCTCGACAGCAAGGGCAGCCCGGAGGAGGCGCTCGTGCAGTTGCGCGCGGCGGCCGACCGCCATATCGGCTTCGTCGCGCAGGGCAACAGCTCGGCCGTCGCGGCCGCGCTCGTCGCGGCGCTCGACAAGCTGAACGCGCGCAATCCGGACAGCCGGATGCTGTTCCTGAACTATTCGGCCGACGATCCGGCGCTGACCGGCGCGCGTTGCAGTTTCTGGCATTTCCGCTTCGATGCGCATGCCGGCATGCGGATGGCCGCGCTCGCGGACGTGATGGCGCGTGATCGCGCGCTGCGCAAGGTCTATCTGCTGAACCAGGACTACAGCTTCGGCCACGACGTCAGCACCCTCGCACGGCAGGCGCTGGCCGCGCGGCGCCCGGACGTGACGATCGCGGGCAACGAATTCCACCCGATCGGCCGGATCAAGGATTTCTCGCCGTATATCGCGAAGATCCGCGCCAGCGGCGCGGACGCCGTCGTGACCGGCAACTGGGGCAACGACCTCACGCTGCTCGTGAAGGCGGCGCGCGAACAGGGGCTCGACGCGAAGTTCTATACGTTCTACGGCAACAGCCTCGGCGCGCCGGCGGCCCTGGGCGACGCGGGCGTCGGCCGCGTGGTGGCCGTGGCCGACTGGCATCCGAACGCGGGCGGGGCCAAATCCGACGCGTTCTACCGCGCGTTCCGGACCCGTTTCCCGGCCGCGCAGGACGACTATCCGGTGCGGCGGATGAGCCAGATGATCGAGATGCTGGCCGCCGCGATGACCCGCGCGGGGTCCGCCGACCCGGTCGCGGTCGCACGCGCGCTCGAAGGCCTGTCGTTCGACGACGGCTTCCACGCGTCGCGGATGCGCGCGCAGGATCACCAGCTGATCCAGCCCCTTTACGTGATGGACATGGACAAGGTCGGCGCGCCGGGCGTGCGCTTCGACAACGAAGGGTCGGGCTACGGCTTCCGGACGGTGCTCGCGGTGCCGGCGCAGCGCACGGAGATGCCGTCGACGTGTTCGATGACGCGTCCGTGACGGGAGGCGGTAAGAACGGCATCGAGTTGTGCTACAATGCGCGCCGGTTGTAAGTCACGGCACGGCCATTCTTCCGTGTCCGCCTGTTCAGTTAGAAAGGAAATCACATGTCTGTTGCAGATATCAAGAAGTCGGAAGTCGTTGCTCAGTTCGCCCGCGGTACCAACGACACGGGGTCGCCCGAAGTCCAGGTCGCACTGCTGACCGCACGTATCGTCGAACTGACGGGTCACTTCAAGACCCACGCGAAGGATCACCACAGCCGCCGCGGCCTGCTGCGCATGGTGAGCCGCCGCCGCAAGCTGCTCGACTACCTCAAGGGCAAGGATGCCGACCGTTACCGCGCACTGATCGAGAAGCTGGGTCTGCGTAAGTAATCGAGGCGATTGCCGCCAGCAAGATGCCTGTGTCAGTCCGCTGATACAGGCATTTTGTTTTTGCGCGGTGCGTAGCGTCACACGCATCGCAGGCTGTCCGGCACGTTCGTGCCGGCCTGCCGCAACGATCGATACCGGGGCGGGATTTGTGTCATTCCAGCGCGTCGCTGCATGAGCGCCGCGCTGGAATGGCATAAAAAACACACCTTGCTCCGGGTGATTCGGTCGGGACGCCGCCGCGCGGGATCGCCGGCGCGGCGAATGAAATGCATGAATACAAAGGAGCAACCATGTCCATGTTCAACAAGGTCGTGAAGGAATTCCAGTGGGGCCAGCACAAGGTGCGCCTCGAAACCGGTGAAGTCGCTCGCCAGGCGAGCGGCGCCGTGATCGTCGACGTCGAAGACACCGTCGTGCTCGCGACCGTCGTGGGCGCGAAGTCGGCGAAGCCGGGTCAGGACTTCTTCCCGCTGACCGTCGACTACCTCGAGAAGACCTATTCGGCCGGCAAGATCCCGGGCGGCTTCTTCCGCCGCGAAGGCCGTCCGTCGGAGCACGAGACGCTGACGTCGCGCCTGATCGACCGTCCGCTGCGCCCGCTGTTCCCGGAAGGCTTCTACAACGAAGTCCAGGTCGTGATCCACGTGCTGTCCGTGAACCCGGAAATCCCGGCGGACATCCCCGCGCTGATCGGCGCATCGGCTGCGCTCGCCGTGTCGGGCCTGCCGTTCAACGGCCCGGTCGGCGCCGCACGCGTCGCGTACATCGACAACGCGTACGTGCTGAACCCGACGCGTGACCAGATCAAGGCATCGAGCCTCGACCTCGTCGTCGCGGGTACCGAGCGCGCCGTGCTGATGGTCGAATCGGAAGCCGACCAACTGTCGGAAGACGTGATGCTGGGCGCGGTGGTGTTCGGCCACGAGCAGATGCAGATCGCGATCGACGCGATCCACGAACTGGTGCGCGACGGCGGCAAGCCCGAGTGGGACTGGCAGCCGGCGCCGAAGAACGAGGCGCTGATCGCACGCGTGACCGAGCTGGCGCAGAACGATCTGCTCGCCGCTTACCAGCTGCGCGACAAGCAGGCACGTTCGGCGAAGCTGAAGGAAGTCTACGCGGCGACCTCGGCGAAGCTCGAGGAAGACGCGCTGGCGGCCGGCACGGTCGCGGCCGACAAGGCCACCGTCGGCAATATCCTGTTCGACATCGAAGCGAAGATCGTCCGCTCGCAGATCCTGAACGGCGAGCCGCGCATCGACGGCCGCGACACGCGCACCGTGCGCCCGATCGAAATCCGCACCGGCGTGCTGCCGCGTACCCACGGCTCGGCGCTGTTCACGCGCGGCGAGACGCAGGCGCTGGTCGTCGCGACGCTCGGCACGAAGGGTGACGAGCAGATCATCGACGCGCTCGAAGGCGAATACCGCGAGCGCTTCATGCTTCACTACAACATGCCCCCGTTCGCGACCGGCGAAACGGGCCGCGTCGGTTCGCCGAAGCGCCGCGAAATCGGCCACGGCCGGCTGGCCAAGCGCGCGCTGGTCAAGTGCCTGCCGAGCGCCGACGAATTCGGCTACTCGATCCGCGTCGTGTCGGAAATCACCGAATCGAACGGTTCGTCGTCGATGGCATCGGTGTGCGGCGGCTGCCTCGCGCTGATGGACGCCGGCGTGCCGATGAAGGCGCACGTCGCGGGTATCGCGATGGGCCTGATTCTCGAAGGCAACAAGTTCGCGGTGCTGACCGACATCCTCGGCGACGAAGACCACCTCGGCGACATGGACTTCAAGGTGGCCGGCACCGAGCAAGGCGTGACGGCGCTGCAGATGGACATCAAGATCCAGGGCATCACGAAGGAAATCATGCAGGTCGCGCTCGCGCAGGCGAAGGAAGGCCGCATGCACATCCTCGGCAAGATGACCTCGGCGGTGTCGGGTGCGAACACGCAACTGTCGGAATTCGCGCCGCGCATGATCACCATCAAGATCAATCCGGAAAAGATCCGCGACGTGATCGGCAAGGGCGGTTCGGTGATCCGCGCGCTGACGGAAGAAACGGGCACGACCATCGACATCTCGGACGACGGCGTCGTGACGATCGCGAGCACGAGCAGCGACGGCATGGCCGAAGCGAAGAAGCGCATCGAGCAGATCACGGCCGAGATCGAAGTCGGCCAGGTGTACGAAGGCACGGTGCTCAAGCTGCTCGATTTCGGCGCGATCGTGAACCTGCTGCCGGGCAAGGACGGCCTGCTGCACATCTCGGAAATCGTCAACGAGCGCGTGAAGGACATCAACGACTACCTGAAGGAAGGTCAGCAGGTGAAGGTCAAGGTGATCCAGACGGACGAGAAGGGTCGCGTGCGTCTGTCGGCCAAGGCGCTGCTGAATGAAGCAGCGGCTGCAGCGCAGTCGGATACGCCGCCGCAGCAGTAAGCGGACAGGCGGATCAACGGCCGGCAGTGCGAAAGCGTGCCGGCCGTTTTTTCTGTAGCATCGTTGTGCGGCGCAGCAGCGCCGGCGAGGCGTCCACGCCGTGCGCGCGGCCGTGCCATCCGATTCCGATCCTGGAGCGATTTTCACCATGAAAGCCATCGAAATCACCGAATTCGGCGCCCCCGACGTGCTGAAGCTCGCGGAGCGTCCGCGCCCCGAACCGAAGCGCGGCGAGGTGCTGATCAAGGTGGCGGCTTCCGGCGTGAACCGGCCCGACGTGTTCCAGCGCAAGGGCGCCTATGCGCCGCCGCCGGGTGCGTCGGATCTGCCGGGCCTCGAGGTCGCGGGCGAGATCGTCGGCGGCGATCTGTCCGATGCGGTGCTGAACCCGTTCGGCCTGAAGCTCGGCGACCGCGTGTGCGCGTTGCTCGCGGGCGGCGGCTATGCCGAATATGCGGTCGCGCCGCTGCCGCAGTGCCTGCCGGTGCCGGGCGGCCTCACCGATATCGAGGCCGCGTCGCTGCCCGAAACGTTTTTCACCGTGTGGAGCAACGTGTTCGACCGTGCGCAGCTCGGCGCGGGCGAGGGCGGCGAGCACGAGACGCTGCTCGTGCAGGGCGGCTCCAGCGGCATCGGCGTGACGGCGATCCAGATCGCGCATGCGCTCGGTTTTCGCGTGTTCGCGACGGCCGGCACCGCCGACAAGTGCCGTGCGTGCGAGGCGCTCGGCGCCGAGCGCGCGATCAACTACAAGACCGAAGACTTCGTCGAAGTCGTGAAGTCGCTGACGCACGATCGCGGCGTCGACGTGATCCTCGACATGGTGGCGGGCTCGTACGTGCCGCGCGAGCTGTCCGCGCTCGCGGACGGCGGCCGTCTCGTGCTGATCGCGCTGCTTGGCGGCGCGAAGGCCGACGTCAACCTCGGCGAGATCCTGCGCCGCCGGCTGACGATCACCGGTTCGACGCTGCGCCCGCGCCCGGTCGAATTCAAGGCCCGTATCGCCGCGCAGCTGAAGGCGCGCGTATGGCCGCTGCTCGCCGACGGCCGCATCAAGCCGGTGATCTATCGCGTGCTGCCCGCCGCGGACGCCGCGCAGGCGCATGCGCTGATGGAAAGCAGCGAGCATACCGGCAAGATTGTGCTCGATTGGGGGTCGAACGCCTGACGCCCCGTGCGGCGGGCTTGACATGCGCGGTTTGACCGGTTCAAGCCCCGCGCAGTAAAATCGCGGGTTTGCTTCGCCAGATCCAACCTGACGGCCGGGTTCCGGCACGTTAATGACAAGATAGTGACGAGACGGACACGATGTCGAAACAACGAACAAAGCGAGTGATCGGCAACTGGAAGATGCACGGCCGGCTGGCCGGCAACCAGGCGCTGCTGAACGAAGTGGTGCAGGGTGCGGGCGCGGTGGCGGCTGAAACGTCGATTGGCGTGTGCGTGCCGTTCCCGTATCTCGCGCAGGTTCAGGCGCAACTCGGCGGTGGCCGTGTCGCGTTCGGTGCGCAGGACGTGTCCGCGCACGAGCAAGGCGCGTTCACCGGCGAAGTGGCGGCCGCGATGGTGGCGGAGTTCGGCGCGCGGTACGCGATCGTCGGCCATTCGGAGCGTCGCGCGTATCACGGCGAAAGCAGCGAGACGGTCGCGGCGAAGACGCAGCGCGCGCTCGCGGCGGGCCTCACGCCGGTCGTGTGCGTCGGCGAGACGCTCGACGAGCGCGAGTCGGGTGCGACCGAGCAGGTCGTCGGTGCGCAGCTCGACGCGGTGCTGGCCGTGCTGACGGCTGACGAGGCCGCGCGCATCGTCGTCGCGTACGAGCCGGTCTGGGCGATCGGCACGGGCAAGAGCGCGACGTCGGCGCAGGCGCAGGACGTGCACGCGTTCCTGCGTACGCGTCTTGCGGCAAAGGGTGCGGCGGACGTGTCCGTGCTGTACGGCGGCAGCGTGAAGCCGGACAACGCGGAAGAGCTGTTCGCGCAGCCGGACATCGACGGCGGCCTGATCGGCGGCGCGTCGCTGAAGGCGGAAGATTTCCTGGCGATCTGCCGGGCCGCGCGTTGAGCGGTCCGAGATCGAATTGAACCATGACGGCGGCCGGTCGGTCCGGTCGCCCGATCCAATCGGGTGGGTGTGATGCTGTTATTCAAGACGCTGATTATTGTGGTGCAGGTGCTGTCTGCACTTGGTGTGATTGGACTCGTGCTGCTGCAGCACGGCAAGGGGGCCGACATGGGCGCCGCATTCGGCAGCGGCGCGTCGGGCAGCCTGTTCGGTGCGACGGGCTCGGCGAACTTCCTGTCGCGTACGACGGGCATTCTCGCGACGATCTTCTTCGTCGCGACGCTCGCGCTGACGTATCTCGGTTCGTACAAGTCGACGCCGTCGGCGGGCGTGCTCGGCACGGCCGTGACCGCGCCGGCATCGGCACCTGCAGCGTCGGCACCGGCCGTCGCGGCGTCCGCTGCCGCCGGTTCGGCCGCAAGCGTGCCGGGCCAGGATGTCCCGAAATAAAAAGTTAAATTTTTTGCGTTTGTGCGTTGAACAAATCTGGAACTCGGGTTAGAATTTAATTCTTGAAGCGATTCGCGGGAAACGAGCAGCACAACCCGAGTTGCATGCAGTGCCGACGTGGTGAAATTGGTAGACACGCTATCTTGAGGGGGTAGTGGCGAAAGCTGTGCGAGTTCGAGTCTCGCCGTCGGCACCAAAGTTACTCAATGCCAGCCGCTTCTAGTGGCTGGCATTTTTCATTTCTGGGGTGTGCTTGCGGTTGTCTTGCGATCGCCTGTACTCCGAAATGATTCCTTCCGCCGGAAGTGGTATTCTCCGGACGCTCAGAACCAACCGATAGAGGATTGCCTTGAACCTCGCAGCCTATTACCCCGTCTTGTTGTTCCTCCTCGTGGGCACTGGTTTAGGTATAGCGCTGGTCAGCATCGGCAAGCTCCTTGGTCCCAACAAGCCGGACGTCGAGAAGAACGCACCGTACGAGTGCGGCTTCGAAGCCTTTGAAGACGCCCGGATGAAATTCGACGTTCGGTATTACCTCGTCGCCATCCTGTTCATCATCTTCGATCTCGAAACCGCATTCCTGTTTCCGTGGGGCGTCGCGCTCCGGGACATCGGCTGGCCGGGTTTCATCGCAATGATGATTTTTCTGCTCGAATTCCTGCTGGGCTTTGCCTATATCTGGAAGAAAGGCGGCCTCGACTGGGAGTGATGGGTTAATCGCCGGTTTGCATGGGCGGCCACGCTCGGTCGCTCGTCTGGAGTGGAAAGCAAATGAGTATCGAAGGGGTCTTGAAGGAAGGGTTTGTCACCACGACGGCTGACAAGCTGATCAACTGGACGCGTACCGGCTCGCTGTGGCCGATGACGTTCGGGCTCGCGTGTTGCGCCGTCGAGATGATGCATGCGGGCGCGGCCCGTTACGATCTGGACCGGTTCGGCGTCGTGTTCCGTCCGAGCCCGCGTCAGTCGGACGTGATGATCGTGGCCGGCACGCTGTGCAACAAGATGGCGCCCGCGCTGCGCCGCGTGTACGACCAGATGGCCGAGCCGCGCTGGGTGATCTCGATGGGGTCGTGCGCAAACGGCGGTGGTTACTACCACTACTCGTACTCGGTGGTCCGCGGCTGCGACCGGATCGTGCCGGTCGACGTCTACGTGCCGGGCTGTCCGCCCACGGCCGAGGCGCTGGTCTACGGCGTGATCCAGCTTCAGGCGAAGATCCGCCGCACCAATACCATCGCCCGTCAATAAAGCCCCGAGCGTCCCCTCAATATGGCAAGCAAAATCGAGACCCTCAAGGCAAACCTCGAAGCCGCGCTCGGCGCGCGCGTGGTGAGCCTCACCGAAGCGATCGGTGAACTGACGCTCGTCGTGAAGGCGAGCGATTACCTCGAAGTCGCAAAGACGCTGCGCGACGATCCGAAGCTCCGTTTCGAGCAACTGATCGACCTGTGCGGCGTCGACTACCAGACCTTCGGCGACGGCGCCTACGACGGCCCGCGCTTCGCGGCCGTGTCGCACCTGCTGTCGGTCACGAACAACTGGCGCCTGCGCCTGCGCGCATTCGCGCCGGACGACGATCTGCCGATCGTGGCGTCGCTGGTCGACATCTGGACCTCGGCGAACTGGTACGAGCGCGAAGCGTTCGACCTGTACGGCATCGTGTTCGAAGGCCACCCCGACCTGCGCCGCATCCTCACCGACTACGGCTTCATCGGTCACCCGTTCCGCAAGGACTTCCCGGTGTCGGGCTACGTCGAAATGCGTTACGACCCGGAAGAGAAGCGGGTCGTGTACCAGCCGGTGACGATCGAGCCGCGCGAAATCACGCCGCGCGTGATCCGCGAGGATCGCTATGGCGGTCTGAAACATTAAGGGGGCGTCATGGCAGAAATCAAGAACTACACGCTCAACTTCGGCCCGCAGCACCCGGCAGCGCACGGCGTGCTGCGCCTCGTGCTCGAGCTCGACGGCGAAGTCATCCAGCGTGCCGATCCGCACATCGGCCTGCTGCACCGAGCGACGGAAAAGCTCGCGGAATCCAAGACCTTCATCCAGTCCGTGCCGTACATGGACCGTCTCGACTACGTGTCGATGATGGTCAACGAGCACGGCTACGTGCTCGCGATCGAAAAGCTGCTCGGCATCGAAGTGCCGGAGCGCGCGCAGTACATCCGCGTGCTGTTCGACGAAATCACGCGCGTGCTGAACCACCTGATGTGGATCGGCGCGCACGCACTCGACGTCGGCGCGATGGCCGTGTTCCTGTACGCGTTCCGCGAGCGCGAAGACCTGATGGACGTGTACGAAGCGGTGTCCGGCGCCCGGATGCACGCGGCCTACTATCGTCCGGGCGGCGTCTATCGCGATCTGCCTGACGCAATGCCGCAATACAAGGCGTCGAAGATTCGCAACGAGAAGGCGCTCGCGAAGATGAACGAAGCGCGCAGTGGTTCGGTGCTCGACTTCATCGACGATTTCTTCACGCGCTTCCCGAAGTGCGTCGACGAATACGAAACGCTGCTGACCGACAACCGGATCTGGAAACAGCGTCTGGTCGGGATCGGCGTGGTGAGCCCGGAACGTGCGCTGCAGATGGGCCTGACGGGCCCGATGCTGCGCGGCTCGGGCATCGCGTGGGACCTGCGCAAGAAGCAGCCCTACGAAGTGTACGATCGGATGGATTTCGACGTGCCGGTCGGCGTGAACGGCGATTGCTACGACCGCTATCTGGTGCGCGTCGAAGAAATGCGCCAGTCGATCCGCATCGCGAAACAGTGTATTGAGTGGCTCCGCAAGAATCCGGGCCCGGTGATGACGGACAATCACAAGGTTGCCCCGCCGTCGCGCGTCGGCATGAAGACCAACATGGAAGACTTGATTCACCACTTCAAGCTCTTCACCGAAGGTTTCCATGTGCCGGAAGGCGAAGCGTACGCGGCGGTCGAGCATCCGAAGGGTGAATTCGGCATCTACCTCGTGTCGGACGGCGCCAACAAGCCGTATCGCCTCAAGATTCGCGCACCGGGTTTCGCGCACCTGGCGTCGCTCGACGAAATGGCGCGCGGTCACATGATCGCCGACGCCGTCACGATCATCGGTACGCAGGACATCGTGTTCGGCGAAATCGATCGCTAATGGTTGCGCCGCCCGCGAGCGCGGGCGGCGAGCAGTAAGTCACACGCGATGCGCGCTGAACCGGCGCGGCTTCGCAAGCTGTCAACAGAGTGAGCGCCAGGTCTGCCGTCCATGCACCCCAGTGTGCGGCAGGTTGTTCGTTCGGTAGGAATTGAAAGAGTCGTGTCTGAAAATGATCTCAGCTGAAGGCCTGAAGGAAATCGATCGAGCGTTGACGAAGTATCCCGCCGATCAGAAACAGTCCGCCGTGATGTCGGCGTTGGCCGTGGCTCAAGAAGAGCACGGCTGGCTGTCGCCCGAACTGATGCAGTTCGTTGCGGACTATCTCGGCATGCCGGCCGTTGCCGTGCAGGAAGTCGCGACGTTCTACACGATGTACGAGCTCAAACCGGTCGGCAAGCACAAGATCACGCTCTGCACGAACCTGCCGTGCCAGCTCGGCCCGCACGGCGGCGCGGAAGCGACTGCCGACTACCTGAAACAGAAGCTGGGCATCGGCTTCGGCGAGACCACGCCCGACGGCAAGTTCACGCTGAAGGAAGGCGAATGCATGGGCTCGTGCGGCGATGCGCCGGTGCTGCTGGTGAACAATCACAGAATGTGCAGCTTCATGAGCCGCGAGAAGATCGACCAGCTGCTTGAGGAGCTCTCGAAATGACGTCCCTCCACGACCGTCACATCAAACCGCTGATCCTCGCTGGTCTGAACGGCGAGAACTGGCACCTCGAAGACTACGTTGCGCGCGGCGGCTACAAGCAGCTGCGCCGCATTCTCGAAGAAAAGATTCCGCCCGAGCAGGTGATCGCCGACGTGAAGGCGTCGGGCCTGCGCGGTCGCGGCGGTGCGGGCTTCCCGACCGGCCTGAAGTGGAGCTTCATGCCGCGCCAGTTCCCGGGGCAGAAGTACCTCGTCTGCAACTCGGACGAAGGCGAGCCGGGCACGTTCAAGGATCGCGACATCCTGCGCTGGAACCCGCATGCGCTGATCGAAGGCATGGCCATCGGCGCGTACGCGATGGGCATCACCGTCGGCTACAACTACATCCACGGCGAAATCTTCGAAGTGTATCGACGCTTCGAAGCCGCGCTCGATGAGGCACGCGCCGCCGGGTTCCTCGGCGACAACATCATGGGCTCGGAATTCTCGTTCCAGCTGCACGCGCACCACGGTTACGGTGCGTACATCTGCGGCGAGGAAACGGCGCTGCTCGAGTCGCTCGAAGGCAAGAAGGGCCAGCCGCGCTTCAAGCCGCCGTTCCCGGCGAGCTTCGGCGTGTACGGCAAGCCGACCACGATCAACAACACCGAGACGTTCGCCGCGGTGCCGTTCCTGCTGTCCATCGGGCCGCAGAATTACCTCGAGATCGGCAAGCCGAACAACGGCGGCACGAAGATTTTCTCGGTGTCGGGCGACGTCGAGCGCCCGGGCAACTACGAGGTGCCGCTCGGCACGCCGTTCGCGACGCTGATGGAGCTCGCCGGCGGGATGCGCGGCGGCAAGAAGATCAAGGCCGTGATTCCGGGCGGTTCGTCGGCGCCGGTGATCCCGGGCGACATCATGATGCAGACCGATCTCGACTACGACTCGATCGCGAAGGCGGGCTCGATGCTCGGTTCCGGCGCGGTGATCGTGATGGACGAGACGCGCTGCATGGTGCGCTCGCTGCTGCGCCTGTCGTACTTCTACTACGAGGAATCGTGCGGCCAGTGCACGCCGTGCCGTGAAGGCACCGGCTGGCTGTATCGCGTCGTGAACCGTATCGAGCACGGCGAAGGCCGCCAGGAAGATCTGGACCTGCTGAACTCGGTGGCCGAGAACATCATGGGCCGCACGATCTGTGCGCTCGGCGATGCGGCGGCGATGCCGGTACGCGGGATGCTGAAGCACTACTGGGACGAATTCGCGTACCACGTCGAGCACAAGCACTGCATGGTCGGCGGCCACGCGCACGCGGCGGCAGCCTGAAGCGCACCCGGTTGCGGAATTTGAGCGCACGGTCGGGCGAAGGCGCGAACGGGCGGAAATAGGTTAAGGACCATTCACCATCATGGTTGAACTTGAAATAGACGGCAAGAAGGTCGAGGTGCCCGAAGGCAGCATGGTGATCCAGGCTGCGCACAAGGCGGATACGTACATTCCTCACTTCTGCTATCACAAGAAACTGTCGGTTGCGGCCAACTGCCGGATGTGTCTCGTCGAAGTCGAGAAGATGCCGAAGGCCGTGCCTGCCTGCGCGACCCCCGTGTCGGCCGGCATGATCGTCCGCACGCAGTCCGACAAGGCTGTGAAGGCGCAGCAGTCGGTGATGGAATTCCTCCTCATCAATCACCCGCTCGATTGCCCGATCTGCGATCAGGGCGGCGAATGCCAGCTGCAGGATCTGGCGGTCGGCTACGGCAAGTCGTCGTCGCGCTACTCGGAAGAAAAGCGCGTGGTGTTCCACAAGAACGTGGGCCCGCTGATCTCGATGGAAGAAATGTCGCGCTGCATCCACTGCACGCGCTGCGTCCGCTTCGGCCAGGAAATCGCCGGCGTGATGGAGTTCGGCATGCTGGGCCGCGGCGAGCATTCGGAAATCACGACGTTCGTCGGCAAGACGGTCGACTCCGAAATGTCGGGCAACATGATCGACCTGTGCCCGGTCGGCGCGCTGACCAGCAAGCCGTTCCGCTACAGCGCCCGTACCTGGGAACTGTCGCGTCGCAAGTCGGTGAGCCCGCACGATTCCGTCGGCGCGAACCTCGTCGTGCAGGTGAAGAACAACCGCGTGATGCGCGTGCTGCCGTTCGAGAACGAAGCGATCAACGAATGCTGGATCTCGGACAAGGACCGCTTCTCGTATGAAGGCCTCAACAGTGAAGAGCGCCTGACGAAGCCGATGCTGAAGCAGGGCGGCCAGTGGATCGAGACCGACTGGCAGACCGCGCTCGAATACGTCGCGAAGGGCCTGAAGGGCATCGCCGCGGATCACGGCGCGAACGCGCTGGCGATGCTCGCGAGCGCGCACAGCACGGCCGAAGAGCTGTTCCTCGTGAAGCAGCTCGCCAACGAACTGAAAACGCCGAACGTCGACTTCCGTCTGCGTCAGCAGGATTTCTCGGCACCGGTCCAGGGCGCGCCGTGGCTCGGCATGCCGATCGCCGATCTGTCGAACGTGGACGCCGCGTTCGTCGTCGGGTCGTTCCTGCGCCGCGACCACCCGCTGTTCGCATCGCGCCTGCGTCAGGCTGCGAAGAACGGTGCGAAGCTGCACTTCCTGCACGCGACCGGCGACGATTCGCTGATCCCGACCGCGCAACGCATCGTCGCCGCGCCGTCCGCATGGCTCGACGAGCTGGCCGGCATCGCCGCGGCCGTCGCGCAACTGCGCGGCATCGCGCTGCCCGACGCGCTCGCGGGCGTCACGGCATCGCCGGCCGCCCAGGCTGTCGCGCAGTCGCTCGCGAACGGCGAACGCCGCGCGGTGCTGCTCGGCAACGTCGCGGTCCGTCATCCGCAATTCGCGAAGCTGCACGCCGTCGCCCAGTGGATCGCTGACAACACCGGCGCCACGTTCGGCTTCCTGACGGAAGCGGCGAACACGGTCGGCGCGCACGTGGTCGGCGCACTGCCGGGCGAAGGTGGCCTGAACGCACGCGAAGCGTTCGCGCAGCCGCGCAAGGGCTACGTGCTGCTGAACGTCGAACCGGAATTCGATACGGCCGACCCGGCGCAGGCACTGGCCGCGCTGAACCAGGCGGAGATGGTCGTCGTGATGTCGCCGTTCAAGCACGGCCTCGACTACGCCGACGTGCTGCTGCCGGTTGCGCCGTTCACCGAAACGGCCGGTACGTTCGTCAACGCGGAAGGCACCGTGCAGAGCTTCAACGGCGTCGTGCGCCCGCTCGGCGACACGCGTCCGGCGTGGAAGGTGCTGCGCGTGCTCGGCAGCCTGCTCGGTCTGCCGAACTTCGAATACGAGACCGCGGAAGAAGTGCGTGTCGCCGCGCTCGGCGACGCCGGCGTCGCGGGTCGCCTGTCGAACCAGACGTCGGTCGCGCCGGCCCGTGCCACGGCGAACGCCGCGAACGGTGGTTTCGAGCGCCTGGCCGATGTGCCGATCTATCACGCCGACGCACTCGTGCGCCGAGCAGGTGCGCTGCACCTGACGGCCGCCGCGAAGGCGGCGAACGTCGCAGCCCTGCCGGCCGCGCTGTTCGACAAGCTGGGCTTGAAGGAAGGCGACGCGGTGCGCGTGCGCCAGGGCGAGCGTGCGGTGCAGTTGCCGGCCGTGCGCGACGCGAATCTTGCGGAGACGGTCGTTCGCGTGTCGGCGGCGACGCCTGCCGGCGCAGCGCTCGGCAGCCTGTCCGGTGAACTGGTGGTGGAGAAGGCGTAAATGAGCTTGTTCGATACGATCAACGCGGGCGGGGCCCAGCTTCTCGGCTTCGCGTGGCCGACGGTGTGGGCAGTCGTGCGCATCCTCGTCGTCTCCGTCGTCATCCTGCTGTGCGTCGCGTACCTGATTCTGTGGGAACGCAAGCTGATCGGCTGGATGCACGTACGTCTCGGCCCGAACCGCGTCGGCCCCGGCGGCCTGCTGCAGCCGATCGCCGACGTGCTGAAGCTGCTGCTGAAGGAAGTCATCCAGCCGACCGCCGCCAGCCGCTGGCTGTACCTGATCGCGCCGATCATGACCGTCGTGCCGGCGTTCGCCGTGTGGGCGGTGATCCCGTTCCAGGCCGAAGCCGTGCTCGCGAACGTGAACGCGGGCCTGCTGTACGCGATGGCGATCTCGTCGATCGGCGTGTACGCGGTGATTCTCGCCGGCTGGGCGTCGAACTCGAAGTACGCGTTCCTCGGTGCGATGCGCGCCGCGGCACAGATGGTGTCGTACGAAATCTCGATGGGCTTCGCGCTGGTGCTGGTGCTGATGACGGCCGGCAGCCTGAACCTGTCGGAAATCGTCGGCTCGCAACAGCACGGCTTCTTCGCCGGCCACGGCGTGAACTTCCTGTCGTGGAACTGGCTGCCGCTGCTGCCGGCGTTCGTCGTCTACTTCATCTCGGGCATCGCCGAAACGAACCGTCACCCGTTCGACGTGGTGGAAGGGGAGTCGGAGATCGTCGCGGGTCACATGATCGATTACTCGGGTATGGCGTTCGCGCTGTTCTTCCTCGCCGAGTACATCAACATGATCGTGATCTCGGCGCTGGCTGCGACGCTGTTCCTCGGCGGCTGGGACGCCCCGTTCGAATTCCTGTCGTTCATCCCGGGCATCTTCTGGCTGGTGCTGAAGGTCTTCGCACTGCTGTCGGTGTTCATCTGGGTGCGTGCGACGTTCCCGCGCTTCCGTTACGACCAGATCATGCGTCTGGGCTGGAAGGTGTTCCTGCCGGTCACGGTGATCTGGGTGGTCGTGGTCGGCTGCTGGATGATGTCGCCGCTGAACATCTGGGTGAAGTAAGGACGAAATCATGACGGCTATCCAACACTTCTTTAAGACTTTCTTCCTGACCGAGCTGCTGAAGGGGCTCGCGCTGACCGGTCGTTACACGTTCAAGCGCAAGTTCACCGTGCAGTTCCCGGAAGAGAAGACCCCGATTTCGCCGCGTTTCCGCGGGCTGCACGCGCTGCGCCGCTATGAGAACGGCGAAGAGCGCTGCATCGCGTGCAAGCTGTGCGAGGCCGTGTGCCCCGCGCTGGCGATCACGATCGAATCGGAAACGCGCGCGGACAACACGCGCCGCACGACGCGCTACGACATCGACCTGACGAAGTGCATCTTCTGCGGTTTCTGCGAAGAGAGCTGCCCGGTCGATTCGATCGTCGAGACGCAGATTCTCGAGTACCACGGCGAAAAGCGCGGCGACCTGTATTTCACGAAGGATATGCTGCTCGCGGTGGGCGACCGCTACGAGAAGGACATCGCCGCGGCGAAGGCTGCCGACGCGCCGTATCGTTGATTGTGTTTGCAGTGCCGGCCCGGCATGAACGGGCCGAGCCGCCGCGACGGGTGCGGGCGTCCCGCAAGCCGCGCCTGACTATGGCCTAACGATGAACCGGTAATCATGGAATTCACGACCGTACTGTTCTACATCTTCGCGCTGCTCCTGGTGGTATCAGGGCTGAAGGTGATCACTTCGCGCAACCCGGTGGCGTCTGCGCTTTTCCTTGTGCTGGCGTTCTTCAACGCCGCCGCGATCTGGATGCTGCTGGAGGCGGAGTTCCTCGCGATCCTGCTGGTGCTGGTCTACGTGGGCGCGGTGATGGTGCTGTTCCTGTTCGTCGTGATGATGCTGGACATCAACATCGACTACCTGCGCCGCGATTTCAAGCGCTTCGTACCGATGGCCACCGTGGTCGGCGCGATCATCGTGATCGAAACCGCGCTGATCCTGTGGCGCGGTTACGGCGACACGCACACCGTGCATGCGATGGCGACGGGCGAGATGGCCAACTGGTCGAACACGCGCCTGATCGGCAAGGTGATCTACACCGACTACATCTTCGCGTTCGAAATCGCCGGCCTCGTGCTGCTGGTCGCGATCATCGCCGCGATCGGGCTGACCGAGCGCAAGGGCAAGGACAGCAAGCGCCAGCGTGTGTCGGATCAGGTCAAGGTGCGCCGCAACGACCGCGTGCGCCTCGTGAAGATGGAAGCGGACAAGCCGCAGCCGGAAGCGGCGCAAAGCGAAGCCGGTTCGGGCACCAACGGCTAAGCGGAGGAAAAGAAAACCATGCTGACTCTTGCTCACTACCTTGTGCTCGGCGCGATCCTGTTCGCGATCGCGATCGTCGGGATTTTCCTGAACCGCCGCAACGTCATCATCATCCTGATGTCGATCGAACTGATGCTGCTGGCGGTGAACACCAACTTCGTCGCGTTCTCGCACTACCTGGGTGACGTGCACGGCCAGATCTTCGTGTTCTTCGTGCTGACCGTCGCCGCAGCGGAAGCCGCGATCGGTCTCGCGATTCTGGTGACCCTGTTCCGTAAGCTCGACACGATCAATGTCGAGGATCTCGATCAGCTCAAAGGTTAATTTCAGGCAACGCTGTTATGTCAACGACACTCAATGAAAACCTGCTGCTGGCGATTCCGCTCGCTCCGCTGGCCGGCTCGCTGATTGCGGGGCTGTTCGGGAACGCAGTCGGGCGCAAGGGCGCACACCGGATCACGATCCTCGGCGTATTGATCGCGTTCCTCCTGTCGGCGAAAGTCTTCTTCGACGTGATGGGCGGTGCGAGCTTCAACGCGACCGTCTACGAATGGATGAACGTCGGCTCGCTGAAGCTCGAAGTCGGCTTCCTCGTCGATTCGCTGACCGCGATGATGATGGTCGTCGTGACCTTCGTCTCGCTGATGGTGCACGTGTACACGATCGGCTACATGGCGGAAGAGGACGGCTACCAGCGCTTCTTCTCGTACATCTCGCTGTTCACGTTCTCGATGCTGATGCTCGTGATGAGCAACAACTTCCTGCAGCTGTTCTTCGGCTGGGAAGCGGTGGGTCTGGTGTCGTACCTGCTGATCGGTTTCTACTTCACGCGTGAGAGCGCGATCTACGCGAACATGAAGGCGTTCCTCGTGAACCGCGTGGGCGACTTCGGCTTCCTGCTCGGCATCGGCCTGCTGCTCGCGTTCGCCGGCTCGATGAACTACGGCGAAGTGTTCGCGAAGCGCGCGGAACTCGCGAGCCTGCACTTCCCGGGCACCGACTGGGGCCTGCTGACCGTTGCCTGTATCTGCCTGTTCATCGGCGCGATGGGCAAGTCGGCGCAGTTCCCGCTGCACGTGTGGCTGCCGGACTCGATGGAAGGCCCGACCCCGATCTCGGCGCTGATTCACGCGGCGACGATGGTCACGGCCGGCATCTTCATGGTGTCGCGCATGTCGCCGCTGTTCGAGCTGTCGGATACCGCGCTGTCCTTCATCACGGTGATCGGCGCGATCACGGCGCTCTTCATGGGCTTCCTCGGCATCGTCCAGAACGACATCAAGCGGGTGGTCGCGTACTCGACGCTGTCGCAGCTCGGCTACATGACCGTCGCGCTCGGCGTGTCCGCTTACCCGGTCGCCGTGTTCCACCTGATGACGCACGCGTTCTTCAAGGCGCTGCTGTTCCTCGGCGCCGGCTCGGTGATCATGGGCATGCACCACGACCAGGACATGCGCAACATGGGCGGCCTGCGCAAGTACATGCCGATCACGTGGATCACGTCGCTCGTCGGCTCGCTCGCGCTGATCGGTACGCCGTTTTTCTCGGGCTTCTACTCGAAGGACTCGATCATCGACGCGGTGAAGCTGTCGCACCTGCCGGGTTCGGGCTTCGCGTACTTCGCGGTCGTCGCGAGCGTGTTCGTCACGGCGCTGTACTCGTTCCGCATGTACTTCCTGGTGTTCCACGGCGAAGAGCGCTTCCGCCAGCCGAAGCATCCGGAATCGCCGATGGGCATGGCGGCCGCGCACGGCCACGACGATCACGGCCATGGCCACGGTCATGACGACCACGCGCACGAGCCGCACGAGACCCCGTGGGTCGTGTGGGTGCCGCTGGTCCTGCTGGCGATCCCGTCGGTGATCATCGGCGCGATCGCGATCAGCCCGATGCTGTTCGGCGATTTCTTCCAGCACGGCGTTGCATTCGACAAGGTGATCTTCATCGGCGAAAACCATCCGGCGCTGGCCGAGATGGCCGAAGAGTTCCACGGCTGGGTCGGCATGGGCCTGCATTCGGTGTCGGGCCTGCCGGTGTGGCTGGCGCTCGCCGGTGTCGTCGTCGCGTGGTTCCTGTACTTGAAGCGTCCGGAGCTGCCGGCGTCGATCCGCCGCGCGTTCGGCCCGATCTACACGCTGCTGGACAACAAGTACTACATGGACAAGATCAACGAAGTGGTGTTCGCCCGCGGTTCGGTGGCGATCGGCCGCGGCCTGTGGAAGGAGGGCGACGTCGTCGTGATCGACGGCCTCGTCAACGGCAGCGCCCGGTTCATCGGCTGGTTCGCCGGCGTGATCCGCTTCCTCCAATCCGGTTACATCTATCACTACGCGTTCGCCATGATCATCGGCATGCTGGGGCTCCTGACCCTGTTTGTAACGCTCGGCGGCAAATAAGGCGGGGGGACAACTAATGCACGCTTTTCCGATTCTCAGTACCGCGATCTGGCTGCCGATCGTTTTCGGCCTCCTCGTGCTTGCGGTAGGTAACGACAAAAATCCGGGGACGGCCCGCTGGGTTGCGCTGATCGGTGCGCTGCTCGGCCTCGCGGTCACGATCCCGCTGATCACGGGCTTCGACTCGAGCACGGCTGCGCTGCAGTTCGTCGAGAAGTCGACCTGGATCGAACGCTTCGACATTGCGTATCACCTCGGCGTCGACGGCATCTCGATGTGGTTCGTCGTGCTGACCGCGCTGATCACCGTGATCGTCGTGATCGCCGCGTGGGAAGTGATCACCGAGAACGTCGCGCAGTACCTCGCGGCGTTCCTGATCCTGTCCGGGATCATGATCGGCGTGTTCTCGGCGGCCGACGGCCTGCTGTTCTACGTATTCTTCGAGGCGACCCTGATCCCGATGTACATCATCATCGGCGTGTGGGGCGGCCCGAACCGCGTGTATGCGGCGTTCAAGTTCTTCCTGTACACGCTGGCCGGCTCGCTGCTGATGCTGGTCGCGCTGATCTACCTGTACACGGAAACGCACTCGTTCGACCTCGCGACGTGGCAGAACGCGAAGATCGCGATGACGCCACAGATCCTGCTGTTCATTGCGTTCTTCCTCGCGTTCGCGGTGAAGGTGCCGATGTGGCCGGTGCACACGTGGCTGCCGGACGCGCACGTGGAAGCGCCGACGGGCGGCTCGGTCGTGCTGGCCGCGATCATGCTGAAGCTCGGCGCGTACGGTTTCCTGCGCTTCTCGCTGCCGATCACGCCTGACGCGAGCCACTTCCTGGCACCCGTCGTGATCACGCTGTCGCTGATCGCGGTGATCTACATCGGCCTCGTCGCGATGGTGCAGGCCGACATGAAGAAGCTGGTCGCGTATTCGTCGATCGCGCACATGGGCTTCGTCACGCTCGGCTTCTTCATCTTCAACCAGCTCGGCGTCGAAGGCGCGATCATCCAGATGATCTCGCACGGCTTCGTGTCGGGCGCGATGTTCCTCTGCATCGGTGTGCTGTACGACCGCGTGCACTCGCGCCAGATCGCCGATTACGGTGGCGTCGTCAACGTGATGCCGAAGTTCGCGGCATTCGCGATGCTGTTCTCGATGGCCAACTGCGGCCTGCCGGGTACGTCGGGTTTCGTCGGCGAGTTCATGGTGATTCTCGCGGCCGTCCAGTACAACTTCTGGATCGCATTCGGCGCGGCATTCACGCTGATCCTCGGCGCGGCCTACACGCTGTGGATGTACAAGCGTGTGTATTTCGGCGCGGTCGCGAACGATCACGTTGCCAAGCTGAAGGACATCGGCCGTCGCGAATTCCTGATGCTGGCCGTGCTCGCCGCGTTCACGCTGCTGATGGGCCTGTATCCGAAGCCTTTCACCGACGTGATGCACGTTTCCGTCGAAAACCTCCTCTCCCACGTCGCGCAGTCGAAGCTGCCGCTGGCCCAGTAATCGCGAGCGGAGGAAATCAAGATCATGAACGCTCCTATGAATGTCCTGTTGCCTGACGCGCTGGTGATGGCCGCCATCGTCGTCGCATGGCTGAACGACACCTTTACCGGTGCTTCCGGCCGCCGCCTGACCTATCTGATCGCGGTCGTCTCGTCGGTCGTCGCCGGCGTGTGGTTCGCGGTCCAGGCGCTCGACCCGCACCAGTACTACTTCTTCTCGAAGATGGTCGTCGTCGACTCGTTCGCGAGCATGATGAAGGCGGTCGTGTCGTTCGGTTTCGCGGTCTCGCTCGTCTATTCGCGCAAGTACCTCGAAGACCGCGACATGTTCCGCGGCGACGTGTTCCTGCTCGGCATGTTCTCGCTGCTCGGTCAGCTGGTCATGGTGTCGGGCAACAACTTCCTGACGCTGTACCTCGGTCTCGAACTGATGTCGCTGTCGCTGTATGCGGTCATCGCGCTGCGTCGCGATGCCGCGCAGTCGAGCGAAGCCGCGATGAAGTACTACGTGCTGGGCGCGCTCGCGTCGGGCTTCGTGCTGTACGGCATCTCGATGCTCTACGGCGCGACCGGCTCGCTCGAACTCGGCGAAGTGTACAAGGCGGTCGGCGGCAACACCGACGCGGCCGTGCTGATGTTCGGCGTGATCTTCATCGTCGCCGGTATCGCGTTCAAGCTCGGCGCCGTGCCGTTCCACATGTGGGTGCCGGACGTCTACCAGGGCGCACCGACCGCGATGACGCTGTTCGTCGGCGGCGGCCCGAAGGTTGCCGCGTTCGCGTGGGGCCTGCGCTTCCTGGTGATGGGCCTGCTGCCGCTCGCGCAGAACTGGCAGACCGCGCTCGTGATCCTGGCCGCGCTGTCGCTGATCGTCGGTAACATCACCGGTATCGTCCAGCGCAACATCAAGCGGATGCTCGCGTACTCGGCGATCTCGAACATGGGCTTCGTGCTGCTCGGCCTGCTCGCGGGCATCGTGAAGGGCGACGCGGCGGCACCGGCGAACGCCTACAGCTCGGCGATGTTCTACGCGATCGTCTACCTGATCACGACGCTCGGCTCGTTCGGCGTGGTGATGCTGCTCGCGCGCCGCGATTTCGAAGCGGAAACGATCGACGACTTCAAGGGCCTCAACAAGCGCAGCCCGGTGTTCGCGTTCGTGATGATGGTCATGATGTTCTCGCTGGCCGGCATCCCGCCGACCGTCGGCTTCTACGCGAAGCTGGCCGTGCTCGAGGCGACCGTCAACGCGGGCCTCACGTGGCTGGCCGTGCTGGCCGTGATCACGTCGTTGTTCGGCGCGTTCTACTACCTGCGCATCGTGAAGCTGATGTACTTCGATGCGCCGCAGGATTCGACGCCGATCTCGGGCGACTTCTGCAAGCGCACGATCCTCGTGCTGAACGGCCTGGCGGTCGTCGTGCTCGGCCTGATCCCGAGCCCGCTGCTGACCGCCTGCCTGCAGGCAATCCGTCACACGCTGCCGCTGTAATGTCGGCAGCCGGCTGGTTCATCGTGCTGTTGGCGCTCGTCTGCGCCAACCTGCCGTTCCTGAACCAACGCCTCTTCGCCGTCGTGCCGTTCGGCGCGACGAAGAAGAACGCGTGGGTGCGGATCGGCGAGCTGATCGTGCTGTACTTCATCGTCGGCGCGCTCGGCTTCTGGCTCGAGTCGCGCGCCGGCAACCGCTTCGAACAGGGCTGGCAGTTTTACGCGATCACGTTCAGTCTGTTCGTCGTGTTCGCGTTTCCCGGCTTCACGTTCCAGTATCTCGTCAAACGACGCTGACGGCTTCGGCCGTCCGTCGTGCTCATCCAGGAGCCGCCGATGGCCGAACTACCCAATCACGACGCCGCACTGACCGAAACCTGCCTCGAGAGCGAGGCAATCTTCGACGGCGCGTTCCTCAAGCTCAAGCGCGATACCGTCCGTCTGCCGGACGGCAAGAAGGCCACGCGCGAGTACGTGCAGCACCCGGGCGCGGTGATGGTGATCCCGCTGTTCGACGACGGCCGCGTATTGATGGAAAGCCAGTATCGCTATCCGATCGGCAAGGTGATGGCCGAATTCCCGGCCGGCAAGCTCGACCCGAACGAAGGCGCGCTCGCGTGCGCGGTGCGCGAACTGCGCGAGGAAACCGGCTACACGGCACGCGAATACGTGTTCCTCGCCCGCATTCACCCGATCATTTCCTATTCGACCGAATTCATCGACCTGTACCTCGCGCGCGGGCTGACGGCCGGCGAGCGCAAGCTCGACGAAGGCGAATTCCTCGAAACCTTCACCGCGACGCTGGCCGACCTGCAGGAATGGGTGCGCACGGGCCAGATCTCCGACGTGAAGACGATCATCGGCACGATGTGGCTCGACAAGGTGCTGTCCGGCACGTGGCCGCTCGGCCCGGTCGTCACGCCCTGAGTGCAGCGTCAGCGGCGAGCGGGGCACCGCGTTACAATCTGGTGACGCGGCGCACCCGTGCCGCGCGATCGGGATTTAGCACGATCGTTCACAAAATCGTTTTTTGCGCTACACTCGTCACACGCCCTGATTCAGCATGAAGGTCCTCGATTTACAGTGTCCGCACGGTCATCGGTTCGAAGGCTGGTTCGCTTCCGCCGATGAATTCGAAGCGCAGTTGTCCCGCAAGCTGGTCGAATGTCCGGTGTGCGGGACGACCGAGGTCAACCGTCTGCCGTCGGCGCCGCGCCTGAATCTATCGGGGGCGACGCAGGCCCGGCCGGCCGATCCGCGTGCGCTGCAGGCGCAGGTGATGCGCGCGCTGCGCGAGGTGCTGGAGAAGACCGAGAACGTGGGCGAGCGCTTCGCCGAGGAAGCGCGGCGCATCCATTACAACGAGGCGCCCGCACGCAGCATTCGTGGCGTCACGACGCCGGAAGACGCGCAATCCTTGGTCGAAGAAGGCATCGACGTGATGCCGCTGCCGATTCCTGCCGCGCTGAAAGAACCGCTGCAATGACGTACGCAGTGAGTCCTGGCCGGGCCGGACGGCCGCGGTCAGGAGGCACTGCGCATGGATCTGGACTATTCCCCTGCCGACGACGCGTTCCGCGTTGACGTCCGCGCCTGGCTCGAGGCCCACCTGCCTCATGCTCTGCGCGCCAAGGTACTCGATCACAAACGACTCGACCGCGAGGATTTCGCGAGCTGGCACCGGATTCTCGGCCAGCGAGGCTGGTCCGCACCCGCATGGCCGGTCGAATATGGCGGCCCGGGCTGGAACGCGACGCAGCGACACATCTGGGACGAGGAATGCGCGCGGATCGGTGCGCCGACCGTGCTGCCGTTCGGGGTGTCGATGGTCGCGCCGGTTTTGATGAAATACGGCAGCGAAGCGCAGAAGCGCCACTATCTGCCGCGTATTCTCGACGGCTCGGACTGGTGGTGTCAGGGTTACTCGGAGCCGGGTTCCGGGTCCGATTTGGCGTCGCTGCGCACGCGCGCCGAGCGCCACGGCGATCACTACGTCGTCAACGGCCAGAAGACCTGGACCACGCTCGGCCAGTACGCCGACATGATGTTCTGCCTCGTGCGCACCGATCCGGCCGCGAAGAAGCAGGAGGGTATCTCGTTCCTGCTGATCGACATGAAGACGCCCGGCATCACGGTGCGTCCGATCGTGATGCTCGACGAAGACCACGAGGTCAACGAGGTGTTCTTCGAGGACGTGAAGGTGCCGGTCGAGAACCTCGTCGGCGACGAGAACCGCGGCTGGACCTACGCGAAATACCTGCTCGGCCACGAGCGCACCGGCATCGCGCGCGTCGGTGCGTCGAAGCGGGAGCTCGCGTTCCTGAAGCGTGTCGCATCGAACCAGCGCAAGAACGGCAAGCCGCTGCTCGCCGATCCCGTGTTCGCCGCGAAGGTCGCGGCGCTCGAAGTCGAGCTGATGGCGCTCGAGGTGACGGTGCTGCGCGTCGTCAGCCGCGAGACGAGCGGCAAGGGGCCCGGCCCCGAAGCATCGATGCTGAAGATCAAGGGCACCGAGGTGCAGCAGGCGCTCACCGAGCTGATGGTCGAGGCGATCGGTCCGCTGGCCGCACCGTTCGACGTGCCGTTCCTCGACGGCGAGCGCGAGCACAGCATCGCGGGCGACGACGATGCGGCGCCGCTCGCCGCGTACTACTTCAATTACCGGAAGACGTCGATCTACGGCGGTTCGAACGAGATCCAGAAGAACATCATCGCGCAGATGATTCTGGGGCTGTGATCAGGGAACGGAGACAACCATGGATTTCAGCTTTACCGATGAGCAGCAGCAGTTCGCCGACGCCCTGCGCCGGTATCTCGGCGAGCAATACGGCTTCGAAGCGCGCCAGGCGATCGTGCGCAGCGATGCCGGCGTATCGGACGCGCAATGGAGCGCATTCACCGAACTCGGGTTGACCGCGTTGCCCGTGCCGGACGCGCAGGGCGGCTTCGGCGGCGGCCCGGTCGACATGCTGGTCGTGATGCAGGAGCTCGGCCGCGCACTCGTGATCGAGCCGTACTGGGCCACGGCAGTCGGCGTCGAGGCGTTGCGGATCGCCGGCTCCGGCGCAGGCGAAGATGCCGCGTTGCTGGAGGCGGTCGCGCAGGGGCACAAGCGCGTGGCGGTCGCGTTCCACGAACCGCGAGCGCGCTACGACCTGTACGCACTCGACACGCATGCGCGCGAGCAGGGCGGCACGTACCGGCTGACCGGCGCGAAGTCGGTGGTTCAGCACGGCGCCCAGGCGCATGCGTGGATCGTGCCTGCGCGGGTCGACGGCGGCGGCATCGGCCTCTTTGTCGTCGAACACGATGCAGCGAACGCGAAGGTGGTCGACTACCGGACCATCGATGGCCAGCGTGCCGCGACGATCTCCTTCGACGACACGCCGGCCCGATTGCTGACGGGTGGCGCGCGCGACGCGGTGGCACTCGAGCAGATTGCCGATTACGCGACTTTCCTGCTGTGCGCGGAAGCGGTCGGCGCGCTCGACGAACTCAATCGCGCGACGGTCGAATACACGAAGACGCGCGAGCAGTTCGGCGTGCCGATCGCGCGTTTTCAGGCGCTGCAGCACCGGATGGTCGACATGCTGATCCATGCCGAGCAGGCGCGTTCGCTGACCTATCTCGCGGCGGTGCGCTACGCGAACGGCGACGCCGATGCCCGGCGCAAGGCCGTGTCGGCCGCGAAGGCGCGGGTCGGGTCGGCCGCACGCTTCGTCGGCCAGCAGGCGGTCCAGCTGCACGGCGGCATGGGCGTGACCAACGAGGTGGCCGCCGCGCACCTGTTCAAACGGCTGTCGATCATCGAGACGACACTCGGCGATACCGATCATCACCTCGCCCGCATCGCGGCGCTGCCCGATTTCGCGCAGACCGACGTAGCATGATGGCGACGCGCGAGCGCGCGAGACAAGGAGACTTATCAGTGGGCATCAGTTACGAAGATCTGGTGGTCGGCAGTACCACCGAAGTGGGCCGCTATACGTTCGAGCCTGACGACATCAAGGCGTTCGCGAAGCGCTACGATCCGCAGCCGTTCCATCTCGACGAGGAAGCGGGGAAGGCGTCGCATTTCGGCGGCCTCGTCGCGAGCGGTTGGCATACGTGCTCGGTGTTCATGAGCCTGCTGATCCAGAAGCTCGGACCGGATTCGACCAGCATGGGCTCGCCCGGCATCGATTCGATTCGCTGGCTGAAGCCGGTGCGCGCCGGCGACACGATCACGATGTACCAGAAGGTGCACGACAAGCGCGTGTCGGAGAGCAAGCCCGATCGCGGCATCGTATCGACGGAATGGGTCGGCGTGAACGAAGCCGGCGAGACGGTGATCACCGTGCACACCAAGGTGATTTTCGGGCTGCGCCATCCGGGAGGCGCGAAGATATGACCGACGTGACCTTGCCGCTGATCGCATCGGCGCAGGCGCTGCAGGCGCGGGTCGGCGCGGAGCCGCTCGCGAGCGGCTGGATCGAGATCGACCAGCCGCGCGTCGACGGTTTCGCCGACGCGACCGGCGACCATCAATGGATTCACGTCGACCCCGAGCGCGCGCGGCGCGAGTCGCCGTTCGGCGGACCGATCGCGCACGGGTTCCTGACGCTGTCGCTGATTCCCGCGTTGATGACCGACGCGATGCGCTTCGAGCAGAAGATGGGCGTGAACTACGGGCTGAACCGCGTGCGGTTTTTGAAGCCGGTGCCGGTCGGTGCGCGCGTGCGTGCGCTGTTCGCGGTGAAGGAAACCGCCGACGCCGCGCGTGGCGGCATTCAGGTGACGTGGTCCGTATCGGTGCAGGTCGAGCGCCCCGACGCGCCGCTGCCGGTGTGCGCGGCGGAGTTCATCACGCTGCATTACTTCTGAGGCACGGAGCGGCATGCACGGATGCCGCTCCGCCCGCCGCGTGCGGGTCAGTGCTTCGCGTATTGCGTCGCGCCGAACAGCACCTCGCGTGCCTTGTCGTCCTGCAGCGGCTTGCGCATCGACGCGAGCACCTCGACGCCGCGCTGCACGGCCGGTCGCGCGGCGATCGCCTCGTGCCAGCGCTTCACGTTCGGCAAGGCGTCGAGCACGATGCCCTGGTTCTGCCACGAACGTGTCCACGGGAACGTCGCAATGTCCGCGATCGTGTACGTGTCGCCCGCGAGATACTCGGATTCGCCGAGGCGCTTTTCCATCACGTTGTACAGGCGCTTCGCTTCGTTCGTGTAGCGGTTGACCGCATACTCGATCTTCTCCGGCGCATACAGGCGGAAGTGGTGCGCCTGCCCGAGCATCGGGCCGACACCGCCCATCTGGAACATCAGCCACTCGAGCGTCGCATAGCGTGCGGCCGGATCGGTCGGCAGGAACTTGCCGGTCTTCTCCGCGAGGTAGATCAGGATCGCGCCCGATTCGAACAGCGAGATCGGTTGGCCGCCGGGGCCGTCCGGATCGACGATCGCGGGGATCTTGTTGTTCGGGCTGATCTTCAGGAACGCGGGCTCGAACTGGTCGCCCGCGCCGATATCGATCGGATGGGCACGATATGCGAGGCCCGTTTCCTCGAGCATGATGTGCACCTTGTGGCCATTCGGGGTCGCCCAGCTATAGACGTCGATCATCGTCAACTCCTGTGAGGCTTGCGCGAAAACGGCGCCGGCGGCGCCGCGACAGGCGGTCATTAGAGCATGGATCGACACGGGCTGCTGGCGACGCAAACGCGTGTGCCGACGGGCAGGCAAGGCCGGGCGGGAGATCGCCGTCGGCATTGCGTGCGACGGCGACATGCCGCATCGGAGGGACGCGGCGGCGTGGCGTCGGTTCGAAGGCCGACGCGGCGGATCAGCGCTTGTAGCGCGGCGGGCGCTTCTCGAGAAAGGCGGTGATGCCTTCGAGCCCGTCCGCATGATGCAGCGACGCGACGAAATGATCGCGCTCGGTGCCGAGGTGCGCGTCCAGCGGTTGCGCGGTCGCGTCGTCGAGCAACGACTTGATGCGCGTGAGCGCATTCGGCGAGATGCCGGCGAGCGTGTCGGCCCATGCCAGTGCGTCGCTCAGCGCCGTGCCGGGCGTGGCGAGCCGGTTGACGACGCCGAGCGCATGCAGGCGTTCGGCGGCAACCGGCTTGCCTTCGAACAGGATCTCGGCCGCGATCGCGCGCGGCAACGCACGGGCGAGAAACCACGAGCCGCCGCCGTCGGGCGTCAGGCCGACGCGCGCATACGACATCACGAATTTCGCATCATGTGCGGCGACGATCAGGTCGCACGCGAGCGCGAGCGAGAAGCCCGCGCCGGCCGCGGCGCCTTCGACGGCTGCGATCACCGGCTTCGTGGCTGCGCGGATCGCCGTTACCCATGCCGCGAGCTGATCGATGCTGTCGGCCTGAAAGGACGGCTCCTTCGAGCGATTCTCGAGCAGCCGGTTCAGGTTGCCGCCTGCGCAGAAGAAGCGGTCGGCACCTGTCAGCACGACGGCGCGAATCGCCGGATCGCGCTCGGCGGTGGCGAGCGCTTCGATGCCGGCCGCGTACATGTCGGGATGCAGCGCGTTGCGCGCGCCGGGATTGGACAGTGTGAGGACGAGCGTCGATTCGCTCTCGGGCGGACGCGAGGCCAGCAGTTCAGCACTCATGGGAGCGTGTCTCCATCGGATGGCGCGGCTGTGACGCCGCGTGTGTCGCGTGGACAGGCGGCGCCGTCGCCACAGCGGCGGTAATGTTGTCGTGACGAACGCAAAACTTGCTTTAGACTAGCACGAACGTGCTTTTCAGCGCGATGAATCCCGATGCGGCCGGCGTCGAGGCGGCCGCGCTTCAGCCAGGAAGGAGACTCCGATGCTACAGCTGTGCGGTATCCCGTTGTCCAACTACTACAACAAGGTGAAGTTCGTCCTGCTCGAGCACGACATTCCGTTCGAGGAGTCGGTGTGCGGTTTGCCGATCAGCGATCCGGCGCAGCTTGCCGATTCGCCGCTCGGCAAGATTCCGTTCCTGAAGACCGAAGAGGGCGCGCTGTTCGAGTCGCAGGTGATCGTCGAATACCTGGCGGCGCGCTATCCCGAAAAAGGTATTTTGCCCGCAAGCCCGTTCGCGGCCGCGAAGGTGCGCGAACTGGTCGAGACGCTCGAGCTGTATCTCGAATGGATGGCGCGCGAGGTCTATACGGAAGCGTTTTTCGGCGGCAAGGTCAGCGATGGGATGAAGGCGCACGTCGAGAAGCGTCTGCCGCGCGCGATCGATGCCTTCAAGCAGATGACGCGGTTTTCGCCGTATGTGCTCGGCGAATCGTTCGGCCTCGCGGACATGGCGGCGTGGGTCCATCTGCCGGTCATCGGCATGGCGACGAAGGCCATATTCGGCCGCGACTTCCTGCTCGATGCAGGCATCGACTGGAAGGCGCACGCGAAGACGGTGGGTGAGCGCCCGGCCGCGCAACGCGTGGCAGCCGAGCGCAAGGCGTATATCGAAGCGGCGAACGTCGTGCGTTCGTAAGCGTTTCTGACGGGCGGCGTGCGGCCGCCCGTGGCGGTCTTACAGGCGGGCGAGCCGTTCGAGCGCGGAGGCGAGCGTGCTTTCCTGCTTCGCGAAGCAGAAGCGGACGACGCCCGATTCGTGCGGCTCGTGATAGAACGCCGACACCGGAATGGCGGCCACGCCGATCTCCGACGTGAGCCACTTCGAAAATTCCGCTTCGGGCAGGTCGCTGATCGCCGAGTAGTCGACGCACTGAAAGTACGTGCCCGTGCACGGCAGCAGCTTGAAGCGCGTGCGTTCGAGGCCGGCCCGGAAGAAATCGCGCTTGTGCTGATAGAAGCCCGCGAGCGACAGGTACGGCGCCGGGTCGCGCAGGTAGTCGGCGAGCCCGATCTGCATCGGCGTGTTCACCGTGAACACGTTGAACTGGTGGACTTTGCGGAATTCCGCGGTCAGCGCGGCAGGCGCCGCGACGTAACCGACCTTCCAGCCCGTCACGTGATAGGTCTTGCCGAAGCTCGACACGATGAAGCTGCGCGCGGCGAGTTCCGGGTAGCGCGCGACGCTCTCGTGGCGCGCGCCGTCGTAGACCATGTGTTCGTACACCTCGTCGGACAGGATCAGCACGTTGGTGCCGCGCACGATGTCCTCGAGCTTGCGCATGTCGGCCTCGCGCCACACGGTGCCCGTCGGGTTGTGCGGCGTGTTGATCAGGATCATCCGCGTTTTCGGCGTGATCGCGGCCGCGAGGCGGTCGAACGGGATCGCATAGTCGGGCGCCTCCAGCGTGACGAACACCGGCTTGCCGCCCGCGAGCTCGATCGACGGCAGGTAGCTGTCGTAGGTCGGCTCGACGACGATCACTTCGTCGCCCGGATGCACCGCGCACAGGATCGCCGTCAGCAGCGCCTGCGTCGCGCCGGCCGTCACGGTGATTTCGCTGGCCGGATCGTAGCGCCGGCCGTACAGCTGCGCGATCTTGTCGGCGATCGCGTCGCGCAGCGGCGCGACGCCGGCCATCGGCGGATACTGGTTGTGCCCGTTGCGCATCGCGGCCGAGACCGCATCGACGATGCGCGGATCGCAATCGAAATCCGGGAAACCCTGGCCGAGGTTCACCGCCCCTTTTTCGGCGGCAAGCGCGCTCATGACCGTGAAGATCGTCGTGCCGACGTTCGGCAGGCGCGAGGGGAAAACGGGCGTCGTTGGCATATCTGAAGGAGCGTTCATCGATACGGTCGAAATCGGGTGGGGCCGTGTGCGTCAGGCTGGCGTGGTCGGGGCGGCCGGCGTCGCGTCGAGCGCGCAGGCCTCGGTAAAGGGAGCGGGCTGCGCGATCCGGAAACCGAAGTCGCGTGCGGTGCGTTTCGCGAGCTTCAGCAGCGCGCGGTCCTTCGACACGAGCCAGTCGGCCTGCGCGGCGCGGGCGAGCTCGAGAAATTTCTGGTCGTCGCGGTCCTTGCACTTCGGCAGCGGCGGCGCGCCGGCGTCGACGGGCGGCGGTTCGACGAGGTTCGCGAGACGGGCGACGGTCGCGAGCGCGGCCGCCTTGTCGATCGCGCGCGACTGGAACTGCGGATAGTCGAGCACGTATTCGAGCTCGGTCAGGCAGCGGCCGTCGATCACGGCGGCCAGCGTGCCGCATTCCAGCGCGGCGCGGATCGGGCGCGTAGCGGGGTCGTCGAATACGAGGATGTCGATCCAGACGTTCGAGTCGAGCACGACGCGGTGCGCGGCATGCGGGGCGAGAGAGCGGCTCATTCGTTACAATCGGTGGTTTTCGTCTGACCGCAAGGCACGGCGTGCCAGCGAGCCTCTATGATAATCGTTCTCTCTCCCGCCAAATCCCTCGACTACGATACGCCCGCGCACGTCCCGTCTTACACGTTGCCTGCGTTCGTCGACGACGCGTCGGAACTGATCCACGGCCTGCGCAAGCTGTCGCCGCAGGACATCGCGACGCTGATGGATATCTCCGATCCGCTTGCGCGCCTGAATTTCCAGCGCTACGCCGACTGGTCGCCGACCTTCACGCCGGCCAACGCGAAGCAGGCCGTGCTGGCGTTCAACGGTGACGTCTACGAGGGTTTCGACGCAAAATCGCTGTCGTCCACCGATCTCGACTATGCGCAGCAGCACGTGCGCGTGCTGTCGGGCCTGTACGGGCTGCTGCGTCCGCTCGACCTGCTGCAGCCGTACCGGCTCGAGATGGGCACGCGGTTCGCGAACGCACGCGGCAAGGATCTGTATGCGTTCTGGGGCGACCGCATCACGCGGGCGCTGAACGAGCAGCTGGAGACGCGCAGCGGCGCCGCACGCGTGCTGGTCAACTGCGCGTCGACCGAATACTTCAAGTCAGTCAAGCCGAAGCTGCTGGCCGCACCGGTCATCACGCCGGTATTCGAGGACTGGAAGGGCGGCCGCTACAAGATCATCAGCTTCCATGCGAAACGCGCGCGCGGCCTGATGGCACGTTTTGTCGTCGAGAACCGTATCACCGACCCGAAGGCGCTGAAGGCATTCGCGACCGAAGGCTATGCGTTCGATGCGGCGGCGTCGAACGATTCGACTTACGTATATCGCCGGCGCATCGGCGAGTGACCCTGCCGGCCGTTCACGAGACGGCCGGCGCCTGCATGAGGCCGGACAGGCGGTACACCGCGTGCTTCGGTCAACCGCTTTGCATGGGGCCGGCGTAAGCGCTAAAGCGCTAACGCCGGTCGACAACGGAGAGAGACAGATGACCCTTTCGATCACCAGTAATTTCGACGCGGGCGCCATCGACGTCGTGTCGTGCGAGCGTCCCGACGCGATCCGGCTGCGCGTGCGTGGCGACAATCGGTCGGAGTTCGCGCAATGGTTTTACTACCGCTTGACGGGCGCGCGCGGCGAGCGGTGCGTGATGACGTTCGAGAACGCAGCCGAATGCGCATACCCGTCGGGCTGGCGCAACTATCACGCGGTGGCAAGCTACGACCGGGTCGACTGGTTCCGCGTGCCGACGACGTTCGACGGCAAGACGATGACCATCGACCATACGCCCGAGTTCGACAGCATCTACTACGCGTATTTCGAACCGTACTCGGAAGAGCGTCACGCGGCGTTTCTCGGCGCGGTCCAGCAGTTGCCGCAGGCGAGCGTCGTCGAGCTCGGCCGCACGGTCGAAGGCCGTCCGATGTCGCTGCTGACGCTCGGCACGCCGGAAACCGACGATGCGCCGAAGAAGAAGGTATGGATCATCGCGCGCCAGCATCCGGGCGAGTCGATGGCCGAGTGGTTCGTCGAAGGCCTGGTCAAGCGGCTGGCCGGATGGGGCGACTGGGCCGGCGATCCGGTGGCGCGCAAGCTCTACGATCGCGTGACGTTCTACATCGTCCCGAACATGAATCCGGACGGCAGCGTGCACGGCAACCTGCGCACCAATGCGGCCGGCGCGAACCTGAACCGCGAGTGGATGGCGCCCGATGCCGAGCGCAGCCCCGAAGTGCTGGCCGTGCGCGATGCGATCCACGCGATCGGCTGCGACATGTTCTTCGACATTCACGGCGACGAGGATCTGCCGTACGTGTTCGTCGCCGGCTCGGAGATGCTGCCGAGCTTTACCGAGCAGCAGGGCAAAGAGCAGGCCGCGTTCATCGACGCGTTCAAGGTCGCCAGCCCCGACTTTCAGACCGAGCATGGCTACGCTGCGAGCAAGTACAAGGAAGATGCGCTGAAGCTCGCGTCGAAGTACATCGGCCATCAGTTCGGCTGCCTGTCGTTGACGCTCGAAATGCCGTTCAAGGACAACGCGAACCTGCCCGACGAGCGCGTCGGCTGGAACGGCGAGCGCAGCGCGGCGCTCGGCGCGGCGATGCTGGCCGCGATCCTGGTGCACGTCGACACGTTCGCGTAAGCGCAGCCGTTCGTCGTCGCATGAAAAAAGCCGGCGCATCTCGTGATGCGCCGGCTTTTTTGCCGCTGTCGTTGCCGCTCCGTCGTATCAGGACTTCTTCGCGGTTTTTTTCTTCACGGCCTTCTTCTGGCCGCTGGATTTCTTCGTCGCGACGGCCTTCTTGCTGCCGGCGCGGCTCGATGCCTTCGCCTTGGCTTTGCCGCGGTGCGACTTGCCCTTGAACTTCTTCGTCGAAGACGACGAGCGTTCGACGCGCGGCTTCAGCGGCGGGACCGGGTCGTTCCAGCTGAACGCGAGCATTTGCTGGCCGACATAGCCGCAACGGAATTTCAGCGGCGTCGGATCGCTGCCGTTGCTGTGGATGCCGAGCCCGTCGACGGTGACGATGTTGTCGACCTTCACGCGCTGCTTGCCCTGGTCGAACGAGTCGTTCCACGGCGTGATGGTCGCGTTGCCGCTGTCGAATGCGTTCGGCGCGAAGTCGACGCGGTCGAACGCCGTCGACGTACTGGCGATGAAGCTGCCGTGCGCCGCACAATCGGCGGCGAGCGGATCGGCATGCATCTCGTTGACGAATTTGTTGATCAGTTCGGAGCGCTGGTCGAGCAGGTCGGCGAATACCGGAGCGGGAAGCGCAAGCGACAGGCCCGCGATACAGGCTGCCAGCTTGCCGAGCGCCCGGAAAATCCGGAGCGAGGCAGGTGAGCTGTCCATCTGGTTATTGGTGAGGAGCGAAGGAGACATCGGGCACGTATAGATGCCCGATGAAGAACAGGAGTTCAATCTTAGCGTAAAAAAGTTGTGCGGCAGTAGGTGGCGTATTCGGCGCGCGTCGTGGACGGTGCCGCCGGCACATGTGTGCGCCGAGCTGGTCCGGAGGGGAAAGTCAGGCGCGCGGGCCGCCGAGGCGGTAGCGCCGGACGTCGAAGGTCGTGACCCACGCGGGGCGATAGACGGCGATGAGTGCCGTCGCCATGCCGGTGAACCACGCTTCGCCGAGCGCGAGCAGCGCGGTGTTCAGCAGATAGCCGGCCGGAATCACGACGGGCACGCCGTCGGCAAGCGCGAGCTGGACACCGGCCGCCGCAGCGGCGACCGCGACGATCGCGATGGCCGGCGACAGGAAGCCCTGCCCCGTGATGAACGATGCGAGGTTGTGCGGCAGCCACGCGAGCGCGGCGCGTTGCAGCAACGCCGACACGGCGACAGGCAGCGCACCGTAGATCAGATAGGTCAGGCCGATGCCTTGCCACGGCGCGTCGAAGATGACCGCGGCAATCGCCGTGACGGCGCCCATCGCAACCAGGGCGAGCGTCCAGTCGAACAGCGTGACGAGCAGCGTTGCGCCAAGCAGATGCATGACGATGCCGTCTTCGAGCCATGCGTTCGAAGCCCACAGGACCGTGATCGCAGTGACGAGTGCGAGCCACACGTGCTGAAGCGTGGCGTCTTGCAGGCGTACGAACGGGCGATTCCAGATCGCGAGCGCGAGCAGGGCCACGGCGGCGATCCAGCCACCGATGCCAACCCAGAGCGGAAGCGGTGTGAAAAGAAAACCCATGCGTCCATATTACTCGTTGAGCATCAAAGGTGGGAACCGGCGCATGCGCGACCGTCGCAATATCGAGACTGTTTGCCTAGCGTCCGCGCCGGAACCGTGCCGGTGGTTCGGCGGCGAGCGGCAGATCGTGCGTGCCGGCATTCGCGGTAGGCAACGGGTACGGACGGTCATGCCGTTGTGTCCGCAGCGGAACCGGGCCGTGTTCGCCGATGGCCGGCTTGCGGGCGCGGTTGCGGTTCGCCAGCAGCACCTCGAGATGGGGCGACAGCCAGCCGTTGTAGATCGCGACCGCGGCGGCGCGGTTTGCGGCGCCAAGCTGCTGGAAGATGCTCGCGAGGTGGATCTTCACGGTGCCTTCGCTGATGCCGAGCGTACGCGCGATCATCTTGTTCGTGCTGCCCATGTGGACGAACCGCATGATCTGCGCTTGTCGCGGCGACAGGAGGCCGCTCGGCGGGCGGCGGGGCAGCGAGCCGGCGAGCGTCTGGAAATGGGCATCGTGGCGCGCCGTCGCCGTGGACGGCAGCAGGCTGAGGGCGATCGGCGGAATGTAGTGCCCGCCCAGCAGGACGATCTCGAGCGCGCGCACGATGAGGTGCGGCCGCGTGGAATGCGGGATCACGCCCGCGACGCCGTAGTTGAAGAAACGCTGGATGGCTTCGGGCGAGATCTCGTCGACCAGGACGGCGACCGGTGTCGGCGAGCACGCGTTGCCGAGGGCCTGAAGCTCGCTGAGCCGGCCCACGTCGAGCCAGTCGATCGCGAGGAGGTCGAAACGCTGGGTGCGCAGCAGCCGGCGCGCCTGGAAACCGTCAGGCGCATCGTTGATGCTGGCGTGCCGGTCGATCTGCCGCAACAGGGCCTTCAGTCCGTCACGCCGTTCGGCGTCTGAGTTAAGCACCAAGAATCGCATATTCAATCTCCATAAGGTGAGTCATTGACTGCTGTCGGGGGGATATAAGCTGGCCCCGATAATGACAAAGACCTTACACGATGTCTGCTTGGCTGAAAGGCTTAGGAAAAGTTCGAAATTTTGGGCGACAGAACATCGGACAAGAAAAAAAGCCGCTTCGGCAGGCACCGGAAGCGGCTTTTGGCGGGGCAGGCTGCAGGGCCTGCGGGGGCGAGTCAGTGGAAATGCGGCTGCGCGGGCGACGCGTCTTCCGGCATTTCCGCATGGACGATTTCGCCGAGCGGATCGGCGTACAGCGGCACACCGCAGTCGTCGCAGTATTCGGGTTCGAAGCGGCCCGCGTGCCGGCGGACGTCGGTTACGCCGCATTCCTTCAGCAGGCTCACGATTTCCTCGAGCGGCCCTTCGATCGGCGCTTCGCCTTCGAGCGTCGCGCTGTCGATCGAAACGTCGCCGTTTTCACGGCCGTAGAGCGGCCACACGACGCCGTAGATCACATCGTTGCTGGCACGCCGCGTGAAGCCGACCCGATACTCGTCGATACGGCGTTCGCCGAAGCCGGCGACCACCGCGCGCAACTCCTGCGGCGCCGCACCAAGTGTGTCGAATAGATAACGAATGGCCGTTCGGACGGTGTGTGGACGCACGCGTTCGTCCGCATCGCGACAGGCCGAGTAGTACGCGTCCGGAAGCAGGCATTCGAACTCGCAGCCGGGCAGCGCGATCGACAGGTTCGGGCCGCCTTGTGCCGTCCACTGTTCGAGGCACTGGCCGCGCTCGATACGGCTGCCGTTTTCTTCTTCCTGCCAACGGAACAGCGCCGCGCCGGTCGGCGCGGCGACGACCGCCAGCAGGAAGCGCGGATCGGCCAGGATCGGCGAGGTTTCCGGCAGGTCGCCGAAGCTCAGCTTCGGGGTGTGCTGACCGATCGCCGCATGCGCGAGCTGCTGGGCCAGCCGGTAGGTTTCCACGTGGTGCCGCGGCAGCTGGTCGATGCTGTAGAGGAAGGGAGCAAGTCCGACGAGGGTGCCGTTTGCGAGCACGTGCGCCTGCAGGTGCGTGCGCAGCGCGTCGGCAACGTCGCCCTTCAGCGGGCCCGACGGAATCATGTAGCGCGTCCAGGCGAGCACCGGGACGGCGACCAGCAGCGCATCGTACGGTTGGCCGTCGTGGTCGATCACCATCGACTCGCTGTGTGTCTCGGCCATGTCGGCGAGCGCGCCGTAGGCGTCGGGATGATTCTGCTGAAGATGGTCGAGCGCGGCGTCGAGCGTGGTCTGATTGCCGTTGCGGACGATCTTGGCGAGCAGCGCGTCGAGCTTCGCTTCCCAGAAGCGATCCTCGATGCGGCTGCCCGACGCGAAGAGCGCAAGCGACAGACCGACCAGTTTGTCGGCATCGGGGGGGAGGCGTTTGGCGATTCGCTGGCGCATATTAAAGACGTATATAGAAAGAGGCGAAGAACCTCACATTCTAGTCCGTTCTTTGCACCATAAGCGGCCTCGTGCCCAGGCATGGCCGGACGGCCGAAATGCGGCGCTCGTAAAAAAGTTGCTTCAAGCCCCTTGCGCGATCGCCGTGAGCTGCATAGAATCACGCCTCTTTCGCGCTAACGGAAACGCGGCGCGGAGGGAAGGGAAGCAGTGCCGTTGGAGTTCGGAAGGTAGCGAGCCTCGGCGGTACGGAAGTTGAGCCCCGCAGTCGCAACGAAGTCGTTCAGAAAGTTGTTGACGAACTGCGAAACACGGTTCATAATCTCGCTTCTCTGCTGCTGAAAACGCGGCACTGCTGAGGGGTTCAAGATTCCTCGCAGACATGCTCTTTAAAAATTAACAGCCGATAAGTGTGGGCGCTTGATGGCAGCGAGCTGATCCTCGG
>NZ_JACCQA010000003.1:0-325730 GCF_015712215.1 Burkholderia sp. 9779_493
GGGATGGGGGATGCGGGGCGAGCCCGCGAGATGGGGAATGCGTGCGGAGCGCAGGAGGATGCGGCGCGCAGGACGGGACGCGCGAGCGGAGCGCGCGTCGATGCCGCGATGCGTGCGAGAGAAGGTGAAGTCTCGTTAGAGGGTGCGAACGCGAGTTTCGCCATGCAAGCAACCTGCCATACAACTCCATGCCGGCCAGCATACCATCGCCGTTATTGGGCGGGCGTTGCGTTGCAACAAGAAACAACTGTGACGGCGCGCCGGCATGCGCGTTGCAGACAGGTCCTTTTTACAGGCGTGGTCGCACGGGCTTTGGGGACGAAACGGCCGCGACGGCCGCCCCGCAAGGGTTTCGCACGAACGGCAATTTCACCCTGCCGCTCGCGCGTACTCGCGACGCGAACGCGCGCCGCGCGAATTCGCGTTTTCACTACTCAGGCAAACCCTGAATTAGGTTGCGTACACAAACATCCTGTTTGAATGCCCGCCACACGTCCCCGCTCAAAACGGTGCGCCAGGCAATCCGGGGTAATACGCGCCCGCCGCCATCCCGCCGTCGACGGACAGTTCCGCACCGTTGCAGTACGACGCTTCGTCGCTCGCGAGGAACAACGTCGCGCGCGCGATCTCGTCGGGCAAGCCGACGCGCTGCAGCGGCACGTTCGCATAGTGCCGGTTGATTTCCTCGAGCGGCGCGCCGGTCGGGTTCGACATCGCGGTGTTCACGCCGCCCGGATGGACGGAATTCACGCGCACGCCCTGGTGACCGAGCTCGAGCGCGGCGACCTTCGTCAACCCACGCACCCCCCATTTGCTCGACACGTACGCGGCCAGCGCATTCACGCCGCGCAGCCCGTCCACCGACGAGATGTTGACGATCGATCCGCTCTGCTGCGCGATCATGCGCGGCGCGATCGTGCGGATGCCGACGAACGTGCCGACCAGATTGATCGACACCGCCCGCTCGAAATCGCGCTTCGACAGCTCGGTGATGCCGCCGAACGTCAGCACGGCCGCGTTGTTGACGAGCACGTCGATGCGGCCGAATTGCTCGACGGCCGCCTCGGCCACGCGCGCCCAGCTCGCTTCGTCGGCCACGTCGAGCCGCACGAAGCGCGCCGCGTCGCCGAGTTCGCGCGCGAGCGCTTCGCCTTCCGCGTCGAGCACGTCGCCGATCACCACGCGAGCGCCCTCTTCGACGAACAGCCTGCACGTCGCGGCGCCCATGCCGCGCGCGCCGCCCGTGACGATCGCTACCTTGCCTGCCAGTCGACCCATGTCGTCCTCTCTCGATTCCGGTTTGCCGGCAGCGCTGCGCACGCATGCGCGCGGCTGCCGAATTGATGATGGGCACACGCCGTGCGACGTCAGCCCCAGTACGCCTGTCCGCCGTCGAGCGGCAGCGTCGCGCCCGTCAGATACGCGGCGTCGCGACTCGCGAGAAACACGATCGCGCGCCCGATGTCCTGCTCGCAATCGCCGACGCGGCCGAGCGGGATCGTGCGGAAGAACGCGGCCGCTTCCTGTGGATGCGCATCGATCCAGCCTTTCAGGCCCGGCGACAACGCATGCGGCGCGACCGCGTTCACGCGGATGCCGTCCGCGCCCCATTCGCATGCGGCAGCGCGCGTCAGCGCACGAATCGCCTGCTTGGTCGCTGCATACGCGCCGTAACCGGACGCATCCCAGCGCACCGCGGCCGACGACGCGAAGTTGACAATCACGCCGTCGCCCTTCAGATGCGAATGGCACGCGCGCATCATCCGCAGCGTCGCGATCGGCCCCGATTCGAGTCCCGCCAGAAAATCCGCGTCGCTCACGTCGAGCAGGCGGCCGAGCGGCACGACCTGCGCGTTGTTGATCAGGATCTGCACGCCGCCGCACCGCTCGACGACGGCCTCGACGCAACGCGCGATCTGCGCGGCGTCCATCACGTCGCAAACGAACGCGTCGGCCAGGCCGCCGCGCGCACGGATCGCTTCGCACGTCGCGAGCAGCTTGTCGCGCGTGCGGCCGACCACCGCGACGTGCGCGCCTTCGGCGGCGAGCGCATGCGCGACGCCCTGGCCGACGCCCTGCCCCGCGCCCGTGACGAGCGCGACCTTGCCGTTCAGGATGCCCATGCGCGCTCCTTTAGGCGACGATCGCCGGATGGGCCTGCACCGGCCCGCCGAGCAGTTCGCGGTACGACGGCGGCTGCTTGCCGTCGAGATCGGCGATGCCGTATTGCAACGCGGCTTCCGCACCGACGAGCACCTGCCCCGACAGCGCCATGCGCCGCGGATCGTCGTGGATCGCATGAATCACGCGGCCCGTGAATTCCGGGCTTTCGGCGACGAGCGAAAACTCCTTGTACAGATCCGGATGTTCTTCCCATACGCGCGTCGTGCGCTCGGTGCGCAGCGGCCCCATCCAGATCGACACGGCCGCGACGTCGAAGGGCTTCAGGTCGACGGCCATGTCCTTCGCGAACTTGTCGACGCCGCTCTTCTGCGCGCCATACGCCGCGCCGTGCATGTAGCAGCTCGCGCCGAACGACGACGTGAACGCGATCAGCCCGCTGCGGCGCTTCGCCATCAGCGGCGCCGCGTGCCAGCTCGCGACGTACGCGGAGCGCAGCCCGACGTCGAGGATGTTCACCAGATCGAGCGATTTTTCCCAGAACGGGCCGGGCAGGATCAATTGATCGTGCAGGTAGGTCGCGTTGTTGACGAGGATGTCGAGCCGCCCGCCGTCGCGCTCGACACGTTCGAACAGCGCCTTCACCTGTGCATCGTCCGCGTGGTCGCAGGCCACCGCGATCCCGCGGCCGCCGAGCGCGTCGATCTCGCGTGCGGTCTCGTGAATCGTGCCGGGCAGCGGCGCATCGCCTTCGCGCTGCGAGCGGCCCGTCACGTAGACGGTCATGCCGGCCGCGCCGAGCGCCCGCGCGATACCCTTGCCGGCACCGCGCGATGCGCCCGTCACGACGGCAACCGGCGCATCGTGGTTCTGTGTCATGTTCGATGTCTCCTGTGGAAGGTTCATCACGCAGCCGGCGGCTGCGCACCGGCGAACAGCACGCCCGGCGCGTCGCCTTCGTAGCGGGCCGACAGCGTCGACGTGACCACGCAGCGCGTGGCCGCGATCTTCCATTCGCCGTCGACCTTGCGATACACGTCGTCGTAGGTCGCGCCGAGCTGCGTGAGCGTGCGCGCGTGCGTGTCGATCATCTGGTAATGCAGGCCCCACGTGCCGCGCGCCTGCGTGTCGTCGATCACGGTGATGTCGGGATTCACGCCGTGATGCATTTCAACGATGTGCGGATGGCAGCCAAGCCGCTCGAATACGTCGACGAGCGCGTCGCGCGTGTCGAACGTGCCGATCCGGCCGTAATCGATCTGCACGGGGCCGGCCACGAAGCAGTCGCGCATGCCCTGCGGATCCTTGCGGTCGCAGCACGTGAAGTAGCGCGCCTTCAGCCGGCGGATCGCGTCGGCGTCCTCGAGCCTGCGCACGCGCGTTTCCAGCGATTCGATGAGGGTCATCCCGTCTCCTTGTTCGGTGCCCGCGCGGTTCGAAGGCCGCGTCGATGCCACGTTACCGCCGCGCGCTGCGTCGGCCATCACCCGTTCGGATGAAACCGGCGCTTCGTCGAAGCAGCGCCGCGCGCATGCGCACGCGGCTTTCGTCCGAACAGACGATGTGATGCAGGCGGCCTCGTCCCTACCATCGAACGACACCACCACGAGACACGCCGATGGACGACACGACCCGCACGCTCCACGAATACGAGCAGATCCGTCAGTTGAAGTACCGGTATTTCCGCGCGGTCGACACGCACGACTGGACGCTGCTCGCGGCGTGCCTGACCGAGGATTGCGAGGCGCGGCTGTATGGCGGCCGGTATGCGTACGACGGCCGTGACGCCTTCGTGTCGAGCCTGCGCGAACTGATCGGCAAGCAGACCTTCCTGACGATGCATCACGGCCATCACCCGGAGCTCACGCTGGTGTCGGCCGAGCACGCATGCGGCATCTGGTTTCTCGAGGATCACGCGATCAATCTCGACGACGACTACCTGCTGCACGGCACCGCGTTCTACGACGACCAGTACGTGAAGCGCGACGGCGTATGGCGCATTCATGCGACGCGCCACGAGCGGTTGTTCGAAACCGTCACGTCGCCGATTCCACCGTCGTTCACGCTGACCGCGAACCGCTTCGCCCCCGGTGCGCATCGAGCGGCCGGATCGACCGAAACCGCTTCCTGAACCGCGGCGGCCACGCCGCCGCTCCCGTCATTCCCTTCCCGGAGCCGGAACCATGGAGAAAGTCATTTACGTGTTGTGGCGCGATGCACAGGTCGCGCCCGATCAGTGGAGCCGCGGCGTACGCGCGCAGCTCGCCGACCGGCTGCTGTCGCTCGGCGCGCACGGCGTGCAGGTGAACGTCGCCGATGCCGACGTCGCACCCGCCGCCGGCCTGAAGCAGACCAACACGCACCCGGGCATCGACGGGATCGTCGCGGTATGGGTCGATAGCGCGAACGCGATGTTCCGCCAGCCGTTCGACGACGCGGTGCGCGCCGTGGTCCCGCACATGGCCGCGTATCTCGTCACCGAGTCGCAGCCGATTCCGAACACGCGCTTCCCCGCGCGGCCCGGCGAGCGCACGACCGGTTTCTCGCAGCTCGCATTCCTGAAGCGCCCGCCGCGCCTCACGCACGAAGCGTGGCTCGACGTGTGGCACGGCCATCACACGCGTGTCGCGATCGATACGCAGGACAATTTCCTGTACGTGCAGAACGTCGTCGTGCGTGCGCTCACGCATGCGGCGCCCGGCTACGACGCGATCGTCGAGGAATGCTTCCCGGCCGCCGCGATGACCGATCCGCACGCGTTTTTCGATGCGGTCGGCGACGAGGAAAAGTTCCAGCGCAACGTGGCCGAGATGATGGACAGTTGCGGGCGCTTCATCGATTTCGACAAGATCGACGTGGTGCCGACGAGTCAGTACGTCGTGAAGGCCGTGCGCGGGTGACGTGCCAGGCTCGGGCAGACAAAAAAAAGCCAGCCCCGCGGGGCTGGCTTTGTGCTTCGGGTCGGACGACGATCAGAACTGGTTCATCGTGTTGTCCTTGCCCGCGGCCTTCAGCGCCGCTTCGCCGCTGAAGTATTCCTTGTGATCGTCACCGATGTCCGAACCGGACATGTTCTGGTGCTTCACGCAGGCGATGCCCTGACGGATTTCCTTGCGCTGCACGCCGGCCACGTAGCCGAGCATGCCCTGGTCGCCGAAGTATTCCTTGGCCAGGTTGTCGGTCGACAGCGCGGCCGTGTGGTACGTCGGCAGCGTGATCAGGTGATGGAAGATGCCTGCTTCACGCGATGCATCGGCCTGGAACGTACGGATCTTCTCGTCGGCCAGTTGCGCCAGTTCGGTCTCGTCGTATTCCACGCTCATCAGCTGCGCGCGGTCGTAAGCCGACACGTCCTTGCCCGCTGCCTTCATCGCGTCGTACGCCTGCTGACGGAAGTTCAGCGTCCAGTTGAACGACGGGCTGTTGTTGTACACCAGCTTCGCGTTCGGGATCACCTTGCGGATCTCGCTGACCATGCCGCCGATCTGTGCGATATGCGGTTTTTCGGTTTCGATCCACAGCAGGTCGGCGCCGTTCTGCAGCGACGTGATGCAGTCGAGCACGCAACGCGCTTCGCCCGTGCCGGCGCGGAACTGGAACAGATTGCTCGGCAGGCGCTTCGGACGCAGCAGCTTGCCGTCGCGCTTGATGACGACGTCACCGTTGCCCAGTTGGTCCGCCGACAGTTCCTCGCAATCGAGGAACGAGTTGTATTGATCGCCCAGGTCGCCCGGCTGGTTCGTCACGGCGATCTGCTTGGTCAGGCCGGCGCCCAGCGAATCGGTACGCGCGACGATGATGCCGTCGTCCACGCCCAGCTCCAGGAATGCGTAGCGGATCGCGCGGATCTTCGCGAGGAAGTCCTCGTGCGGCACCGTGACCTTGCCGTCCTGGTGGCCGCACTGCTTCTCGTCCGACACCTGGTTTTCGATCTGGATGCAGCACGCGCCCGCTTCGATGAACTGCTTGGCCAGCAGGTAGGTCGCTTCCGCGTTGCCGAAGCCGGCGTCGATGTCGGCGATGATCGGCACGACGTGCGTGACGTGGTTGTCGATCTTTTGCTGGATCGCGGCCTTGGCGGCAGCGTCCTTCGCGGCATCCAGTTCGCGGAACAGGCCGCCCAGCTCACGGGCGTCGGCCTGGCGCAGGAACGTGTACAGCTCGCGGATCAGCGCGCTGACCGAAGTCTTTTCGTGCATCGACTGGTCCGGCAGCGGGCCGAACTCCGAACGCAGCGCGGCGACCATCCAGCCCGACAGATACAGGTAGCGGCGTTCGGTGCTGTTGAAGTGCTTCTTGATGGAGATCATCTTCTGCTGGCCGATGAAACCGTGCCAGCAACCCAGCGACTGCGTGTACTTGGACGGATCGGCATCGTACGCGGCCATGTCGGCGCGCATGATCTTCGCCGTGTACTTCGCGATGTCCAGGCCGGTCTTGAACTTGTTCTGGGCACGCATGCGGGCGGCATATTCGGGGCTGATGGCATTCCACGCGCTGCCGTGGTTTTCCTTCAAACCAGCCACTGCCTTGATGTCGTCTTGATATTGGGACATGTCTATCTCCTGGGAACGAAGCGCATTTGAGTAAAGGGTTCAGCGTGCCCGCCGCGTGTGACGAAGCGAACTGCATGGACTCAATAGTAATCCCGTCCAGCGAAATTTCGGCCAAGTCTTATATAAGACATAAGATATAAATTTCTGTTGTTTTTCAATGAGATAGCCAGGCGTTTTTGCGATGCAAAACACGGTTTCAAGCGGCGGTAAAACGCGGCGACAGGAATCCGGCGCGTATCCCGCAATATGAAACGCCCTTTCGGCTGCTGAAGAACGACATGCCTGGGCCGCGGTCGGGCAACGACGAGCGCGCCCCCTTTGTCACAGCCATGACAAAACGTCTATACTTGGACAATTCTTTGATCCGCGCGCATCGGCGCGCCGGCCCGCCTGCTCCGGAGCACCATGAACGACTCGCCCGTTTTCGACACGCTGTGCGAACTGCTGAATACCGCCGGCGCGCGTTTCCGCGTGCTCGAGCATCCGGCGGAAGGCAAATCCGACGCGATCGCCGCGCTGCGCGGCACCCGTCCCGAACAGGGCGCGAAGGCGATGCTCTGCACGTTCAAGGATGGCGGCGCCGCCACCGCGCTCGCGGTGATTCCCGGCCACCTGAAAATCGACTTCCGCAAGGTCGCCGATGCGCTCGGCCGGCGCAAGGCGACGCTCGCGTCGCCCGACGTCGCGGCCGCCGTCACGCGCTGCGTGATGGGCGCCGTGCCGCCGTTCGCATTCGATTCGAACGTGACGCTCGTCGTCGATCCCGCACTGGTCGAACACAATGACGAGATCGCGTTCAACGCGGGCCGGCTCGACCGCTCGGTCGTGCTCGACGCGGCCGACTACGTCCGGATCGCGCGCCCGCTGCTGGCCGACATCACGCGATCGGAAACGACGGACACCCCGGCTCCCCAGGACCACGCATGAGCACGAACGACACACCACGGCCGTCGGAACAGGCCTCGCTGATCGAGCAGGTGCAGCGCATCGCCGAAGGGCTCGGCGCGATGTTCGCGCCGTTCACCGAGGTCGTCGTGCACGACCTGCGCACGCCGGAACACGCGATCCTCGCGATCCACAACAACCTGTCCGGACGCGCGGTCGGCGATCCCGCGACCGAGCTCGGCCTCGCCCGCATCGCCGACGACGATTTCCCGCAGGTGCTCGCGAACTACCCGAACCGCTTCGCCGACGGCCGCACCGCGAAAAGCACGTCGATCGGCATCAAGGATTCGACCGGGCGCTACGTCGCCGCGCTGTGCCTGAATGCCGACGTCACGCTGTTCCGCGGCTTCCAGGGCATGCTGAACCAGTTCTGCCGCACGGACGGCGAGACCGTCGTCGAAACGCTCGACCCGGCCGGCGCGGACGCGATCCGGCAGCGCATCGACGCGTTCGCGACGCGCCTCGCGACGACGCCGCGCGAGCTGAAGACCGACCAGCGCCGCGAGCTGATGCAGACGCTGAAGGCCGACGGCTTCCTCGAAGTGCGCCGCGCGATGGAAATCGTGTCGCAGCATCTCGGCGTCTCGCGCGCCACCGTCTACAACGATGCGAAGTGACGCCGCGCGCCCTGCCGTCCCGTTTCGAATTTCCCGTTGACTGACCTTTTCGACCTCTAGCGACCATGAACTCTCCGACTCTCCCCACGTACGACGACGTTGCCGCCGCCGCGGCCCGGCTCGAAGGCCATGCGCACCGCACGCCGGTGATGACGTCGCGGACGATCGACGACGCGCTCGGCGCGCAGGTGTTCTTCAAGTGCGAGAACCTGCAGCGCATGGGTGCCTTCAAGTTCCGCGGCGCGTTCAATGCACTGTCGCGCTTCAGCGCGGAACAGCGCCGGCACGGCGTCGTCGCGTTCTCGTCGGGCAACCATGCGCAGGCGATCGCGCTGTCGGCGCGCATCCTCGGCATTCCGGCGACGATCGTGATGCCGCGGGACGCACCGACCGCGAAGATGGCCGCGACGCGCGGCTACGGCGGCAACGTCGTGACCTACGACCGCTACACCGAGGATCGCGAGCAGATCGGGCGCGAGCTCGCGGAGAAGCACGGGCTCACGCTGGTTCCGCCCTACGATCACCCGGACGTGATCGCCGGCCAGGGCACCGCGGCCAAGGAACTGTTCGACGAAGTCGGCCCGCTCGACGCGGTATTCACGCCGCTCGGCGGCGGCGGCCTGCTGTCGGGCACCGCGCTCGCCACGCGGGCGCTGTCGCCGCACGCGAAGCTGTACGGCGTCGAGCCCGAAGCCGGCAACGACGCCCAGCAATCGTTTCGGTCCGGCACGATCGTGCACATCGACACGCCGCGCACGATCGCCGATGGCGCGCAGACGCAGCACCTCGGCAACCTGACGTTCCCGATCCTCCGCCGCGACGTCGACGACATCCTGACCGCGACGGACGCGGAACTGGTCGACTGCATGCGCTTCTTCGCCACGCGCATGAAGCTCGTCGTCGAGCCGACCGGCTGCCTGTCGTTCGCCGCCGTGCGACGGATGAAGGATGCGCTGCAGGGCAAGCGCGTCGGCGTGGTGATCAGCGGCGGCAACGTCGATCTCGAGAACTTCTGCGCGCTGGTGTCGGCACCGGCCTGACCGTCGCGGCGCGCATGAAGATCCTGTCATGCGCGCGCCGCCGACCCTTCACGTCGCGTTAAGTTTCGCGCCCTAGACTGATTACGTCGTCCTGAAGTCAGTCGTGAAGGAGTCACCATGAATACGCACGCGATCGTCGCCGCCGCCCTGGCGGCCGCTTCCCTGTCGGCGTTCGCTCAACCGGGCGTGACGTCATCCGGTTTTCCCGCCGCGTCGCCGCCCGCCGCAGTCGCGCAAGCGACGCACCGTTCGCCCGCCGCGTTGCCGCCCGTCGGCTTCGTGTTCGCGAAGATCGATCAGAACAATACGCCGCCCGATCGCGGCGGCGACCCGGGCGGCCGCACGCACGCCGGCACGCATATGTAACGACACGCGCCGGCCGCCGGCATTCAGAACGACGGCAGCGACGGATCGCGGGCGGCGAGGATGTCGTCGGTGCGCCGCTGCAGCGCGCCGTCGAGCGTCTCCGGTTGCGGAATCAGCCAGTAGCGCCCGGCGCGAATACCGTCGAATACCCGCTCGGCGAACGCGTCGGGCGTGAGCCCGTGTGCGTTCAGCATCGTGCGCATCGTGTCGACGAAACCGCGCACCTCGGGCCGGTCGTGCGCGGCGCCGAACGGATCGTTGAAGATGCCCGACAGCACGGGCCCCGGCGCGAGCAGCGACACGCCGACCGGTGCGCCGAGCATCTTCAGTTCGCCGTACAGCGATTCCGTCAGCGCGACCACCGCGAATTTCGTCGCCGAATACGGCGACATCAGCGGGCTCGGCAGGAAGCCGCCGACCGATGCGGTGTTCACGACCCGCGCCGGCGCGTTGCGTTCGAGCATGCGCGGCACGAAACTGCGAATCCCGTTCAGCACGCCGTGCACGTTGATCGCGAAGCTGCGCTCGAAGCGCTCCGGCGTGATTTCCCAACTGAAGCCGGTCGCCATCACGCCCGCGTTGTTGAACAGCAGGTCGACGCCGCCGAAGCGCCGCCATGCGGCTTCGGCCAGCGCGTCGACGGCTTCCGGCCGGCTGACGTCGGTCGGCACGCACAGCACGTCGGTGTCGAGCGTCGCGGCGAACGCGTCGAGTTTCGCCGGATCGAGATCGGCCAGTACGACGCGCATGCCGAGCGCGGCCGCGTGGCGTGCCAGCCCGCTGCCGATGCCGCTGGCCGCGCCGGTAATCACGGCGGTGCCGCCGTCGAAGCGAATCGAATCGGTCATGTCGGTCAACGTCCTGTCGGGTCGGATGCGCGGCGCTGCGCGAGCGTGCACTGGCCGGCGAGGAACCGGCTTCGGGTGTCGGTCATGATGTCTCCTGTCATCGAGTGCGGGCCGTTCAGCTCGAACCCGCGATATCCACACGGTGCAATACGCGCCCGGGTTCCGCCTCGCCCGTTTGAACGAGATCGCGCACGCGAGCGGCAGGTTCGAACGGGAAACTGTCGAGGAAAGCGCGGCCCGCGCAACGCGCCGAGCCGGTTCCGGCTCGAGGGCACGCGCTCGCCCCGTTTCGTCAGACCAGACGCACGGCCCGCGCGCATGAAACGAAAGGATCCGGAAAGCTGACGCGGGACAATGACGTTTTTTCGCATCCGCAGGCAGCCGGACGATTGACGTGCGCGAGCGCACGCCATTACCCTTGCGCGCTGATGGTTCCCGGAGACGGGATCAAAAGGGAACGCAGGCGAGGCAACGCCTCGAATCTGCGGCTGCCCCCGCAACTGTGAGCGGCGAATCCGTGCCACCGCATGCCACTGGGAAACCGGGAAGGCCCGCACGGATGACGACCCGCGAGCCAGGAGACCTGCCATCGACCCGAGGTCCAGGCAGCCGCACCGGGCGGGGTGTCCCGATGCGCCAGGCACCGCCCCCGGGTGGTCGCCCGTTGCATGGACGACCCGACCTCAGGATCCACCAGATGTCCATCGTTCCCGAATCCGCTTCCCGGCCGGAAGCGTCGCACCGACACGCCGTCGGCATCCGTTGCTTGTCCGCCCTCCGCTCACGATCGCCGTACCCGCTACTCGCTTTGTCCCGCCGTCTCATGAACCTTCGTCACCTGCTCGCCACGTCCGCCGCCACCGCGCTGCTTTCCCCGCTCGCCCATGCGGCCGGCGACACGGCGCCTGCGCAGCCCGCCGGGCCCGCGGAAGGGGCGGACCTGCCGACGATCAGCGTGACCGACACGCGGCACCTGCCCGAATCGTTCGACCGGCGCTACGCGTCGACCCAGGTGCTCACGCGCGACGATCTCGACCGGCTGTCGCCGGCCGACCCGAGCATCACGCAGGCGCTCGCGACGCTGCCGGGCGTGACCGTCACGCAGAACGGCGGGCCCGGCTCGTCCGCGTCGGTCAGCATCCGCGGTTCGTCGGCGAGCCAGGTCGCCGTGTTCATCGACGGCATCCGGATCGGCTCGCCGACCACCGGCATCGCGCCGTGGGCCGACCTGCCGACCGACGCGTTCGAGCGCGTCGAGGTGATCTCCGGGCCGGCCGCCGCGTCGTTCGGCAACAACGCGATGGGCGGCGTCGTGCAACTCTTCACGCGCCGCGCCGCCCAACAGCCGAACCAGACCACCGTGTCGTTCGGCGGCGGCACGAACAAGACGTTCGACACGCAGTTCCGCACGTCGGGCACGGTGCCGTCGACGGGGCCGCTGGCCGCGCTCGGCGGGCTCACCTATTCGCTCGGGCTGCACGACTACAACACGGCCGGCATCGACGCGACGCGGCCGTTCTTCTACGGTCACGAAGACGGCCGCAATCCGTATCACGCGCAGGATCTCGACGCGCGGCTCGGCTATGCGCGCGACAACTGGTCGATCTCGACGTTCGCGCTGTACCACCGCTCCGACCTGTCCTACGACAACAGCGGCTACGCGAATCGCGAGCTCGATCACCAGCTGACGACCGGCGTCGCGTTCCATCTCGACATCACGCCCGATACGCAATTCGACCAGTCGTTCGGTTATGCGAACGACCGCCAGTTCATCTACGCGGACAACCCGGCCCTCGCGACGGACCAGATCAATTCGCAACGCATCAGCACGTCGACGTCGCTGACCCATCAGGCGCACGGATTTCATCTGTTCGGCCTGCCGCTGTCGGGCGAATCGAAGCTCGCCTACGATTTCACGCGCGAACAGGCATTCCTACCGGTCGACATTCCCGGTGGCGTACCGACGCGCAACGATTCCGCGTTCTCGCTGCACCAGTCGGCGACGCTCGGCAGCGTGACGATGTTCGTCGCGGGTCGCCACGAGATCGTCGCCGGGCAAGCGGTGAACACCGGCAACGCCGCGCTGTCGTGGGCGATCACGCCGGTCTACACGGCGCGCGTGTCGTACGGCAATGCATTCCGCCTGCCGACGTTCAACGACCTGTACTATCCCGGCTACGGCAATCCGAGCCTCAGCCCGGAACGCAGCACGTCGGTCGAGGCCGCGCTCGACGCGAACACGGCGTACGGCACCTTCACCGCGGCGATCTACGATACGCGCGTCAACAACCTGATCGCCTACAACCCGGCGACGTTCTCGCCGATGAACATCGGCCGTTCGCACATTCGCGGCATCGACCTGTCGTACAAGGGGACGATCGGCCGTTCGACGCCGGTGAGCATCGCGGTCGGCATCCTGAATCCGCAGGACGAGACCAACCAGACCTGGCTCAGCCGCCGGCCGCGCCAGACGGTCAGCCTGAACGTCGACCACACGTGGGACGAATTGAAGCTGCATGCGCTGAGCACGGGCGCGTCGCTGCTGTACGGCGGTTCGACGTTCGACGATCCGGCCAACCGGCAGTATCTGGCGTCGTACCTGACGGTGAGCCTGCGCGCGTCGTACCGGATCAATTCGCACCTGACCGTGTCGGCGTCGCTGTCGAACCTGTTCGACCGGCAGTACATGACCGCGTACGGCTACAACACGCTCGGGCGCACCGCGTTCGGCAAGGTCAGCTATACGTTCTGACGAGCTCACGCATCCGCATGAAGCGCCACGCCGGCACGCGCGGAAAATTGACATCGCGGCCAAACCTAATAGAATTAGTTTTTTGACTAATCCGCATAGCATTCGTCATGGCGCGTGCCGGCATTACCGTGGACAAGCTCGTCGAAGCCGGCGCGCGGCTCGCCGATGAAACCGGCTTCGAGCTGCTCACCGGCGCGGCGCTCGCGCGACATTTCGACGTCAAGCTGGCGAGCCTGTATTCCCATATCCCGAGCTTCGACGATCTGAAGAGCCGGATCGCGCTGTTCGCGCTGCAGGAGCTGGCCGATCGCGCCACCGACGCGCTGGCCGGCCGCACCGGCAAGGACGCGCTGGCCGCGCTCGCGAACGTCTATCGCGACTACGCGCGGGCGCATCCGGGCCGCTTTGCGGCCGCGCGCCATCCGGTGAGCGCCGAACGGGCCGCCGAAAGCGCGGGCGGGCAGCTCGTCAGGATGACGGCGGCGGTGCTGCGCGGCTACGACCTGCCGGAAACCGAACAGGCGCACGCGATCCGTCTGCTCGGCGGCTTCTTCATGGGCTACGTGACGCTCGAAAGCGCCGGCGGCTTCTCGCACAGCGCGCCGGATTCCGACGCGTCGTGGTCGCGCAGCCTCGATGCGCTCGACGTGATGCTGCGTCACTGGCCGTCGGCCGCCTGACGCACCGAACGGAACCCGAGCGATGAAAGACAAACCCGACGGCGTCGTACTGCCGAGCCGTGTCGTTCCCTTCCCGACCTCGATCAGCGACGAAGCGCGCGCCGCGCTGCAACGCCTGACCGGCGACGACGGCGTGCCGCTGAACGCGTTGCACGTGATGCCGGCCCCGGACGATATCGACGCATGGATGCGCGTGAAGGCCAGCGCCGACGCACATTACGCGGCCGCGGTCGAGCAGCTCGCCGGCTATCTGCGTTCGAGCGTCGAGACGATCCGCGTCGGCGCCGCGGACGTGCATGTCGCGACACCGGAAGCTGGGGCTTCCAGCGCCTATGCGACCATCGACCTGCACGGCGGCGCGCTGGTCGTCGGCGGTGGCGCCGCGTGCCGTGCCGGCGCGCAGATGCAGGCCGACCGGCTCGGCGTGCGCTGCTACGGCGTCGACTACCGGATGCCGCCCGAGCATCCGTATCCGGCCGCGCTCGACGACTGCATCGCGACCTATGCCTACGTGCTGGAGCGCTACGCACCGGAACACGTCGTCATCGGCGGCCGTTCGGCCGGCGGCAATCTCGCCGCCGCGATGGTGCTGCGCGCCCGCGACGAGGGCCTGCCGCTGCCGGCCGCGCTCGTGCTGCTGTCGCCGGAAGCCGACCTGACCGAATCCGGCGACAGCTTCGAGACCAACCGCCTGGTCGACGTCGTGTTGCCGGGGCCGCTGATGGCGAACAATCTGCTCTACGCGAACGGCGCCGATCTCGCGCATCCGTACCTGTCGCCGCTGTTCGGCGATTTCGCCGCCGGCTTCCCGCCGACCTTCATCCAGAGCGGCACGCGCGACCTGTTCCTGTCGAACGCCGTGCGCCTGCATCGCGCGTTGCGACGCGCGCAGGTGCCGACGGAGCTGCACGTGTTCGAGGGGATGCCGCACGGCGGATTCATGGGCGCGCCGGAGGATATCGAGCTGAGCCAGGAAATCGCGCGCTTCGTGCACGCGCACCTGCACGCATCGAATGGAGCCGGCGATGAATAGAAACGCACCCGGGAACGACATCGGCATCGGCCGGGATCGCTGCGCTGCCCCGCGCGTCTAGATCAGTCCGCGCACGCCCGCGACCAGCTGGATCGCGCCGAATCCCGCGACGATCGCCGCCGACACGCGCGACAGCCCGTGCATGAACCCGAACGACAGCTTCGTGCGCAGCGCGGCGCTCGTAGTGCTCAGGCACAGCCACCACATGGCCGAACCGATGAACACGCCGGCGACCATCGACCCGACGGTGGCCCCCATCGCGCCTTCCTGCGTGCCCGGCAACGGGCCGAGCGCCGCGAAGATCCCGACGAACGACACGATCGTCATCGGGTTGGACAGCGTGAGGCCGAACGTCGTCAGGAAATCGCGCAGGACCGTCGTACGCGGCAGCTCGCGTTGCCCCGCCGGCGCGGCCGGCGCCTGGCGCGCGATGGTCCACGCGAGCCAGACGAGAAACGCGCCGCCGCCGATTTTCAGGGCGACGGTCAGCATCGGGAACGCGGTGACGAGGCCCGCAACGCCCAACGCGCCGAGCAGGCCGTAAATCGCGTCGGCGCATGCGGCGCCGATGCCCGTCGCGAATCCCGCCTGGAAGCCGCGGCTCAGGCTGCGCTGAATGCACAGCATGCCGATCGGGCCGACCGGCGCCGCGATCGACCACCCCATCACGACGGATTTGATGAACAGCATCGCCTGCCCCTTGCAGCATCCAGTGGATCGAACAGGCATCGTAGGGAAAGTCCGGCCCCCGCTGAATACGGTTTTTAAGGAAAAATAGGCACTCCACCTTAAAAACGCCCGCCGCGATGGACGATCTGGACTGGAAGATACTGGCGCTGTTGCAGGACAACGGACGCATCAGCTATACGGAGCTCGCGCGCCAGGTCCACCTGTCGGTGCCGGCGGTGACGGAACGCGTGAAGCGCCTTGAAGCCGCCGGCGTGGTCGAGGGCTACATCGCGCGGATCAACCCGTCCGCGGCAGGCTATCCGGTGAGCGCGCTGATCGGCATCACGGTGCAGCAACCGGCGAAAGCGAAGTTCCTGAAGCTGCTGGAGACGATTCCCGAAGTCGTCGAATGCCATCACGTGACGGGGGCGGATTCGTACGTGATGCGGTTGGTCGCCGTCAGCATGGCTCATCTCGAACAACTGATCGAACGCATCAATCTGTACGGCGAAACGCGCACGTCGATCGTAATGTCGACGCCGCTGCCGGCGCGCGGGCTCGCACGGCCGCCGTCGAAGCCCGGCGACACGCGCAGGTAGCGGGCCGCGGTTTCAGGCTCCATCGCCGGTCCCGGCCGGGACCGAAGACGACCGATGGCCGTCGTCTCCGGTCATGCGGCCGGGTTCCCGCATGGCGATCGGCACGAGCCGGCTATTTGCCGACCGCGCCGCCGAGCAGGCCACCCACCAGCGACGTCACCGGCGCGAGCGGGTTGGCGAGCGCGCCCAGCGGCGAGCCGCCGCCGCTCGCACCGGTCTCGGCGCCACCGTGCACGGTCGCCGGTATGCCGCCGACCACGCTCGTCACCAGACCGGCGACCGGCACCGCGCCGTTCGGGCCGCTCGGGTTCACGAGGCCGCCCGCATTGGTCACCGTGTTGCCGACCGCCCGGACGAGACCGCCGACCGCGCCGACGATCGGCTGCGGCGACGTGGACGTCACCTTCCATCCGGCCGACGTGATCGCTCCGCCGACCTGCCCGAGCAGGCCCGCGACCGGCTGCCCGAGGCCCGTTGCGGTGCCGGCCTGCTGCGTGAGCTGACCGGCCGTCGTCACGAGCGGCGTGATCGCCGTGCTGAGCGCCTGCGTCGCCTGCTGGACCGGGCCCGACGACAGGGCCGAGCCGAGCATGGTGCCGCCCGACTTCAGGCCGCCGGCCACCGTGTCGAGTAGACCGCCGACGGGCGTCGTAATCGGCGCGAGCGGCGACAGCGGGCCGGAGCCGAGCGCCTTCACCGTTTCGCTGAGACCGTTGACCGGGTTGCTGGTCGAGCCGACGAGGGTGCCGAGGCCCGTCACCGTCGTGCCGACCGGGTTCGGCGTGAAGCCGATCTGGCCGATACCGTTGCTCACGGCATTCGTCGTGTCGCGGATGAGCGTGCCGACGCCGGTGACCGTGTCGGCCGGCCCGGCCGTCATGGTCTTGCCGACGCCGGGCAGTGTCACGTCGCCGAGCGTCGAGCCCGCGGCCAGCACGACTGCGCCGACGGAACTGATGATGCCGTTGGTGCCGGGTGTACCGCTGGTTCCACTCGTGCCGCTGGTTCCGCTCGTGCCGCTGGTTCCGCTCGTGCCGCTGGTTCCGCTCGTGCCGCTGGTTCCGCTCGTGCCACTGGTCCCGCTGGTGCCACTGGTCCCGCTCGTGCCGCTGGTCCCGCTCGTGCCGCTTGTGCCGCTTGTGCCGCTTGTGCCGCTTGTGCCGCTGGTCCCGCTTGTGCCGCTGGTCCCGCTCGTGCCACTGGTGCCACTGGTGCCACTGGTGCCACTGGTGCCACTGGTGCCACTGGTGCCACTGGTGCCACTGGTGCCACTGGTGCCGCTCGTCCCGCTCGTGCCGCTGGTCCCGCTCGTACCACCGGTTCCGTTCGTCCCGCTCGTACTCGTCCCGATGGTGTTGCCGGCCAGCGTCGGCGCCGTAATGTCACCGCCGCCGCACGCCGCGAGCGCACACGCAGTGGCAATGGCGGCGAGTGAAACGTTCGCCTTGGTGAAGTGATTGTGCATGGAAGCCCCCGTTCGCTATTCAGCTCGATCACGTCAACAAGCATCTAGCGTGCCATCTCCGTGGGCCTCCTTCACATTGTCACGATCGCCTTTCGATCGCGGTCCGGGCCGCACTGCGCGTCACGGCACATCGCGTGCGGATCGTGCGTCGCGGCGCGTCCCGTCCTGGCATTCCGATCGCGCTGACGTAACACCGGCCCCGCGTTACGTAGCACCGACCGGGAAAAACCGGCAGCATCCTCGTCACGGCCGCTTCACCAGCTTCACGATCGTCAGCGTGCCGTTGACGTTTTCCACCCGAACCCGAACCTTGTCGCCCACATGCAGCGGCGGGATCATCGCCGCGTCGCCGGCCTTGAATGCCATCGTCATCGGCGGCATGCCGATGTTGTCGAGCGCGCCGTGCTTCAGCGTCACGAGCCTGCGGCCGGCATCGATTGCCTTGACTTCGGCATCGGTCAGCGTCGCATTCGACGCCGACATGGTCGCGCCGCCTGCGTTCATGCCCGGCATGTCGCCGCCGGCGAGCGCCGGCATGGCAATGGTCGCCATCGCGCACGACACGACGACAGCGCGAAAACAGGTCTTCATCGAGCATCTCCCGTCGAGCCAGCGCGTTTCCGTCGCCAGCCAGCGCCACGCATCATACGATCAACGTCGCACCGGCCCACGCGATCAGCACGACACCCAGCACGCGGCCGATACGCTCGCCACCGGGCAGCACCTTCTCCACGAACACGAACAGCGACAACGCGACGATCCACACCACGTTCATCACGCCGCCGACGAACAGCAGCGCCATCAGTAACCAGCAGCAGCCCACGCAAACGATGCCGTGCCGCACGCCCAGCAGGAAACTGCCGGCGACGCCCGGGCGCCAGTGCGCGACCAGGAATGCAGCCGGCGCCCGGCATTGCCGCAGGCACGCGCGTTTCAGCGGCGAGAATTGATAAAGCCCGGCCAGCGCCAGCACGATCGCGGAAAGGCGCGCACTCTTCGACCACAGCATCATCGCGGAGATCAGCCCGGCCGGTTGCAGCAGCGCCTGAAGCAGCGCCGCGCCGATCGAGAACGCGAGCCACGTCGTCAGATAGCCTGCCAGCAGCGCCACCGACGTGAACGCCGATCCCGTCGCCCCGTCGCCGTGCTGCCGTAGCACGCGCCGGTACAGCATCACGAGCGGCGCCGCGCCGGGCGTCATCATCGCGATCATCATCACCCACCACATCGCGATCACGGTCGGCAGAGGCGGATCCATGCTGCCCATGCCGTCCGCCAGCCGATGCGGAAACAGCGCGACGGTCGTCATCTCCCGCGCCGACATGCCGGTTCCCGCGCCCGTCCACAGATAGAACCAGCACAGACCGACGAGCGCGGCCATGCCGATCAGCGTGACGGCGCGCTCGCGGGCGAGCCAGGTGTCGAACGGCGTCATGCCGCGGCGCGATGCCGGATCAGCCCGTGGTTGTTCAGATGCAGCCGCGCGAATTGCGCATAGGTTCCGTCGAGATTCAGCGCGATGTTGCCCTGCGAGCGCCCGGTGCCCGAACCGATCTCGGCCAGCTCGTATTCGAAACCGTGCGGCAGGTCGATCCGCACACGGTGCTCGGCACCCGTCACCGGATTGTGGATGGGTTCGCCGGCTGCGTCGAACACACCGTCCACGTGAATCCGGCCGCGCCGCGCATCGACGTCAACGTCGAAATCGATCTTCGTGAAGATCGGCTCGAACGCGTGCTCGAGCGTCGACGCATACACCGAAAACATCGTCGCGAACGGATCGGTATCCTGACCGGTCATGATCTTCAGCACGGCCTCGCGCTGTGCCGGACTGGCACGCTCGTCGACGATCGGTTGGCACTTGCCCTTGCCTTCGTGAACGGCGCCCGGCCACTGGAACACCACCGCGATCCTGACGCCGTCGAGCACCACGTCGCCGTAGTGGCCGCTGTCGATCGAAATCGCCCCCATCGCTTCGCAGTTGCCGTTGGTCGGCAGCGCATTGAACTGGCAAGGGCAACCGTATGAGCAATTGCAACTGATCATTTCGGTTCCCTGAATTTCCCACGGCGTCATGGCTCCACCTCGCGCTCTGAAACAGACGAACGCTTCGAATCTAGTGCACGCGATCGGGGAAAGCAAAGCGGTCGTGGCGGCGTGAAAACCGAGGGTTCCGGCCTCACGTAAGACGTTTCAGGATGCGTTCGCCGGGTTGCGCCGGAAACCGTCTCGTCACCCTGTTCTCTACACGATCAGCGAAGCAACGATCGCGCACCACACGGCGCCGGCGCCGCACAGAAACACGCGCCGCGCGACGAACATTCGCGACTCGTCGTCGGGGGTTTTCATCGGCGACGTGGCGAGAAACGGCACGCTGGCGAGGCACGCGAAACCCGCCAGCGCGGGCACGATCACGACGTAGTCGCCGAACCGCCAGGGCAGCGCTTCGTGCAACCCCCAGTAGCCGAGAAACAGCATGCCCATCGAGAACATCGTCGCGGCGGCCGAACTGAGCGCGACCACCGATCCTGTCGGAAATTGCACGGGAACCTCCCCTCGCGCGACCCGCGCGCTGACGCCCATCTCGCCGGGGACCGCGATGACGGCGTCTGCCGGCGCAGACTCACGCGTTCATGTCCGGCTCGAACGCATCGCGTGCGCCGTCGCGACCAGGCCGCGAATGCGCGTTGTCACGGATTGACAGGCTCGACCCGATCGAATGGCCATGTCGTACCCGTTTAACGAGGACGTGCGTGGCGCTGCTAACCCGTTTTTTTCGTGCCCTGCGCAACGGAAATCCACCCGACCACCGCCGCGGCGACCCAGCAGCAGGTGATCATCAGGTCCAGATCCATCCAGCCCTCGAAATTCGTACTGTTTTCGAAACTGCAGCGCTGATGGCCCCTGACCCACATGCAGCCGCTGATCAACTGCTGGACATGCATGTAGATGCTGTACACGGCAACGGCCGAAGCGATGATGGCGACCCGCAGGCTTATGCTCTTTTTCATTGACGCTGAAGGCGTGGGATGATTTCCCGACGATCTTAAGCCAATGGCGATGCATGACGCAATCGATCCGGTATCGTCCCGATTGACCCGCATGCGTAAAAGCGCATCGATTGTCGCAACCTCGACGGAAGCCGGCATGCGTCGCGACGGCGGAAGGATTTCGCGCGTTCAGGCGCGACGCCGCATGGATCCCGGGGCGGCTCCCGGCGCCACCCTACTCAATCGACGATCGGCCTGATCGTCTTCAGGCAATCCGCCGCCAGTTGCTGATAAATCCGCGTGCCATTCGCCTTCGCGTCGATCTCCGCGCCGCTCAGCCGGCGCACGACACGCGCCGGCATGCCCGCCAGCAGCACGCCGCGCGGCACGTCGTAGCCGGCCTTCACGAACGCACAGGCCGCGACGATCGTCGTTGCGCCGATCGTCGCACCGTCCATCACGACCGCATTCATGCCGATCATCGTGTCCGGCTCCAGCGTCGCGCCATGCACGATCGCGCCGTGGCCGATGTGGCTGTTCACGCCCAGCCGGCAGGTCTCGCCGATCCCGACGTGCAGCACGCAGCCGTCCTGCACGTTGCTGCCGTCTTCGACGACGATCGCGCCGAAGTCGCCGCGCAGGCTCGCATGCGGGCCGATGTAGCAGCGCGCGCCGATCGTCACGTCGCCGATCACGACCGCGCTCGGGTCGAGGTACGCGGACGGATCGACGCGCGGCCGCATCCCGTTGAATTCGAACAGCGGCATCGTCAGAGCGCCGCGACCGCTTCCGGCACGAGCGTGAACAGGTCGCCGACGACACCGTAATCGGCCACGCTGAAGATCGGCGCTTCGGGATCCTTGTTGATCGCGACGATCACCTTCGAATCCTTCATGCCGGCCAGGTGCTGGATCGCCCCCGAAATGCCGACCGCGACGTACAGCTTCGGCGCGACGATCTTGCCGGTCTGGCCGACCTGGTAGTCGTTCGGCACGTAGCCGGCGTCGACTGCCGCGCGCGATGCGCCGAGCGCGGCCTGCAGCTTGTCGGCCAGCGGCTCGAGCACCTTCGTGTAGTTCTCGCCGCTGCCCAATCCGCGGCCGCCCGACACGACGATGTTCGCGCTGGTGAGTTCCGGCCGATCCAGTTTCGTCACTTCACGGCTCACGAAGCGCGACGTGCCGACGTCTGCCGCTGCGTCGATCCTCTCGACCGTCGCATCGCCGCCTTCCGCCGAAACCGGATCGAAGCCGGTCGCCCGCACCGTGACGACCTTGACCGGATCGCCCGACTGCACGGTCGCGATCGCGTTGCCCGCGTAGATCGGGCGCTCGAACGTGTCGGCCGATACAACGGCCGTGATCTCGGAAATCTGTGCGACATCCAGTTTCGCGGCGATACGCGGCGCGACGTTCTTGCCGTACGCGGTGGCCGGCGCGAGGATGTGCGAGTAGTCCTTCGCGATGTTCAGCGCGGTCGCTTCGACGTTTTCCGCCAGGCCCTCCGCCAGATGCGGCGCATCGGCCAGCAGCACCTTCGAAACGCCCGCGATCTTTGCCGCTGCATCGGCCGCCGCTTGCGCGTGGTGGCCCGCGACCAGCACGTGAACATCGCCGACGCCCGCGGCATCGAGCGCCCGTGCCGCGGCCACCGCATTCAACGTCGCGGCCTTGATCGACACGTTGTCGTGCTCGGCCATTACCAGAATCGTCATGTCGTTGCGTTCCCTGTTACAGCACCTTGGCTTCGGTCTTCAGCTTGCCGACCAGCGTCTGCACGTCCGGCACCTTCACGCCGGCCGCGCGCTTCGGCGGCTCGCTCACCTTGAGCACTTTCACGCGCGGTAATACGTCGACGCCGAGATCGTCGGGCTTCACCGTTTCCAGCGGCTTCTTCTTCGCCTTCATGATGTTCGGCAGCGTCACGTAGCGCGGCTCGTTCAGGCGCAGGTCGGTCGTCACGACCGCGGGCAGTCGAAGCGACAGCGTCTGCGCGCCGCCGTCGACTTCGCGCGCCACCGTCGCATGGCCGTCGGCGATCACGACTTTCGACGCGAACGTCGCCTGCGGCAGACCGGCCAGCGCGGCGAGCATCTGGCCCGTCTGGTTCGCATCGTCGTCGATCGCCTGCTTGCCGAGTATCACCAATTGCGGCTGCTCCCGGTCGACCAGCGCCTTCAACACCTTCGCGACGCCCAGCGGTTCGACGCCTTCATTCGACTCGACGAGAATCGCGCGATCCGCGCCGATCGCCAGCGCCGTGCGCAGCGTTTCCTGCGCCTGCGCGACACCCACCGATACCGCGACCACTTCGGTCGCGACTCCAGCCTCCTTCAACCGCACCGCTTCTTCCACCGCGATTTCGTCGAACGGGTTCATCGACATCTTCGCGTTCGCGATATCGACGCCCGTCCGGTCGGATTTCACGCCGACCTTCACGTTCGCGTCGACCACGCGTTTCACTGCCACGAGCACTTTCAACTGCCTGTCTCCTGTTCCGTTGCGCAAGCGCGCCGTATCAGCGCGCGGTAAACCCGCCGTCGATCACGAGCTCCGCGCCCGTCACGTAGCGGCCTGCCGGCGACACGAGATACAGGATGCCGGCCGCGATATCGCGCGGATTGCCGATCTTCGCCATCGGCACGTGCGTCTGCATGTACTCGAACGCGCGATCGGGGTCCTGGCCCATCTGGCGAAACGCGTCCTCGAGCATCGGCGTGCGGATATAGCCGGGATGCACCGAGTTCGCGCGGATGTTCTTCGCCGCGTACAGCATCGCGTCGACCTTTGCCATCATCCGCACCGCGGCCTTCGACGCGTGATACGCGGGCACGTCGGGGCCGCCGACGATCCCGTACATCGACGACAGGTTCACGATCGATCCGCCGCCGGCTGCGTCGATATGCGGAATCGCCGCGCGCGTGCACAGGAACACGCCGTTGACGTTCACGTCCTGCACGCGCTGCCATTGCGCGAGCGTGAGCTCGTGCGTCGGCACGTTGTGCCCTTCGATGCCCGCGTTGTTCACGAGCACGTCGAGGCGCCCGAAGCGCGCGACGATCTCGTCGAACACGCGCGCCACATCCGCCTCGTGCGTGACGTCGAGCGACCAGAATGCGGCCTGGCCGCCCTGTGCGCGGATGTCCTCGACCAGCGCTTGCGCCGGCTGCGACAGCACGTCGAGAATCGCGACGCTCGCGCCGGCCGCGGCCAGCGTACGCGCCGTCTCGGCGCCGATACCGCGCGCGCCGCCGGTGATCGCGGCCACCTTGCCGCGCAGGTCGAACAGTTCTTCGATGAGTTTCATGTCGTCTCCTTGTATTCGGATGGGCGCCTTCGAGCGCATCCGGCGTTATCGCGTATTCCGCGCCGCAAGAAAATCGAGGCATTCCCGATTGAAATAATCGGCGTGCTCCACCATCACCCAATGGCCGCAGCGGTTCATCAGCACGAAGCGCGCATCGCGGCAGCGTTCGAGGAAGGTCAGCGCGCCGCCGACCGGATTGAAGCGATCGTCCGTACCCCAGAAACCGAGCACCGGGCTGCGCAGATCGCCGAGCGCCGCGGTCAGGTTCGGCACGCTCATCGTCGACAGCACTTCGGTCGGCTGCTCGACGCATACCTTCATCCGCTCGGCGACGAGCGCGTCGGTGACGATCGCCGGATCGTGCACGAGCAGCGTCAGCAGTTCGCGCATCGTGTCGTCATTCATCTGGCGATGGGTGAACAGCTTCACCATCCGCTGAATCCCTTCCATCCGGAAATAGGTGTCGCGATCCTCGACGCCGCCGGGCGCCATCATGATCAGCCCGTCCACTTCGTCCGGGTAGTCGAGTGCGTATTTCAGCGCGATCGCGCCGCCGAGCGAATTGCCGAGCAGGACGGCCGGCCCGATCCCGAGCGCGGCGAGTTGCGCATGCAGCGCACCGACGAAGAAATCGAGCGTATAGGCGACGTCGGACGGCTTCGACGACTGCCCGTAGCCGGGCAGGTCGACGACGATCGCGCGATGGCCGGCCGCCGCGAACGCCGGATAGTTGTGCTTGAAGTTGCTGAAGCCGCTGGCGCCCGGCCCGCTGCCGTGAATGAACACCACCGGCCGGCCCTCGCCCGCCTCGAAATGATGCAGGCGCATGCCGCCCGGTACGTCGGTGAAGATGCCGGCCGGCGGCGTCGTGGGGGTCGTCATCGCGGGTTGTCTCCTTCGTCGTTCGATGGATGCCTGCCACGATGATTGCGCCGCCGGCGCAGGCCGGCATCATCCTTTCAGACTACGAAGCCGCGCGCACTTGTTCCTATCATCGGTCCACCGAAACGGAGGCGACGATGAACGGATTCGACTACAGCGGCAAGACGGTGCTCGTGACGGGCGGCACCAAGGGCATCGGGCGGCGCATCGCCGAACGGTTCCTCGCGGCCGGGGCGCGCGTGTTCGTCTGCGGACGCAGCGCGCCCGATACGCCGCCGTCGGCGAATGGCCGCACGGCTGCCTTCGTCGCGGCCGACCTGCGCGACATCGAGCAGGTCGACGCGATGCTCGCGACGATTCGCGACATGGCCGGCGGCCTCGACGTGCTCGTCAACAACGCGGGCGGCTCGCCGTTCGCGCTCGCGGCCGATGCGTCGCCGCGCTTCACCGAATCGATCGTGCGGCTGAACCTGATCGCGCCGCTGCAACTCGCGCAACGCGTGAACGCGATCATGCAGCCGCAGTCCACGGGCGGCGTGATGCTGTTCATCGCGAGCGTCAGCGCATCGCGACCGTCGCCCGGCACGGCCGCGTACGGCGCCGCGAAAGCCGGCCTCGTCAACGCGGTCACGTCGCTCGCGGTCGAGTGGGCGCCGCGCGTGCGCGTGTGCGCGATCAGCCCGAGCCTCGTGCAGACCGACGCGGCGACCGAAGGCCACTACGGCGACGATGCCGCGCTCGACGCGATTCGCGCGACGATTCCCGCCGGCCGGCTCGCGACACCCGACGACGTCGCCGCCGCCTGCCTGTTCCTCGCATCGCCCGACGCGTCGTACACGTCGGGCGCGAACCTGCGACTCGACGGCGGCGGCGAACGGCCCGCGTTCCTGTCGGCCGCACGGACGGACGCGCGCTGAACCATGCGACGCACACGGTGCGCAGCCGGTCGTTGCCGATGCTAGGGAAGTCCTCTAGTTCATTTTGACGATTCCCTGCTACCGCGATCTCCCTACTCTGCCTCTCACGACAACACACAGAGTCGACCGTCGTCGATACCCCAAGAGGAGACACCATGCATCAACGGATTTCGCGCCGTACCGACAAGCGGGCCGCCGCCACGCTGTCGACGCTGGCCGCCGCGCTGCTGACGTGCGCCGTTCCGGACGCACACGCCGGCAGCACGATCGCGCTCGGCGCCGACACGACGCTGGACTATACGTTCACGCTCAGTTACGGCCTCGGCATGCGCACCCGTGCGCCGAGCGGCAATCTGCTGACGCCGGCGAACATCAACGGCGACGACGGCGATCGCAACTTCGCGAAGAACAAGCTGATCGAGAACCAGGTCAGCCTGCTCGGCGAAGTGAACCTGAAGCATGACGACTGGGGGATATTCGTTCGCGCGGACACGTTCTACGACCAGGCGTATCGGCGCCCGAACTACAACGACGCGCCGGGCACCGTGAACCACTCCGGCCAGTACAACGACTTCACGAGCGACGCGCGCTACTGGTCGGGCGGCCACACGACGCTGCTCGCCGCGTATGCGTACAACACGTTCCATCTCGGTTCGACGAGCCTGAACGTGAAGGTCGGCGATCAGGTGGTCGCCTGGGGCGAAAGCCTGTTCTTCCCGAACATCGCGGGCGCACAGGGGCCGTCCGACGCGACCAAGTCGTACATGGCCGGCGCCGAGGTCAAGGACATCCTGCTGCCGGTGCCGCAGATCTCGACGCAGTGGCAGATCACGCCGAACTTCAGCCTGCTCGGCTACTACCAGTTCTCGTACCAGCAGAACCGGCTGACCGCGCCCGGCACGTACTGGAGCTACTCCGACGTCACGGGCCCCGGCGCGCAATACATCATCGGCCCGGGCGGGATGATCATTCCGCGCGGCCCGGACGACAAGCCGAGCGCACGCAACCAGTGGGGGATCGGCGCGCGCTTTCGCATACTCGGCGACACCGAGCTCGGCGTGTACCACCTGCACTACAACGACATGAACCCGAGCGTCGTCACGACGTACTTCCCGACGCTGCAGTACCAGCAGAAGTATTTCAGCAACATCAAGCTGACCGGCGCGAGCTTCTCGACGCAGGTCGGCCCGGTGAACGTCGCGGGCGAAGTGTCGTACCGCCAGGGCGCGGCCGTGCTGGTCAATACGGCGACCGGCCCGCAGTCGACCCGCGCGAACGTGCTGCAGACCAACCTGTCCGGCATCTACTCGATCGGGCCGAGCTTCCTCGCGAACTCGCAATCGCTGATCGGCGAACTCACGTACGTGCACGCAGGCAGCATCTCGGCGCTCGACGGCTCGACCACGCTGTCGAATTCGCGCAACGCGCTCGCGATGGAGATCGCGTGGACGCTCAGCTACAAGAACGTGTTCAACGGCTGGGATCTCGACGTGCCGCTGACCTACACGCACGACCTGACGGGCACGTCGCCGCTCGCCGGCGCGCTCGGCTCGCTGACGGGCCAGGGCGATCACCGCGTGACGGCCGGCCTGACCTTCACGCGCCTGAGCAACCTGCAGCTGTCGCTCGTCTATGCCAAGTTCCTCGGCTCGCCGAACCCGGTCACGCGTCCGCTCTCGGATCGCGACTACGTACTGGCCACGGCGACCTATCACTTCTGAGCGGCCCGGCCGCTCGTCACTCAGCAACAAGAGGATCGATATGAAACGCATTCATCTCCCCCTCCTTCGCGCCTCGGTGATGGCCGCGTGCGCGGTCGTCGCGACGGCGTCGTTCCCGAAGGTCACGCCGGACGACCTGAAGGCGCTCGACGGCCCGCTGACGCCGATGGGCGCGCTGCGCGCCGCGAGCAAGGACAACGGCGTGCCGGAGTGGTCGGGCAAGTGGCTCGGCACGCCGCCCGACGTGCAGTACAAGCGCGGCGGCCGCTACCCCGATCCGTTCGCGAACGAGAAGCCGATCGCGACGATCACCGCGGACAACATGGCGCAGTATGCGGAGCATCTGACCGACGGTCAGAAGGCGATGTTCAAGCGCTATCCGGCCACGTTCAAGATCAACGTCTACCCGAGTCATCGCGATTTCCGCTACACCGATTCCGTCTACAAGGACATCCGCACGTACGCGCCCGATTCGACGATGACGTCCGACGCGAACGGGCTGACCAACGCGCCGCCGCAGGTGCCCTATCCGATCCCGAAGACGGCCGCCGAGCTGCTGTGGAATCAGCGCATGTCGTCGGCGATCGGTGCAGAACAGGCAACCTACGACCAGGCGGTCGTCTATTCCGACGGCAACATCGCGTGGGGCAAGGTGCGCTACGACATCTACTCGCCGCGCAACGTCGGCAAGTACGACGTGAAGAATGACCTGAACAACCGCACGTTCTACCGCAACGCGACGGAGTTGCCGCTGTCCGACCGCGGCTCGCTGATCGTCGGCTTCCAGAACTGGGACAAGGCCGGCGCGGACAACGCGTCGCGCACGTGGATGTACAACCCCGGCACCCGGCGCGTGCGCCAGGCGCCGGAATACGGCTATGACCAGCCGCAGGGCCCGGGCGGCTTTCGCACCGTCGACGACGATCGCCTGTACAACGGCCCCGGCGACCGCTACGACTGGAAGATCGTCGGCAAGCGCGAAATCTACGTGCCGTACGACAACTACAAGGCGATGGACAGCTCGGTCAAGTATGCGGACCTGCTGACCAAGGGGCATGAAAACCCGGCGTACATCCGCTACGAGCTGCATCGCGTGTGGGTGCTGCAGGCGACGCTGAAGAGCAACTACCGTCATCAGTATGCGAAGCGCGTGCTGTACATCGACGAGGATTCCTGGATGACGCTGCTCGCCGACAACTACGACGCGCGCGGCCAGCTGTGGCGCACCAACGTCGCGACGACGCTGTATGCGTACGACGCGAAGACGTTCTATCCGGGCGTCGTGTTCTTCCACGACCTGATCTCCGGCGCGTACATGGCCGACCGCCTCACCAACGAAGGACCGATGCCGAAGCTCGACAACAGCCCGCAGTTCAGCGAAGCGTATTTCTCGCCGGACGCGATCCGTAGTTCGGGCAACTGATCGATCGACGCGGCCTGCCCGCGCTCCACGCGCCGGAGTCCCCGCTCCGGCGCACGACGCCGCCCGCAACGGCGGCCTTTTTCCATTCGAGGGCCCTTTCATGTCTTCCCGCCTGCATACGACGCTCGGCGACGAGCTGTACGCCGCGTGGCACGCGCGCGCGCCGGTCGCGCCGCTGTCGAGTCGCCCGCGCCGTCTGTCGCTCGACGATGCCTATCTCATCCAGCAGCGCTTCATCGAACGCCGCGTCGAACACGGCGAAGCGGTCGTCGGCAAGAAGATCGGCGTGACGAGCCAGGCCGTGCAGGACATGCTCAACGTGCGCCAGCCCGATTTCGGCATCCTGCTGTCCGGCATGCACCATGCGGCCGGCGAAGCGATCGCGACCGACTCGCTGATCGCGCCGCGCGCCGAGGGCGAGATCGCGTTCATCCTCGCGCACGACCTGCGCGGCCCCGGCATCGACCGCACCGACGTGATCGCCGCGACGGCCGCCGTCGCGCCCTGCTTCGAGATCGTCGATTCGCGCATCCGCGACTGGGCGATCCGGATCGAGGACACCGTCGCCGACAACGCTTCGTGCGGTGTGTACGTACTCGGCGATGCGCGCGTCGATCCGCGCACGCTCGATCTCGCCGCCTGCGAGATGACGATCGAGAAAAACGGCGAGCCCGTCGCGCGCGGTCGCGGCGATGCGGCGCTCGGCCATCCCGCCGATGCGGTCGCGTGGCTCGCGAACACGCTCGCCGCCTACGACGTGCCGCTGCTTGCCGGCGAGATCGTGCTGTCCGGCTCGCTCGCGAAACTGATTCCGGTCACGGCCGGCGACACGCTGTCGATGCACATCGCCGGCATCGGCGGCTGCGACGTCCGCTTTATCTAAAGGAACACTCCCGATGAAGAAAATCAAATGCGCATTGATCGGGCCGGGCAACATCGGCACCGATCTGTTGTACAAGCTGCGCCGTTCGCCGGTGCTCGAACCCGTGTGGATGGTCGGCGTCGACCCGGCATCCGACGGCCTCGCACGCGCACGCGAGTTCGGCCTGAAAACCACCGACAAGGGGGTCGACGGGCTGCTGCCGCACGTCGTCGGCGACGAGATCCGCATCGCATTCGACGCGACGTCGGCATACGTGCATCGCGACAATTCCGACAAGCTCACCGCGCTCGGCGTGAAGATGATCGACCTGACGCCCGCGGCGATCGGGCCGTATTGCGTGCCGCCGGTGAACCTCGATGCGCATCTCGACAGCGCGCAGACGAACGTGAACATGGTGACCTGCGGCGGCCAGGCGACGATTCCGATGGTGTATGCGGTGTCGCGCGTACAGCCGGTCGCGTACGGCGAGATCGTCGCGACCGTGTCGTCGCGCTCGGTCGGCCCCGGCACGCGCAAGAACATCGACGAGTTCACGCGCACGACGTCCGGCGCGATCGAACAGGTCGGCGGCGCACGCAAGGGCAAGGCGATCATCGTCATCAACCCGGCCGAGCCGCCGCTGATCATGCGCGACACGATCCACTGCCTGACCGACGGGCCGCCCGACGTCGACGCGATCACCGCGTCCGTGCATGCGATGGTCAAGGAAGTGCAACGCTACGTGCCCGGCTACACGTTGAAGAACGGCCCGGTGTTCGACGGCAATCGCGTGTCGGTGTTCATGGAAGTCGAGGGGCTCGGCGACTACCTGCCGAAGTACGCGGGCAACCTCGACATCATGACCGCCGCCGCGGCCGCCACGGCCGAGCGTTTCGCCGAACAGATGCTGGCCGCGACGGCCGCCACCGCTTGAGCCGAGGAGCCACACGATGTCACTTGCAGGCAAGAAGATCACCGTCCACGACATGTCGCTGCGCGACGGGATGCACCCGAAGCGCCACCAGATCACGCTCGACCAGATGCGCGACATCGCGCGCGGGCTCGACGCGGCCGGCGTGCCGCTGATCGAGGTCACGCACGGCGACGGCCTCGGCGGCGCGTCGGTCAACTACGGGTTTCCCGCGCACACCGACGAGGCATACCTGAGCGCCGTGATTCCGGAGCTGAAACAGGCCCGGGTGTCCGCGCTGCTGCTGCCCGGCATCGGCACCGTCGAGCACCTGCGCATGGCGCACGCACTCGGCGTCGGCACGATCCGCGTCGCGACGCACTGCACCGAGGCCGACGTGTCCGAGCAGCATATCGGCCTCGCACGCACGCTCGGGCTCGACACGGTCGGCTTCCTGATGATGGCGCACATGTCGTCGCCGGCACAGCTCGTCGTGCAGGCGAAGCTGATGGAGTCGTACGGCGCGAACTGCATCTACATCACCGATTCGGCCGGCCACATGCTGCCCGACGACGTGACCGCGCGAATCGGCCAGGTGCGCGACGCGCTGAAGCCGGAGACGGAGCTCGGCTTCCACGGCCACCACAACCTCGCGATGGGCGTCGCAAATTCGGTCGCGGCGGTCGCCGCCGGCGCGAACCGGATCGACGCGGCGGCGGCCGGCCTCGGCGCCGGCGCGGGCAACACGCCGATGGAAGTGTTCGTCGCGGTGTGCGACCGGATGGGGATCGAAACGGGCGTCGACGTATTCGCGATTTCCGACGTCGCCGAGGATCTCGTCGTGCCGATCATGGATGCGCCGATCCGTCTCGACCGCGACGCGCTGACGCTCGGCTATGCGGGCGTCTACTCGTCGTTCCTGCTGTTCGCGAAGCGTGCGGAAGCGAAGTACGGAATTCCGGCGCGCGACATCCTCGTCGAGCTGGGCCGTCAGCGGCTCGTCGGCGGGCAGGAGGACATGATCGAGGACGCGGCGCTGACGATGGTGCGGGCGCGGGAGGTGGCGGCGTAGGCGACGCGGTCGTTCACGGCCAACCAACGGAAACGGGGCGCAAGCCCCGTTCGTCGTTGGATGCACGGGCATGTCGATTGCGCGCGCCCGGGGCGCCCGCCTGCTGACACCACGCTGTCAGCAGGCGGCCCCTAAGCTCGAACGTCCGACACCCGAGGAGCATCGCCCGTGGCCCATACCGGAGAACTGGCCGCACTGGCCGAGCGCGCCGTCAAACGGCGCGGCGTCACCCTGCTGACCCTGTGCCTCGCCGTACTCGTCGCGCAGGTCGACACGGCCGTCGTCAATCTCGCGACGCGCGCCATCGGCGCCTATTTCCACGCCGGTGTCGGTGCATTGCAATGGGTCGTCGACAGCTACAACCTCACGTACGCGGTGCTGCTGCTGACCGGCGGCCTGCTCGCCGACCTGTACGGCCGGCGCCGCATCTTCATGGCCGGCACGGCCGTTTTCACGCTTGCGTCGCTGCTGTGCGCGCTCGCGCCATCGGTATCGGTGCTGATCGCCGCACGTGCGCTGGCCGGCGTCGGCGCGGCGTTGTTACTGCCGGCGTCGCTTGCGATCGTGCGCGTCGTGTGGCGCGATCCGGTCGCGCGCGGCCGCGCGCTCGGCATCTGGGCCGCGTGCAACGGCGTCGCGATGGCGCTCGGCCCGACGCTCGGCGGCGTGCTGATCCGGCACTTCGGCTGGCGCAGCATCTTTTTCGTCGTCGTGCCGCTGAGCGTCGCCGCGATGCTGCTCGCGATTCCGGCCGTGCCCGAATCGTCCGATCCGCACGGCCGTCATTTCGACGGTGCGGCGCAAGTCGCGGGCGCACTCGCGCTCGGCGCGCTCGCGTATGCGGCGATCGTGTTCCGCGACGCACCGGTCGCCGGCACGATCGCCGGCTGCATCGCGGTCGCGTCGTTCGTCGCGTTCGTGGCGATCGAGCGCCACCACGGAGAATCCGCGCTGGTGCCGCTGGACCTCTTCCGGATCAGCGCATTTCGCGGCGCGATCGCCGCGACCACCGGCATGACGTTCGGAATGTACGGCGTGCTGTTCCTGCTGCCGCTGACGTGGCAAAGCGTCGGCCGCCTCGATTCGACCGGCGCGGGGCTCGCGCTGCTGCCGATGGCGCTCGTGTTCGTCGTCGTGTCGCCGTGGTCGGGGCCGTTATCGGAGCGTATCGGCACGCGTGCGACGACGGCCGGCGGTGTCGCGGTGATCGCGAGCGGGCTCGCCGCGATCGGCGCATCGGCCGAGTCAGCGAGCCTGCTCGGCGCCGAAATCGGGCTGGCGTTGACGGGGCTCGGGATGGGGATCGCGACGGGCCCGCTGATGACCGTCGCGGTCGGTGCGGTCGACGCGGCGCGTTCGGGCACCGCCAGCGCGCTCGTCAACGTCGCGCGAATGACCGGCGCGACGCTCGGCATCGCGGTGCTCGGCACGGCGTTCGCAGCCGCGCATGGCGGCGCGGCCGGCCTGCGCGTCGCGATGCTCGCCGGCGCGGCGGTTCAACTGACGGGCGCGGCGGTATCGGCGGTCAGCGTGCAGCGGGCGGCATGACGCGACACATGCGCACCCGCCGTTCGCTCAATGGTGCTTCCCGCCATGTTTGCGCGCCCGGTGCTCGGCGCGCTTGCGCAGCAGCACCGGCATCAGTTCCTCGATGTACTGGCGCGCCTGCCCGCGCGTGACGATCTCGCTGAAGCGCTGATGCGCGTGATCCTGGCCAACCAGCGCCGCATGCGCTTTCCTCAGGATGTGCAGATAGGCGATCAGGCTCGTGCCATCGCGCACGGGCAGCGCATCGCGCGGGTCCGGCGTCGGGGCGGTACTCATGCTCGGATCCTTTGCGGACAATCGGTCCGGCAGGTTGTCGTGACGAGCCCGCACCGAAGGGATTGAAAGCCGCGTGCGGGCCGCGAATTGCCGACGAGTGTACGACCGCGCCGGCCCGCGCGTAAAGCCGCCGGCGAACGACGTCGCAACGGGTGCGTTCAGTCGCCGGCCGGTGCGGACGACGATGCGTTTCGCCCGGCTCGTGCGGTTCGGAACAGGGGAGACTTGCTGCAGGACGCGGCCGCCTGAGCGTGGTACACGCACGGCGCCGGCAAAGGCGGGAGAAGCCGCCGCGGCGCGATGGCGCCGCGGCGACCGGCGAACGGCACACCGTGCGCCGTTCAGCCGGTTCGTCCGGCCGTGCGGCCGGACGGGTGTCGATCGGTGCGCGCTGCTGCGCACCGATGGTGGCCGCTTAGCGGCGCGGCTGCCCGCTTCGCGGCGGACGCGGCGAATTCGCGTCCTTGTGCCGGAAGTTGATGCGGCCCTTGGTGAGGTCGTACACCGACAGTTCGAGTGTCACGCGATCGCCCGCGAGAATGCGGATGTGGTTCTTGCGCATGCGGCCCGACGCATATGCGCCGACCACGACGCCGTTTTCCAGCGTGACACGGTATTTGCTGTCCGGCAGCACTTCGTCGACGATTCCGTCCAGTTCCAGCAGTTCTTCTTTTGCCAAACCAATTCCTCCAGACAAGGTGATTGACCGCGGCCGGCGACTGCCCGGCGCCGATTCCCGCAAACGGGACGGCGGCCGGCAGGCTGCCGGGATCGGTTCGTCCAGACGGGCCTCGGGCCTGTCTTGCGATCGGAGCCCGGCGCGTTGCGACGTTCGGGCGGTCGGTGGCTGCGGCGCCAGCAGCGCCGCGCAAGTCGGGACCGCGCCAGCTACGGCATGGCGGCGGTCTGCTCGGGTTGATGCGTTGAAGCGGTGATGCGCTCGCAAAACGGCTTGCGCTTCGCGAGGGCGTTGCGTCGCATGCGGTTCAGGCATGCGATGAGGGAGGCGTCACGACCGATGCATCGTGAATGTCGCGATGCATCGGTCGTGCGCATCGGAACGCACAGGCCGCCGTCAGGCAGCGCCCCGCGCGATACTCCATCCGGCATCGGCCGCCGATCGGCGACCGCTGCCGATGCGGCTTACTGCGGCGTGATGTTCGACGCTTGCAGACCCTTCGGGCCACGCTTCACTTCGAAGCTGACCTTCTGGCCTTCGGCCAGGGTCTTGAAGCCCGTGCCGCGAATTTCCGAGAAATGGGCGAACAGATCGTCGCCGCCGTTGTCCGGGGAAATGAAACCAAAGCCCTTGGTTTCGTTGAACCACTTGACGGTACCGGTATCCACAAATACTTCCTTAATACAAATGACGAATGGTGAACATGCGCCCGCGACGGGCACAGAAAGAATCAAAGAGGGAGAGACCAACGACTGCCGCACGGTGTGCGGCCAATGATGAGCAATCGAACTTCTTGACGACTTCGGTCTCGGACACTACGCGGTAGCGGCCGTTTCGTCAAGTTCTTTTGGTGCGGCGCACAAGCGCAGGCGCCCGGCGCGCCTTCTGCGGCGGGTGTTGCCGGCCGATCGACGCGCTTTCGATGCGCCCCTCTTTTCCGGCCGGCCTGCCCCTTTCTTACTGCGGCTCGAACACGTGATGCAGCGCCGGCGGCGCGTCGCCTTCGCGAATGCGCATCTCGAACGCCTTGCGCGCGACGCTCGCGGGCCGCACGTCGGCCACGTCCAGGTAGAACTGCGAATACCAGTCGCGCATCTGGTACAGCGGGCCGTCGCCTTCGCACAGCAGCGGGTTGTCGATCCGCGTCTTGCTGTGCCAGATGTCCACGTCCTCGTAGAACGCGCGCTGCGCTTCCTTCACGTACGCATTCGCGATCTCCATGTTCTGCTCGTCGGACAGTCCGGCCACCTTCTTCACGATCACGCCGTACCGCAGCTCGAAGCTGTTCATGTCGATCGGCACGTGGCAGTTCAGCAGCACCGAATGGATCGGCTGCCCGTTGCTCTGCCCCGTCATCTGCGTGATGTGCACGGCCGGCCCGAAATAGGTCGACAGCGCGGTCAGGCTGTCGCCGCCCAGCTTCTCGCTGCGGCCGACCAACAGCTGCGTCGCCTTGTGGTGCTCGAACAGGTTCGCGAAATAGTCGATCGGCGCACGGTGCACGGTCGCGAAGTGCGCGACGTCCGAGATGTTGTCGACCAGCTCGCGGCAATTCGCGTGGATCACCATCTTGTCGATGACCCAACCCGACCATTCGTCCGAGAAACACACGTCGAGGCGCGGAATCGCGACCTCGGCCGGCGGCGCATGGCCTTCCGGGTCGTTCCACACGAACAGCAGGTTGTTTTCCTCGCAGGTCGGCCACGCGCCGATGCGCGCCTTCGGCGGAATCCGCTTGCAGTACGGAATCGACGCGCACTGGCCTTCGCCGTTCCACGCCCAGCCGTGGAACGGGCACACGAGGGTGTCGCCCTGGACCGTGCCGAGGCTCAGGTCGGCGCCCATGTGCGGGCAATAGGCGTCGACGACGTTGACCTTGCCGGTCGAATCGGCGAACGCGGCGAGCTTGCGGCCGAAGATGTTCAGCGTATGCGGCTTGCCGTCCTGGTAGTCGCGGGCGAGGCCGAGGCAGTGCCAGCCGCGCGCATAGCGCTGCGCGAGCGGCTGGGCTTCGATCTTGTAAGGGCGTGCGGACATGTGGGTTGACTCCTCTTGTGGAGAGCGCGCGGCGGCCCGCCGCGCGCGGGGAAAATCGGCGCGCCGTTCAGCGCACCGGGTTGCCGTGTTCGAGTGCGGGCGCCGGCTGCGGCGGCGCGGGGGTCGCCGGCGACGGCTGCTGCTTCGGCAGGCGGCGCTCGGCACGCTCGACGCCGAGCCAGGCGGCGAGCGCGGGCAGCAGGAACACTGCGCCGAACAGGTTCACGAGGAACATGAACGCGAGCAGCACGCCCATGTCGACCTGGAACTTCAGCGCGGAGAACGCCCACGTGCCGACGCCGATGAACATCGTGACGGCCGTGAACAGCGCCGCCGTGCCGCGCTGGCGCATCGCATCGGCGAACGCGTCCGGCAGCGTCGCGCCGTGGCGGAGGTCGTGCTGCAGGCGCTCGTACAGGTAGATCCCGTAGTCGACGCCGACGCCCACGCCGAGCGTGATCACCGGCAGCGTCGCGACCTTCAGCCCGATGCCGAGCCGCGCCATCACCGCGTTGCACAGGATCGACACGAGCGTGAGCGGCACGATGATGCACAGCACCGCGCGCCACGAGCGGAACGTGAGCGCGCAGAGCAGCGCGATCGCGCCGAAGATCGACAGCAGCATCGCGATCTCCGCGTCGCCGACCGCCTCGTTGGTCGCGGCCATCACGCCGACGTTGCCGCCCGCGAGCCGGAACGCGACGTTCGGCGTCGGGTTCTCGGCCGCGAAGCGCTTGATCTCGTCGACGATGTGCGCGATGGTCGTGCCTTCGTGGTTCTTCGTGTAGATCAGGACCTGGATCGCCTTGCAGTTCGCGGTGTTCATCCCGTTGTCGGGATCGAACGCGTTGGCGCCCTGCGTGAGCCCGTCGCTGGAACGCGGCAGCGCGGCCCAGCGCGGGTTGCCTTCGTTGAACGCGGCGATGAACACCTTGCCCTGCGACGCGACGCTCGTCACCGACTGCACGCCGGCCACGCCGCGCATGTTCATCTCGAACCGTTCGATCGCGCTCATCACCGGGTAATGCAGGCATGCGTCGTCGAAGCCGGTCGTCTCGACGATCACCGACAGTACGTCCACGCCGATGTTGTACTGGTGCGTGATCGCCGCGTTGTCGACGTTGTAGCGCGAGTTCGCGCGCAGCTCCGGCGCGCCGGTGCCGATGTCGCCGATCTCCAGCCGGCGCGATTCGAGCGTGCCGTACGCGAGCAGCGCGAGCGCCACCGCGAACACGCCGAGCGCCGGCGCCGGCCGCGCGAACACCGCGAAGCGCGACCACATCCGGCTGCCGCCGGCCGCCGCGGTGCGCTGCGCGCGCGCCAGCGTGCCGGGCTCGAGCCGCGTGTACGACAGCAGGATCGGCAGGAACACCTTGTTGGTCACGATCATCAGCAGCACGCCGAGGCATGCGGTGATGCCGAGTTCACGCACGATGTCGATCCTGATCCGCATGATCACCATGAAGCCGAGCGCGTTGGTCAGCAGCGCGACGGTGCCCGGCACGAACAGCTTGCGGAACGCGTCGCGCGCGGCGTCGACCGACGACGCGCCGCGCACCAGCGCCTGCTTCCACGCGTTGGTCATCTGCACCGCGTGCGACACGCCGATCGAGAAGATCAGGAACGGCACGAGGATCGACATCGGGTCGATGCCGAGCCCGAGCAGCGGCAGCGCGCCGAGCAGCCAGACGACCGGCAGCAGCGCGACGACGAGCGCCAGCGCGGTGGTCTTCAGCGAACGCGTATACGCGAACAGCAGCGCGGCCGTGACGAGGAACGCGAGCGCGAAGAACGCCATCACGCCGGCGATCCCGGCTTCGACGTCGCCCACCAGCTTCGCGAAGCCGATGATGTTCACGTCGATGCCCCGTTTCGCGTACTTCGCGCGAATCTCCTCCAGCTGGCGCGCGACCGCGCTGTAGTCGAGCCGCTTGCCGGTCGCGGGATCGGTCTCGCGCAGTTCCGCGCGGATCAGCGCCGACTTCAGGTCGTTGCCGACCAGCCGGCCGATCTGCCCCGAGCGCGCGACGTTGCGGCGCACCTTCGCGAGATCGTCCGGGTTCGCGCTCGAGAACTGGCCGGGCACCACCACGTCGCCGCGAAAACCGGCCTCGGTCACCTCGGTGTAGTGGACGTTCGGCGTGAACAGCGAGAACACGCGCGAACGGTTCACGCCGGGGATGAAGAACACGTCGTCGGTCGCGTGGCGCAGCGCGTCCATGAAGGTCTGGTTGTAGATGTCGCCGTCACCCTTCCAGCGCAGGCTCACGAGGATCGTGTTCGCGCCGGGGAACGCCCCCGCATAGCGTTCGAACACCTGCATGTACGGGTGCTGCATCGGGATCATCTTGTTGAAGCCCGGATCGAGCTTCAGCCGCGTCGCGGACAGCCCGAGCGCGAGCGTCACCGCGACGCACAGCAGCAGCATCAGCCGGCGCCGGCGGATGATCGTGTTGGCGCAGCGCTCGACGAACGTGGCGAGGCGCGACGCGGAAACGGCTTCAGGGGGACGGGACAGGTCGTTCATGGAATTCTCGTGTCGGGACGGACGGGCGATGCGAAACGAACGGATACGGGCGAAAAACGGCGACTGCATCGATCGCGGCCGCCGGGCCGCGCGTCAGGACGGCGACACGGCGAGCGGCGCGACACCGGATTCGCCGCCGAGCAGCAGCGCGCCGTGCCCCATGTCGAGCACGGCCGCGAGGCTCTGCACGCCGCCGAGCTTGCGTACGTCGAAAGTCAGCCCGCCGTCTTTCGACACGACGATCGCGCCGCCCTGGCCGACCAGCACGAGTTCGCCATCCGCGAGCTGCGTCGCGCCGAAATACGACACCGGCACGTGGCTGTCGACGTGCGTCCAGGTCGCGCCGTGATCGGTGCTGCGCACCACGTTGCCGCGCATCCCGTATGCGACCCAGTCGCCGTTCGCGAGCATCAGCGCGCCGAACAGCGAACCCGCGTACGGCGACGGCGGCTTGTCCCACGTGACGCCGTTGTCGGCCGAGCGCAGCAGCGTGCCGCTCTCGCCCGCGACCAGCAGGTTGCCGCGGCCGTCACCGACGATCGCGTTCAGGTGGCGGTCGCCGGCCGGCGTCTTCACCGTCCGCCAGTTGACACCCGCATCGTCCGAGCGCAGCAGCTGGCCGAAGCTGCCGGCCGCGAACAGCGGGCCGTCGGCGGTGCCCCAGATCGACAGCAGCGGATCGGAATGGTCGTGGTCGATGTGCACCTCGCGCCAGTGCATGCCCGCGTCGTCGCTGCGCACGATCCGCCCGTCGTGGCCGACCGCGATCCCGAGCGTCGGCGTGATGAAGCGCACCTGCGTGAGCGTCGATGCCGGGTCGTGCGCGATCGCCGCCGGCCGCCAGTGCGCACCCGCGTCGTCGCTCAGCAGGATCACGCCGCGCTCGCCGACCGCGACGATGCGCGTCGTGCCGGCACGGGCGAGCCCGTTGATCTGCAATCGGTCGGCATGGATCGCGGTGACCGGGAACGCCGGCAGCGGGCGCGGCGAGAATGCGAACAGCGCGGCGCCGAGCACGAGCGCCGATATCGCGAGTCCGGGCAAGGTTCGTTTCATGCTTGTCTCCTGTGTCTGCGGTCGACGGCGGCAGGCGCCGAAGCGCCGGCCACCGTCGGCCGCCAGTCTCCGGGCCGTCGGTCGTTGCCGCGGCCTCGAAGGGTCCTGAATGGATGGCCGCTCGTGCGGCGCGGCTCGTCCGCGTGCCGCTACCGCGTGTTATGCGCCGACGTCGAACAGCGCGGCCGCCCCCATCCCGCCGCCGATGCACATCGTCACGACCGCGTGCCGCACGCCGCGCCGCGCGCCTTCGAGCAACGCGTGCATCGTCATCCGCGTGCCCGACATCCCGAACGGATGGCCGAGCGCGATCGCGCCGCCGTCCACGTTCAACCGGTCGTCCGGGATGCCGAGCGTGTCGCGGCAGTACAGCGCCTGGCACGCGAATGCCTCGTTCAGCTCCCACAACCCGACGTCGGCCACGGTCATCCCGAAGCGCGCCAGCAGCTTCGGAATCGCGAACACCGGGCCGATACCCATCTCGTCCGGCGCGCAGCCTGCCACCGCGAGGCCGCGGAACGCGCCGAGCGGTGTCAGCCCGCGACGCGTCGCCTCGGCGCGCGACATCACGACCACGGCCGCCGCGCCGTCCGACAGCTGCGATGCGTTGCCCGCGGTCACGAACTCGCCCTGCTCGACGAGCTTGCCGCCGCTCCACGACGGCTTCAGCCCCGCGAGCCGCTCGGCCGTCGTGTCGGCGCGCACGCCCTCGTCGCGCGCCGCGCGCACCGCTTCGTGGCCGGCCGGATTGCCTTCCTTGTCGAACAGCGCGCGCCGCACGTCGAGCGGCGCGATTTCCGCGTCGAAGCGGCCGGCTGCCTGCGCGCCGGCGGTGCGCTGGTGGCTCTGCAGCGCGAATGCGTCCTGCGCCGCGCGCGAAATGCCGTAGCGGCGCGACACGATCTCGGCCGTTTCCATCATCGCGATGTACGCGTCGGGCTGGTGCTCGAGCACGGCCTGCGAACGCGCGCGATACGCGTTCTTGTGCTTGTTCTGCGTGAGCGAGATCGACTCGACGCCGCCCGCGACGACGATCCGCGCATCGCCCGCGCCGATGCTGCGCGCCGCGCTCGCGATCGACATCAGGCCCGACGAGCACATGCGGTCGATCGTCATCCCCGGCACCGACGCCGGCAGCCCGGCCGCCGCGGCCGACAGGCGGCCGATGTTGTAGCCCTGCGTGCCCTGCTGCGCGGCGCAGCCGATCAGCACGTCGTCGACGTCGGCCGGCGCGACGCCCGCGCGTTCGAGCGCGGCGCGCACGACGTGGCCGCCCAGCGCGGGCGCCTCGGTGTCGTTGAACATGCCGCGAAACGCCTTGCCGATCGGCGTGCGTGCGACGGAAACGATGACTGCGTCTTCCATGTGCTGGCTCTCTGAATCGGAAACTAGAAGTAATAGCGGCTGATCGTGTCGGCCACGCAGCCGGGCCTGGCCTCGCCGTCGATCTCGACGGTCACGCGAATCCATGCCTGCACGCCGCCGTCGAGCGGCTCGACGCGCAGCAGCTCGCCGACGCCGCGCACGCGTGCGCCGACCTTCACCGGCGCGGGAAAACGGATCCTGTCGCAGCCGTAGTTGACGCCGAGCCGCGCGCCGTCGATGCGCACGATCTGCGGCAGGAAATGATTGACGAGCGCCAGCGTCAGGTAGCCGTGCGCGATGCACGCGCCGAACGGGCCGTCCTTCGCGCGCACCGGATCGACGTGCACCCACTGGTGATCGCCCGTCGCATCGGCGAAGCCGTCGATGCGGATCTGGTCGATCGCGAGCCACGCGCTCGCGCCGAGCGTGTCGCCGGCGGCGGCCGCGAGTTCGCCGGGATGAGTGAACACGCGCGGCGTCGCGCGGACGGAGTCGAGGGTCGTATCCATCATGCGTGCTGGCTGCTGACCGACAGCACTTCGCCCGTCATGTACGACGCGTAATCGCTTGCCAGGAACACCATCACGTTCGCAACCTCCCAGACTTCGGCGGCGCGCCCGAAGGCTTCGCGCGACGCCAGTTGATTCAGCAAATCGGCCGGAGCCGACTTCTTCAGAAAATCGTGCATCGCGATGCTCGGCGCGACCGCGTTGATGCGCACGCCGTACGGCGACGCCTCGAGCGCCGCGCAGCGCGTGAGCGCCATCACGCCCGCCTTCGCCGCCGCGTAGTGCGCCTGCTCCGCCTGCGCACGCCAGCCGAGCACCGATGCGTTGTTGACGATCGCGCCGCGGCCGCGGGCCTGCATGTGCGGCAGCATCGCGCGCGTCATCCGGAACGTCCCGGTGAGGCTAATGTCGATCACGCGCGACCATTCGGCATCGTCCATATCGACGATGCGGGTCGATCCGCCGAGCCCGGCGTTGTTGATCAGCACGTCGACGCCGTCGAGCCTGTCCTGCGCTTCGGCGACCAGCGCCTGCACGTCGGCCTCGACCGCGACGTTGCACAGGCGGCCATGGACCTGCTGCAGCCCGGTTTCCGCGCGCAGCGTCTCGACGGCCTGTGCGAGGCGCTTGTCGTGGATATCCGAAATGAACAGCGCGCGGCAGCCTTCCTCCGCGCAGCGGCGCGCGGCCGCGAAGCCGATGCCGGCGCCCGCGGCAGCCGTGATCAACACCGATTTGCCGGCGAGCAACTGATGGCCGGGAACGTATGCCGGCGCTTTCTGGATCTGGGGTTCGGTCATGCTGTGCCTCGTGGTTCTCTTGGCATGCCGAGCCCGCGCTCGGCCATGATGTTGAGCTGGATTTCGTTGGTGCCCGCGTAGATCGTGTCCGCGCGGGAGAACAGGAATACGCGCTGCAGATGGGTGAGCTTGTCGTCGGCCGGATCGAGCACGTTCGCGCGCGGGCCGAGTGCGTCCATCGCGAGCTGGCCGAGATCGCGGTGCCAGTTCGACCAGAAGTACTTGTAGATGAGCGCCTCGCGCCGCAGCGACGCACCCGAGCCGCCGTCGGCATCGTCCGCGCCGGACAGCATCCGCAGCGCGTTGTAGCGCATCACGCGCAGCCCGGCCCACGCGCGGCCGATCCGCTGGCGCAGCACGGGGTCGCGGTCCGCGCCCGATTCGCGCGCCGCGTCGATCACCCATTCGAGTTCGCGGACGAACTGCATCTGCTGGCCGAGCGTCGACATCCCGCGCTCGAAGCCGAGCAGCGTCATCGCGATCCGCCAGCCGTCGCCGGCCGCGCCGACCAGATCGCGTGCGTCGGCCCGCGCGCCGTCGAAGAACACCTCGTTGAATTCCGCGCCGCCGTTGAGCTGCCGGATCGGCCGGATCTCGATGCCCGGCTGGTCGAGCGGCATCAGCAGGAACGACAGCCCCTTGTTGCCCGTCGACGCGGGATCGGTGCGGGCGAGCACGAAGATCCAGTCGGAATCGTGCGCGAGCGACGTCCATACCTTCTGGCCGTGCACGCGCCACGCGCCGTCCGCGTCCTGCTCGGCGCGCGTGCGCACGTTGGCGAGGTCCGAACCCGCGCCGGGCTCCGAGTAGCCCTGGCACCAGAACTGCGTGCCGGCCAGGATGCCGGGCAGGAAGCGCGCACGCTGGTCGTCGGTGCCGCACGCGACGAGCGTCGGCCCAAGCAGCCCTTCGCCGATGTGGCCCATCCGTCCGGGGCCGCCGGCGCGCGCATATTCCTCGTGAAAGATCACCTGCTCGGCGACCGAGAAGCCGCGGCCGCCCTGGCGGGTCGGCCAGCCGAGGCCGGTCCAGCCGCCGTTGGCCAGTTCGCGCTCCCACGCCTTGCGCAACGCGGGCCACGCTTCCTCGTCGCCGGGGCCGCCGCGGTATTTCAGGCATGCGAATTCGCCGGTCAGGTGCGATTGCACCCAGTCCGCCACTTCGTGCCGCAATTGCCGTTCACGCGTTTCGCTGTTCATTGGAGGGCTCCTGCGCGCGCGGCCGATGCACGCGTGGCGATCGAAACCGGCGACGCTGCCCGGGCTTCGTCGCGCGGCGATGCGCCGCCGTCGATCGCACGGGATGCGATCCATTCGAGCAGGTGCGGCGTGCTGCCGAACTGAGCGCTCGACGCCTGTGCGCGCTTGAAATAGAGGTGCGGGTCGTATTCCCACGTGAAACCGACGCCGCCATGCAGCTGGATCGCTTCCTGCGCGCAGAACGCATACGCATCGTTCGCGGCGGCCTTCGCGGCCGCGATGTCGGCGCGCAACGCGGCGCCCGGCATCGCGCCGGTTTCGGCATCCCATGCGTGCGCGGCGCCGAGTACGGCCGAACGCGCCGCTTCGATCAGCACCATCATCTGCGCGCATCGATGCTTGACGGCCTGGAACGACGCGATCGCCCGGCCGAACTGCACGCGCTGGCTCGTGTAGTCGAGCGTCAGGTCGAGGCATTGCTGCGCGCCGCCGAGCTGTTCGGCGGCCAGCGCGAGCGCCGCGAACCAGGCGGTGCGTTCCATCGTCCGGGTCGCGGCGGCGCCGACGGCGAGCAGCGCGTCGCGGCTCACGCGCGTTTCGTCGAGGACGATGCGCGCGATCGGCCGCGTCGCATCGAGCGTGTCGAGCGGCGTGACGGTCAGGCCCGTTGCCGTTGCGACGTCGATCGCGAACAAACCGATCGACTGCCCTTCGTTCGCGATCCGGGCGGGAATCAGCAGCAGATCGGCGCGCACGCCGTCGATCACCTGCGCGATCTCGCCGGACAGCGCGTAGCCGCTCGCGGCCTCTTCCGCGACGACCTGCAACGACCACGAACCTGCGGGCATCTCGAATGGCAGCGCCAGCGTCGCGCTGCACGCGCCTTCGGCGATCTTTGCAAGCCAGCCGGTGGCGCCGGCCGCCTCGCGGCAGCCAGCCAGTGCGGTCGCCGCCAGGCACGCGGTCGAAAAATACGGCACGCACGCGACGCGCCGGCCGAGCTGCTCCATCAGCACCGTCTGCTCGACTGCGCCGAGCCCGAGCCCGCCGGCCGCTTCCGGCAGCGCAAGCGCGTTCCAGCCGAGCTCGCCCGCGAGCGCGGCCCACAGCGCATCGTCGCGGCCGGCCGATTGCTCGATCGCGCGGCGTACGTCGGCGGACGCGCTGCGTTCGGCGAGCACGTCGGCCGCCGCGTCGCGGATCATCGCCTGTTCGTCGGTGAGCGCCAGATCCATCGGTCAGCTCCCGTACACGCGCTGCGCGGGCCGCGCGTCGGCCAGCAGTTGCGCGACCGCCGAGCCAACCTCGGCCGCCGCCCAGCGCGCGCCGCGATCGACACGGGGGCCGGTGCGCCAGCCTTCGGCGACCGCGATCATCCCGCCCGCGACCTCGAACACCTGGCCCGTCACGTCGGCCGACTGCGCGCTGCCGAGCCACACCACCAGCGGCGCGACGTTGGCCGGATCGAAATAATCGAAGCCGCCGTCCTCGGGCTTCTTCATCATGTCGGCGAACACGCCTTCGGTCATCGACGTGCGCGCGGCCGGCGCCAGCGCGTTCACGCGCACGCCATAGCGCTGGAGTTCCGCCGCCTGCATCAGCGTGAGCGCGGCGATCCCCGCCTTTGCCGCGCCGTAGTTCGACTGGCCGATCGAGCCTTGCAGCCCGGCGCCCGAACTCGTGTTGACGATCCGCGCGTCGACCGGGTTACCGGCCTTCGCGGCGTCGCGCCACGCGCGTGCCAGCACGCTCGACAGACAGAAGTGGCCGCGCAAATGCACGCGCATCACGTCGTCCCAGTCGGTTTCGGTCATGCTCGTGAACATCTTGTCGCGGCAGATGCCCGCGTTGTTGACGAGCACGTGCACGTCGCCGAACGCAGCGCGTGCGGCATCGACGATCCGCTGCGCCGTGTCGACCCGGGTGATGTCGTCCGAATTCGCGAGCGCGCGGCCGCCGCGCCGCGCGATCTCGTCGCACACGGCCTGCGCGGCGTCGTGCCGGATGTCGTTGACGACGACCGCCGCGCCCTCGGCCGCGAACGCGAGCGCGTATTCGCGCCCGAGCCCGCCGCCCGCGCCGGTGATGATGACGGTGCGTCCGTTGCAGATTCCCATGCTGGTGCCTCGTGGATCCTGAGATGGTGAAAGTGACGCGCTCACAGGCGCTCGATGATCGTGACGTTCGCGAGGCCGCCGCCTTCGCACATCGTCTGCAGCCCGTAGCGGCCGCCCGTGCGTTCCAGCTCGTGCAACAGCGTCGTCATCAGCCGCGCGCCGGTCGCGCCGAGCGGATGGCCGAGCGCGATCGCGCCGCCGTTCGGATTGGTCTTTTCGTGCGGAAAACGCGTATCGGCCAGCCACGCCTGCGCAACCGACGCGAACGCCTCGTTCAGCTCGACGACGTCGATCCGCGCCAGATCGAGCCCGCTCTTCTTCAACGCAGCCTGGGTCGCCGGAATCGGCGCGGTGAGCATCCACAGCGGATCGTCGCCGAGCACGCTCAGGTGATGAATGCGTGCGCGCGGCGTGAGGTCGTAGCGCTTGAGCGCCTCCTCCGACACGATCAGGAGCGCCGCGGCCGCATCGCAGGTCTGGCTCGCGACGGCGGCCGTCAGCGAGCCGCCCGGCGTCAGCGCTTCGAGCGTCGCCATCTTGTCGAGCGACGTGTCGGGGCGCGGCGTCTCGTCATGCATCACCCCTTCGAACGGCACGATCTCCCGCTTGAAATGACCGGCCTCGATCGCCGCGACCGCGCGGCGGTGGCTCTCCAGCGCGTAACGCTCCATCGCGTCGCGCGACAGGTTCCAGTGATCGGCGATCCGCTGCGCGGCGACGAACTGCGACACCGGCGCGTCGCCGAAGCGCGCGCGCCAGCCGGCGCTGCCCGAGAACGGATCGGTGAAGCCGAGCGGCGCCGCGCAGGTCATCGCGGACGAGATCGGGATCTGCGTCATCGTCTGCACGCCGCCGGCGACGACCACGTCCTGCACGCCGCTCATCACGGCCTGCGCGGCGAAGTGCACGGCCTGCTGCGACGAGCCGCACTGGCGGTCGACCGTCACGCCCGGCACCTGCAGCGGCAGCCCGGCCGCGAGCCAGCAGGTGCGCGCGATGTTGCCCGCGAGCGGGCCGATCGTGTCGACGCAGCCGAACACCACGTCGTCGTATTCGTCGGCCGGGATCGCGTTGCGCTCGACGAGCGTCTTCAGCACGAAGCCGCCGAGGTCCGCCGCATGCACGTGCGCGAGCCCGCCCTTGCGGCGGCCGGTGGGCGTGCGCAGCGCGTCGACGATATAGGCTTGTTTCATCGGTTCGTTTCCTCGAAATCGAAGGTCTGCGCGGGGCCGATCGGCAATGCGTCGCCGAGGATCGCGTCGGCCACGCGGGCCTTGTGGAACGCGCTGTCGCCCCAACTGCCGGACAGCGCCCAGATGCGCTTCATGAAGATCTGCAGGTCCAGCTCCCACGTGTAGCCGATCGCGCCGTGCACCTGCATCGCGTGGCGCGCGGCCAGTTGCGCGGCCGACATCGCGGCGAGCTTCGCGTGCGACACGAACACCGCGCGCTGCGGGTGATCGTCGGCGATCGCCTGCGCGGCGCGCGCGACCACCGGCCGTGCGAACTCGTAGCGGATGGCGACGTCGGCGAGCAAATGCTTGAGCGCCTGGTACGAGCCGATCGCCTTGCCGAACTGCTTGCGCTGCGCGCTGTAGTCGATCGCGACGTCGAGCACGCGCTGCGTGAGGCCGAGCAGTTGCGCGGCGACCGCGAACGCGCCATGGTCGAGCGCGCGGTTCAGCAGCGGCGCGGCTTCGTCGGCGCTCGCGATGCGGGTGGCCGCCGACGGCTCCCAGTCGAGCGTGAACAGGCGCCGCGACGGGTCGACGCTGTCGACCGCGCGCCATGCGCACTGCGCGGGATCGACGCGGTGCAGCTCGCCGCGGTGTTCGCACAGCAGCGTGTCCGCGACATGCACGTCGGCCGCATACGGGTTCACCGGATGCACGAGCGCGACGCGCGCCCGCCCTTCGGCGATGTCGCGCAGCAGCGCGTCGCGCCAGTCGCTCGCGGGCAGCCGCGCCAGCACGCCGGCCGACACGAGCGCCGTGTCGAGCAGCGGCTCGGGGCTGCCGAAATAGCCGTAGGCCTGCGCGAGCAGCGCCCATTCCGCTTCGGTCAGGCCGAGGCCGCCGTGTGCTTCGGGCACCGACACGGCGGTCAGCCCCTGCGACGCGAACAATGCCCACAGGTCATCCGAGCGCCCGGTTGGCGTCGCCCACAGCTCGCGGATCAGCTCGGGCGTCATCTCGGTCATCAGCAGGCGCTTCACGCTGTCCGCGAGCGCTTCCTGGTCTTCATCGAATACGAAATCCATACGATGTCCGTTCAGTGAGTGTCGCCGGCGCGCTTACGCGCGCGGCATGCCGAGCATCCGTTCGGCGACGATGTTGCGCTGGATCTCGTTGGTGCCCGCGTAGATCGTGCCGGCCTGCGCGAACAGGAAACCGTCGAGCCAGTGGCCGAGCGTCGCGTGCTGCGCGGCCGTCTGCGGGACGACCTCGCCATGCGCGCCGAGGATGTCGAGCGCGGTCTGATGCATGCGCAGGTCGAGCTCCGACCAGAACACCTTGTTGGTGCTCGACTCCGCGCCGATGTGGCCGCCCTTCAGCAGCCGGCTCGCGGTCGCATAGGTCGACAGCGCATACGCCTGCGCGTCCATCCAGGCCTGCACCACGCGTTCGCGCAGCGTCGGATCGCGGTCCGCGCTGTCGCGGTGCGCGAGATACAGGTCGCGCAACGCCTGCGCGGTGCGCTGGAAGCGCGCGGGCGAACGCAGCATCAGCCCGCGCTCGAAACCGGCCGTCGCCATCGCGACCTGCCAGCCGGCGCCTTCGGCCGCGAGCCGGTTCTCGACCGGCACGCGCACGTCGTCGAAGAAAATCTCCGCGAAACCGGTCTGCCCGTTCAGCTGGCGGATCGGCCGCACCGTGATGCCGGGCGCGGACAGCGGCACCATCAGGAACGTCAAGCCGTGGTGACGCGTCGATTCGGGATCGCTGCGGAACAGCCCGAACAGCCAGTCGGCCCACACCGCGCGGGTCGACCAGATCTTCTGGCCGTTCAGCACGTATTCGTCGCCGATCCGGGTGGCGGTCGTGCGGATCGCGGCCATGTCCGAGCCCGCGTTCGGCTCCGACCAGCCCTGCGCCCACACGTGCTCGCCGGCCGCCATCGCAGGCAGGAAGCGCGCCTTCTGCGCATCCGTGCCGAAATCCATCAACGTCGGCCCGAGCAGGAAGATGCCGTTCTGGTTCACGCGCATCGGCGCATCCGCGCGCCAGTACTCTTCCTCGAAGATCAGCCATTCGATCAGGTCGCAGCCGCGCCCGCCCAGCTCGCGCGGCCACGTGACCATGCTCCAGCGGCCCGAGTGCAGCGTGCGCTCCCATTGGCGGTGCGCGGCGAAGCCTGCCTCGGTGTCGAAGCTCGGCAGCCGCTCGCGCGGCACGTGCGCGGCGAGCCATGCGCGGATTTCCGCGCGAAACGCCTGCTGTTGCGGCGTATAGGTCAGGTTCATGCGCGTGCCTCCGCGGCGCTGGCGCGTGCGTCGAAATGCGCGTCGCGCTTCTCGACGAACGCGGCGCGCGCTTCCGTCGAATCGTTCGTCATGTACGCCTGCAGCGTGAAGCCCTGCTCCCAGCGGTACTTGTCTTCGAGATCGCCGTCCTCGACGCCGTTCAGCGCCTCCTTCGCGAGCCGCACCATCGCCGGGCTCTTCGCGGCGATCTTGCGGGCGATCGCGAGCGCCGCGTCGCGCAGCGCGTCGCGCGTCACCACCTGCTCGAGCGCGCCGAGCCGGTACGCTTCGGCCGCGTCGATCATGTCGCCGGTGAAGTACATCGCGCGCACCTTCTGCACGCCGAACAGCCGCTGCAGGTGCGCGCCGCCGCCCATCGCGCCGCGGTCGATCTCGGGCACGCCGAAACGCGCGCAGTCGGCCGCGACGACGATGTCCGCCGCGCCGCAGATGCCGATCCCGCCGCCGAGCACGAAGCCGTGCACCGCCGCGATCACCGGCTTCGGATTGCGGTGCACCGCGCGGAACGTCTCGTAGTTGCCCGCGTTGACCGCCACGATCCGCTCCGGATGCGCGGCCAGCTCCTTGATGTCGACGCCCGCGCAAAAGCCGCGGCCTTCGCCGCGCACGACGATCACGCGCACGTCGTCGTCCTCGCCGAGCGCGTCGAGCGCGCGGGACAGCGCCTGCCAGCCGTGCGCGTCGAGCGCGTTCACCGGCGGATGGGCGATCACCAGCTCGGCGATGCCGTCCGCGCGATCGATCCGGAACGGCATCGCGCCGGCCGGTTGATTGGTTGCTGCCATCTCCATTGCCTCCCTGTGATGTTCGTCATGCGGCCTGCGTCGCTGCCGCGCCGCGCAACGCGGCCAGTGCGTCGAGACGCTCGCCGGCTTCCGCGACGATTCGCGCGATCAGTGCATCGCACGATTCGATCGCGCCGATCATCGCGGCCGCCTGGCCGCTCGGCAGCACGCCTTCGTCGGGGCGGCCTTCGACGATCGCGCGCTGGATCAGGAACGGCGCGTTCGCGGCCATCAGCGTCTGGCTGGCCGTGTAGTCGTGCGAGCGCAGCGCCTTGATCGCGAGGCCGAGCATGTCGGCCGTGCTCAGCCCGTTCTGGCGCCGCCACGCGTCGGCCGTCTTCAGCGCGAACCACGTGCGGCGCAGCGGGCCGAAGCGTTCGAGCTTCAGCAGGTACGGGTTGTCGATCATTCGTTGCGGCAGCCCGTCGAGCGCGTCCGACACGCGGATGCGCGCCGGGTCGCCAACCGCCACGTAGCGCTCGAGCGTCGCGCGCGGCACCGGCGATTCCGCGCTCATCAGGAAGCGCGTCCCCATTGCGATGCCGGCCGCGCCGTACGCGAGCGCGGCCGCCAGTCCGCGCCCGTCGAAGAAGCCACCGGCCGCGACGACCGGCACGCGCACCGCGTCGAGCACCTTCGGCAGCAGCAGCGTGGTCGGCACCGCGCCCGTGTGGCCGCCGCCTTCCGCGCCCTGCACCGTCACGATGTCCGCGCCGAGTTCGACGGCCTTCGCCGCATGCTTCGGCGCGCCGACGGTCGGCATGCAGACGATGCCGGCATCCTTGAAACGACGGATCGTCTTCGCATCGGGGCCGCGCCCGTAGCTGACCGCGCGCAGCCGGTGCTCGATCGCGAGATCGACCACCTGCGCGGCGTTCTTCTGGAACATGTGGAAGTTGATGCCGAACGGCCGATCCGTCAGCGACTTCACCTTCAGGATCTCGGCCTCGACCTGCTCCGGTTCGAGCGTCGCCCCGGCCAGGAAGCCGAATCCGCCGGCGTTGCTCGTGGCGGCGGCGAGCCGCGCGTCGGCCACCCAGCCCATCGCGGTCTGCACGATCGGGTAGCGGCAGCCGAGCAGGTCGCACAGCGGCGTATGCAGCGGGCCGTGAAGTGTCGTGCTCATGCGGCGGCTCCGTTGACGGCGACCGGTGCCGGCGCGTCCGCGCGGTCCGCGCCGTTCGGCTGGCGTTGCGAGCTCGCCATGCTGCGGGCGTCGTAACCGCCGAGGCGGTCGCCGCTGACGAGCTCGTTGTGCGCATGCGCGAAGTGATGCCACGCGAACGCCGCGTCCATCGCCGCGCGCTTGCCTTGCAGTTCCTCGACGTGATTCAGCGCCTGCTTGGTCAGCGTGAGCCCGAGGCGCGGCATCGTCGCGATCTTCGCGGCGATCGCGTAGGTCGCGTCGCGCAGCCGCTCGCGCGGCACCACGCGGTTGACCATCCCCATCTGGTACGCGCGCTCGGCCGGCATCCGCTCGCCGAGAAACAGGAATTCCTTCGCGATGCGCGGATTCAGCTCGTACGCGTGGGCGAAATACTCGACGCCCGGAATCCCCATCCGCACGACCGGATCGGCAAAGAACGCATCCTCCGACGCGACGATCAGGTCGCACACCCACGCGAGCATCAGCCCGCCGGCGATGCACGCGCCCTGCACCATCGCGATCGTCGGCTTCGGCAGGTCGCGCCAGCGCCGGCACATGCCGAGATACACCTCCTGCTCGCGCGCATAGAGGAATTCGCCGCCTGCCTTGTCGACGTGGTCGTACCACAGCGACGCGCGCTCGAACGACTCGTGGATGTCGCGGCCCGGCGTGCCGATGTCGTGACCGGCCGAGAAATGCTTGCCGGCGCCCGCGAGCACGATCGCCTTCACCGCGTCGTCGTGCGCCGCGCGCCGGAACGCCGCGTCGAGCGCATACGTCATCTTCGAGTTCTGCGCGTTGTGGTAGTCGGGGCGGTTCATCGTGATCGTCGCGATGCCGTCCTCGAGCGCGTAGTCGACGACACCGTCGCCGAACGTCATCCGGGTCGCTTCCATGTCGGCCCTCATCCCCGGCGCGGCGCCGGATTGTTGCGCACGATCGTCGCGCGCAGGTTGTGCGGATCGAGCGCGCGCACGATGCGCAGGTCTTCCGCGTTCGGCGCTGCCGTCGTGCTGATGTCCGGCGAGGCAAGCAGCGGGAAACCGGTCGCGTCCTGCACCTCGTCGAAGCTCACGCCCGGGTGCAGCGAGCGCACGCGGATCGCGTGGTCGGGCCCGCCGAAATCCATCACGCACAGGTCGGTGACGATGCTGCGCAGGTCGACGAAGGTCTTCATCCCGGGCAGCCGGCGCGCCGGGTTGTAGCCGACCGTGCACACCATGTCGACTTCGCGTTCGACGAACGTGCGCTTGCCATGGCCGCTGACGAAGAACGAGTTCGCGTGGTTCGTCGTGTTGCCGGGGAAGCCGCGTGCGCCGAGCAACTGGGTTTTCGGGTGCGCGTAGTCGTCGCCGAGCCACGAAATGTTGGCCTGGCCGAAGCGATCGATCTGCGTCGGCATCATCAGCGCATGGCGGCGCCCGTGCCACAGGCAGTCGAACACGCGCTCGTAGGTCATCCAGCCGCTCGCCTTCACGCGATAGCCGTCGGGGCGCGGGCCGAGCGGCACCGGCTCCTCGACGAGATACGCTTCGCCGTCGGTCAGCATCAACCCGTTGTTGTACGCGAGCCGCGCGAGGCCGGCCGCGAGCCGCGGGCCCGTACCGATGCCGGTCGCCAGCACTTCGCCGTCGTCGCGCCACAGTCGCGCGGACGCGACGATCATCAGTTCCGCGAGGGAATGGTCGAGAGATTCGCTCACAGGCGCTCCTTTACAGAATCGGCAACGGCAGCGTCGTCACGTGCGACAGCCCGCCGACGCCTTCGAGGTACTGACGTTCGTCCTGGCCGACCACGTCGCGCAGGTACGCCGCCGTCCTGGCGTCGTCTTCCGCGCTGGTGCAGTACGCGCGCAGGTGCGGCAGGTCCCAGCCGTAGGCCGGCCCGCACGACGTCGGATGCGCACCACCCGGTGCGTGCACGACGCCCGTGACGAGCGAGCGCTCGAACGGATTGCGGCGCGCGGCGTCGAGGTCGTCGCTCGCGAGCGACGCATCGACCGTTTCCGCCGATACGTAGCAGCGCCGCGCGGCGCGCGCCATCCACGCATCGAAGAACGGATCGGGGCCGTCGATACGCGTATTGCCCATCCGGTCGGCCGCGTTCACGTGCAGCAGCGCGACGTCGAGTTCGATCGCCGGCATCGCGAGCAGCGTCTCGCCGTCGTCGTACGGCGACTGCACCGTGCGCAGTTGCGGCGCGTGATCGAGCAGCGCGGTGCCGAGCCCGGCGCGCGTCGGCAGGAACGGCAGGCGTGCGGCGGCCGCGCGCAGGCCGAGCTGCAGCATCCCTTCGTCGAGTTCGAGCACGTCGATGCGGCCCTGCTCGCGGGCGCGGCGGAAATGCGGCTCGAGCGGGATCACGTCGAGCGACACGAAGCCGAACACCACCTTGCGCACCTTGCCCGCCGCGCACAGCAGGCCCACGTCGGCGCCGCCGTACGCGACGATCGTGAGGTCCTTCAGGTTCGAGCGCGCGATTTCGCGCACCAGCGCCATCGGCTTGCGCCGCGGCCCCCAGCCGCCGATGCCGATCGTCATGCCGTCGGCGAGTTGCGCGACCACGTCGCGCGCGGACATCGTCTTGTCGAGAGGTTTCATCGTCATCGTGCTGGCTTACCGGTATCCGATGCTGAAATCGTGGCCCCACTGGCTCACCTTCGTGGCCTCGAACACCGCGTGCTTCGACCAGTCGACCGTGAGGCCGCCGAAGCCGTATTCGAGATCGAAGCCGCCGGGGGTCTTCATGTAGAAAGAGATCATCTGGTCGTTGCAGTGCCGGCCGAGCGTCGCGGACATCTTCACGTCGTGCGCGGCGACGCGGTCCAGCGCGCGGCCTACTTCGTCCATCGAATCGACTTCGGCCATCACGTGCACGCAGCCGGACGGCACGGCCATCTCGAACAGCGCGAGGCTGTGATGGCGCGCGTTGCGGCAGTGCATGAAATGGATTCGCTTTTCCGGTTCGGCCGGGTCCGGCGTGAACTTCACGCGGTAGATGTCGGACAGCTCGAAGCCGAGCACGCCGCGCACGAACGCATCGGTCGCGTCGAACTGCGGCGCGGGCAGCACCGCGTGGCCGAGCCCCATGTCGCCGGTGACGAAACGCGCGACGCCCAGCGGCGACACGAAGCGGCGAAAGTCGCAGCGTGCGCCCCAGTACAGCTCGTGGCGGTTGCCGGACGGATCGGTGCACCACGCCATCGCCTGCACGCGGCGCAACGCGGCTTCGTCGCGGCTGGCGCGCACCGGCTCGACGCCGGCGCGCTGCAGCGCCGCGAGCGCGGCGTCGAACGCGGCGCCGTCGGGCAATTCCCAGCCCGATGCGAAATAGCGGTCGGCCGCGCCGGGAACGATCACGTAGCGGAAATCGCGCTCGTCCATCTTCAGATAAAGCGCGCCGTCGGGCGCGTCGAGCGCCTGCATGCCCAGCACGTCTTCCGCGTAGCGGCGCCACGCATCGACGCGCGTCGCCTCGACGACGACGTAGCCCAGCGCACGGACATCGATCATGTCGGCCTCCTCCTGGTTCAGAATCCGTTGTTCGTGAAAGGATTCTGGCCGGTCGGGGGTGGCGTTACATCGTCTGTTGGGACGAGAGGACGGGCGGTAAAAGGCGGGGATGGCGGCGCGGAAGCGCGCCGCAGGAGGATTCGGTGCTCGGCGGGTGAAAGGTGGCGGCCGGTCACGGCAGCCAGGGCGGTGCGTTCGCCTGCCGGGCGGTCACCGCCCGCCCCGGCTTCGCGCGACCGGCAGGCCGCCTGCCGCGACGTTACTCGAACGGATTCAGCAACCGGACGCCGGTGCGAGCGAAATCGTCGACGTTGCGCGTGACGACCGTCAAATCGTTGATCAACGCGGTGGCCGCGATCAGCTTGTCGAGTTCGTGCGTCGGATCGGGCACGCGCAAATGCCCCCACATCTGGCCGGTTTCGACATCGACCGGCAGGATGTTCGGCGCATAGCCGGACAGGATCATCGTCAGCCAGGCCTCGAGCGCCGACGCCTGGCTGTGATCGCCGCGATGACGGATCAGATCGACACCGCGCCGCAGCTCGGCCACCGTCACGACGGACAGGTAAAGCGGGCTCGCGTCCGCTTCGGCCTGCCTGAAGAACGCCCTCACGCCGCGGTTGGTTCGCTTGCCCTTCCTGATTTCGCTGATGACGTTCGTATCAATCAAAAACACGCCTGACCTCGCCTGAATCCTGAACACGTTGGAAATCCGCGTCTTCACCCACCTCCGGCATGCTCATCAGCACTTGCGCGAATGTGCGCCGCTTCGGCCGGCCGAGCGCTTCGGCCAGAATGGCTCGATGTTCGGCCTCGGCGCTCCTGCCGTTGGCCGCAGCCTGCTCGCGCAGGCATTGAACGAGAGTGTCATCCACGTTACGCACCAGAAGATTTGCCATGATTACCTCCATCCAGATTTGCTATCAATGATAGCGTCATGAAGGTAAATTGCAAGCATTGCTATCACCTTCCTGACCGGACGGACCCTGGAGTCGGCGTGAGCCCGTGGCAGCGGACGACAGGAATTCGTCACCCTTCCGCCGCTGGCCCGACGCATCGAACTGCTGTCGCTCAAGGTAAGCCGGAGCGGGACGATCCGGAAGCCGGCCAAATGGCCAGTCGGGTGGCGTCGACCACGATGAAGGTCCGGCGGCAAGGAACGGAATTTGCGGCGCGACCCGCCGTTGGCGACATCGGCGACCGATACGCGCGTCGCACCGGTTCGCGCTGAAACATCATGTTGCACAACGAGCCGCGACCGTCGCACATCGTTTGATACCATCGAACGACAAGACCGGCGATCGAACGCCGTGCGAAGCGCGCAGAAGACCTTGCATCGACGCGGACCCTCCGTGCCTGAAATCCCGATCCAAGACACGAGACGCTCTTCAGTGGACCTTGTTACGCCTGCCCTGCAAACCCTGTTCTCCCCGACACCCGACAAACTCTACTTCCCGGCATGCCTGGCGGCCGTGGCGATCATCGCGTGGCGCGTCGCCCGGCACGTGCCGTTCTACCGGGCGGCCGTCGACAAATCGCTGTCGATGCGCTACCGCAATCTCGACGGCTTCCGAGGCATCCTGGCCACCTCCGTGGTGTTCCATCACTTCGCGTGCAACCAGGCATTGCTGTCGACCGGCGTCTGGGGCGCCGGCACCGATTTCCTGCGCAATCTCGGGACGATTCCCGTCGCGATGTTCTTCATGGTCACCGGGCTGCTGTTCTGGGAGCGCGCATGCAGAGGCACGCTCGACGTGCGGACCTTCTTCGTCGGGCGCGTGCGACGCCTCGCGCCGCTCTATCTGTTTTATGCGGCCGTCATCGTCATCTGCACGCTTTACTGGTTTCCCCGCAACGCCGTCGGCGCACCGGGGCAGTTGCTGGCCGATCTGCTCAAGACCGTTTCGCTCGGCTGGTTCGGCGCGTTCCCGATCAACGGAGCGGCGCGCACGCCCTATCTGAGCGGCGTCTGGTGGACCCTCGCGTACGAATGGCGGTTCTACGTCGCCGTTCCGTTTCTCGCATGGTTCGTCGCCACGCGTGCATGGCGCAAGCTGCTCGCGCTCGCGATCGTCCTCGCCTGCGCCGCGCTGTTCGGGCCGCCCGGCGGGATGGCGCTGCTGTTCGCGTTCGGCGCCGTGGCCTACGAGGTGTCGCGGCACCCCGCGATCCGCGCGCGGCTCGCCACGAAGGCGGCGGCGACCGTCGCGCTGCTGATCCTCGCGATGTCGCCGTCGCCAGCCGAACGCTATTCGATCGCAGGCGCGCTGCCGCTGCTTCCAGTGTTCTTCTGCATCGCATGCGGGAACACGTTCTACGGCGTGCTCAAGACCCGCCCGCTCGCGCTGCTCGGCACCGCGAGTTTCAGCATCTACATGATCCACATGGTGATCGTGTACATGATCATTCACGCATTCAACAAGTTCGTGTTCCCGATCAATTCGACCGACGACTCGGGCATCTGGGCGCTCGCGCTCGTCTGCGCGCTGGTTGCCGTCCTGTGTTCGCTGCTCACTTACCGCTACGTCGAGCATCCGTTCATCGCGAAGCGCAACGACGCACGCGCGGCACGCCGCGCGGCCGAGCCCGCTCGCGAGCGCCAAACGGTCGCGCCGTGACCGGGCGCGTTCAGAAGCGGTACGAGATGCCGATCTGCAGAACCGGATACCACCGGTAGCGCGACATCATCTGCCGCAACGAGTCGAGCCCGCTCGCGACCAGTACCTGGCTCTTCGCCGGTCCGGCCGCCGCGGCCAGTTCCGGCGACAGCGTGTACGAACATTTCGGTATCCCGTACGCGACGCCGATGTCGGCGACGAACCCGAGCCCTTTCGACGCCGGTCGATGTCCGTAGCCGATCCCGACATACGGCATCACGGTCGGATAGCGCGCTTCCGCGACCGCGTACATCCCCGGCAGCGCCGGATAGCGCTTGCCGCCGAACACGTAGGTTCCGTTGGTCGGCACCGACACGCCGTGAAGCTCGTCGTCGTTGAAGCGCAGCCCGAGCGTCGCGCGAAAGCCGCTGCCTCGCCACGGGAAGATGTCCGCATAGATGCCGCCCTGGCGCAGCTTCAGGTCGTCCTGATAGCGGTTGCCGGCCACCGTGAAGTCATGCGTCAGATTGATCGCGTTGAAATCCGCGTGCGCGCCCAGCATCGAATTGAAGCTCACGGCCGCGCCGATGCCGACGCCCTGCGTGCCGCCCTGCAGGTAGATTTCCTGCGCGTGCGCGCTCGCGACGAACATCACCGCGACCGCTGCCCATTGGTTCGCTGTCGTTTTCACGGGCGTCTCCCCCGACATGTGCCGGGCGCGACGCGACGCACACGCGACCTTCGTCGCGATGCGCGATGCGAACCCCGGCACGACACCTTGCAAGCACGCTTGCTGTTCGACGGATCGGGGACGCGTTGCGCGGTGCGCATGACCGATACGACATGCGCTGCGCAGGCGCCGTGGCACACGGCGCGCGCGACCCGATCCGATTCCCCGTCTGTTTCGATGTCGTTACATGCCGCCGATGCGCGGATCGTTCTGGCGAAATGCGTCTGCGCGGGCGACATCGGGGGAACCGCAAAGGGCGTGCCATGCGGCGCGGACCGAAGCGGAAGAAGCGCTACCCATCGGGACGGGGCGTGGCGCGGATCGCAAACGAGGGGAAATGTTTCAGGAACGTATCCGTATTCGGCGAGCGGCGCCGAAACACGCGAAAGGCGGCCTCTCGCGCCGATCGCGCGACGCAGGCACGACGAGGCCGGACGGCCGTCAGCGCACGCGGATCGCCGTTGCGATCACTCGTGCGCGGAGGAATACGTTGAAAAAGCGTTGCAAAAGTGCGACCTCGTGCCGGTCGCAAGCGGCGCTGATGCGCGCTCGTGCGTGACGAGGCAGGGTGAATACCGATGCGTGCGCATGCATCTTGTCCGTCGATGATTCAATACATGATTCGAAACGACGGCAACGGACCGATGAACACATCGATCACTCGACGACCGGACAAAGACAATTGCAGCCGTATTGAACGATTGGCATTGCCATGCCCTCACAACGTGCCCCAACTGCAGCGTCGGGCATACGAGCGTACTTCGCCGTAATGCCAACTCAATCACGATGTACTGATTTACGAGCTTCCTATGACGACACGTGAGCTGGGTGTCTTGGTACAATTCGTCGGCCAACCGCAAGCCGATTTGGCAATCGACCCGACCGCTAGAAGGCCGCTGGTGAGGCAGTGATTCTCTAGTAACTCGGATGTGCCGGCGGCAATTAATTAGACCAATCGAATACCGGGGGAAACTGTGAATCGATTTGCACTTCTTTTGTTAGTGGCAACCGTAGTAGCCGGTTGTAATTCGAAACAGTCGGACAACATTCAATCTTCCGCGGCGAGCCCCAACGCATCTAGCGATAGCGCCCAGGCGCAACAACCGTCACCGCCGGTAGTCGCTGCGCCTGCGCCCCTACCTCCTTCACACCATTATGCGATGAGTCAGGATGGCACGTATGGATACGAGCCAGCGCTCAGCGAAGACGACGTGAGAGCGGGAAAAGCAACAAAAGCGCTTGTCATGATGCGCTATGTTGGTCTGAGGGAGGGGAGCTATATTTTGCTGCTTGTCGACGAGGACAATCCGAACATTTCTAACCGTATCACGTGTCAGGCTCCGTGCAGTTTCGCCAAATCGCAAACCATGGCTGGCGACTCGATTCTCAAGACCGAAACAGTGCGGGTTGTACCTAATTCGCTTATCGGCGCGATGATCGAAGACGCGATGTCGGGACAACTGACTCCCTATGGTCAACGTACGTCCGAGTCGACCCCATCGACTTTTCCCGTGACTCAATCGCCCGCCAACCAAGCCGCAAGCGATGTGATGGCATCCCCGCTGCAACAAACGAGCTTCGACTGCGCCAAAGCGAAGTCGATTCCCGAATTTTTGATCTGTCACGATGCAGATCTTGCCGCAGCGGATCGGGATCTCGCCACGACTTACCAGCAAGCGAAAGATGCCGCAACCGATAAATCCGCGTTTGTTGAGCGAACACGCAAACAGTGGAACTTCCGGGAGAAAAATTGTCGCGACAAGGAATGCCTGACATCGTGGTACGCATACCAGAAACGCATACTGACAAAGATTGCACAAACTGGTGATGTCACTGCCCAAGATAACTGATGCACCGTAAGTCAATCCGAAGCCCGCTCATCCGAGCGGGCTTTTTCGTGCTTGCTACAACCCGTACCCGCCCGAGACGTTCAACTGCTGCCCGGTGATGTAACCCGCCCGGTCCGACGCGAGAAACACCGCCGCGCGCCCCACGTCGCGCGCCTTGCCCCAGCGCTTGAGCGCGAGCATCTTCCGCGTCTCGTCGATCCACGCCGGGTCGAACTGCCCCTGTTCGAGCAGCACCGGAAACATCCCGGCCTCGATCACGCCGACCAGGATCGAATTCGCGCGAATGTCGTAACGCCCTTCCTCGCGCGCCAGCCCCTTGATCAGCGCCTCGTTCGCCGCCTTCGGCGCGACCGACAGCCCGTCGCGATCGGGCCAGCGCAGATGGCCGGCCGAGCCGAGCGTCACGAACGAACCACCGCCCGACGCACGGAAATGCGGCAGGGCGGCTTTCGCGGCGACGAAGAAGCCGATCGTCTCGACGTCGATCGCGCGGCGCCAGTCGTCGTGCGTCATGTCGCCGATATGGCGCTGGTTCACGAATGGCCCCGCCGCCCAGACGACCGTATGCACGCGCCCATGCGCGTCGATCGCCGCCGCGAGCGCGGCATCGACCTGCGCGGGATCGGTCACGTCCACGCAGTGCGTGGTGGCCGCGACGCCCTCGCCGCGAATATCGCGCGCCACGCGCTCGGCGACGTCGGCCTTGCTGCGGTAACCGACCGCGACCGGCACACCGGCGCGCGCGAACTCGAGCGCGACGCCCTGCCCGATGCCGCCGCTGCCACCGAACACGAGTACCGCGCCCGCCGGAAATCCGTTGTCGTTCATGCGTTCATCCCGTTCAGGGTGGTGGCTTCTTCGCTCAGGCCGCCGCCTCGGTCGCCGCGCGCAGTCGGTACTTCAGCACCTTGCCGGCCGCGCTCGTCGGCAGTTGCGCGACGAACGTGAAATACCTCGGCACCTTGTAGTTCGCCATGTTGCGGCGCGCCCAGTCGTTCAGTTCGTCGGCATCGGCGTGCGCGCCGGGCCGCAGCACGACATAGGCGTGCCCGACTTCGCCGAGCCGCGTGTCGGGCACGCCGACCAGCGCGACCTGCGCGATCGCCGGATGCGCGGCGAGCAGCCGCTCGATCTCCGCCGGATAGCAGTTGAAACCACCGACGATGAACATGTCCTTGATACGGTCGGTGATCTTCAGATTGCCGTTCGCGTCGACGCAGCCGAGATCGCCCGTATGCAGCCAGCCCGCCGCATCGACGGTCTCGCGCGTGGCGTCCGGCTGGTTGAAGTAGCCGCGCATCACGTTGTAGCCGCGCACCCAGATCTCGCCGGTCTCGTCCGGCCCGAGCGGCTCGCCGCCCGGCCCCGCGATGCGCAGCTCGACGTCCGGCATCGGCCGGCCCGACGTACGGGCGACCGTCTCGGCATCGTCGCCCTGGCGGCACAGCGTCGCGAAGCCGCACGACTCGGTGAGCCCGTAGCCGGTCAGCACCGTCTCGAAACCGAGCTCCGCGCGCATCCGCTCGATCAGGCTCGGCGCGATCGCAGCCGCCCCCGTCACCGCGATCCGCAGCGACGACAGATCGCGCGTCGCGCGATCGGGCGCGTCGAGCAGCGCGTAGTACAGCGTCGGCGGGCCGGGCAGCACCGACACGCGGTCGGCGGCGACGCGCCGCAGCACGTCGTCCGGCTGGAACACCAGATGCGGCAGCACGGTCGCGCCGCTCGACAGCGCGGCGAGCCAGCCGGCCTTGTAGCCGAACGTATGGAAGAACGGATTGACGATTAGGTAACGGTCGTCCGGGCGCACGCCGGCGATCGCCGCCCACGCCTGCGCGGCACGCAGGTTCTGGCCGTGCGCGGTCATCACGCCTTTCGGGCGCCCCGTCGTGCCGGAGGTGAACATCAGGTCCATCACGGTGTCGGGCGTGACCTGCGCCTCGCGTTCACGCACCGCGGCGAGCGGCACCGCCGCGCCGCGCGCGAGAAACGCGTTCCAGGTCTCGTCGTGCGCCCCCGATGGCGGTTCGCCGTCGAACACGACGACGCGCTCGAGCGTCGCCGGCCGATGCGGCGCGAGCATCGCCGGATAGGATTCGCCGAGGAAGGTGCCGCAGCAGAACAGCAGCCGCGCACCGCCGTCGTGCAGGATGCCGCCGACCTCCATCCCCTTCATCCGCGTATTGACCGGCACGAGGACCGCGCCGACGGTATGGATCGCGAGCGCCGCGACGATCCATTGCGGCAGGTTCGGCGCCCAGACCGCGATGCGGTCGCCGGGATCGATGCCGCTCGCGAGCAGCGCGCGGGCCGCATCGATGCGCGCGGCGTCGAGTTCCGCGTAGGTCAGCCGGCCGTGCTCCGACTCGATCGCCGGATGCGCGCCGTGGCGCGCGGCTGCCCGCGCGATCAGCGCGGGCGTGGTCAGGATTTCGTTGTCCATCGTCATAGATCAGGTTGCCGCGCGCGCCGCCAGCGCGCCACGGCTCAGTCGGGAAACACCACGCGCAGCGCATCGCTCGCGGGCCGCGCGCAACAGGCGAGCGTCCAGCCGGCCGCGATCTCGTCGTCGTCGAGCACGTGGTTGCGGTCGAGCGCGACCGCGCCGCGCTCGATCCGGCACATGCACGCGCCGCATTGCCCCATCCGGCACGAATTCGGCGCCGGGACGCCCGCGCGCAGCATCGCGTCGAGCAGCGTTTCGCCGGGCGCGCCGTCGAACGCGAATGCGTCGCCGTCGAGCACCGTCTCGATCGCGGCAGCTGCACCGGACGTCGACGTTGCCGGCGCCGCGTCCACCGGCGCGCCGCCTGCCTGCGCCGGCGCATCGGGCAGCGACGCGAACCGCTCGACGTGCACGCGCGCACGCGGCAGCCCGAGGCCGAGCATCGCGGCCAGCGCGTTCTCCATGAACAGCGCGGGCCCGCAGATGAACGTCTCCTGCTGGCTGAACGGCCGCGCGAGTTCCTCGAGATGGCGCTGTTGCGGAATGCCCTGCACGCTGTCGAGCCAGTGCATCACGCGCAGGCGGCCCGGATGGCGCTGCGCGAGCTGCTGCAGTTCGTCACGGAAAATCACCGCACGCTCGTCGCGATTCGCATAGATCAGCGTCAGCATCCCGCGGCCGTGCACGAGCGCCGATTTCAGGATCGACAGCACGGGCGTGATGCCGCTGCCGCCCGCGAACAACAGCAAATCGGCGTCGAGCGTGCGCGGCGTGAACACGCCGGCCGGCGGCAGCACGTCGAGCGCGTCGCCCGCCTTCACGCGATCGCACAGCCAGTTCGATGCGCGGCCGTCACGCACGCGCTTGACGGTGATCTTCGGCGCCGCATCGATGCCGGGTGCGCTGGACAGCGAATAGCAGCGCGCGACGGCCGCATCCGCGCACGGCACGTTCAGCGTCAGGAACTGCCCCGGCCGGTACGCGAACGCGTCGCGCAACGCGGCCGGCACGTCGAACACGAACGAGCACGCGTCGTCGCTTTCGGCAATCACGTCGGCCACGGTCAGCCGATGGAAGCGTGAATCGCTCATCGCCGGTTCCTTGCGTCACGCGGCCGCATGGGCCACCGGCGCGCCGGGTGTCGTATAGGCGCCGTCGAGATAGACGAGCGGATCGACGTCGCCGCTCATCAGCACCTCGCGGATGCGCCCGATGAACACCGTATGTGTGCCGTACTCGAAGCGGCCGTCCTGCTCGCACACGAGGCTCGCCTGCGAATCGCGCAGATACGGCACGCCGTGCGGCGACGTGTGCCAGTCGCCGGTCGTGAAGCGCGCTTCGCCCTTCAGGCGGCCGCTGCAGTCGATCGCGATGCCTTCGTGGCGCGCGGACAGCACGTTCACGCAGAATGGCGCGCCCGCATCGAGCGGCGGATACAGCGACGCGGTGCGGTTGATGCAGATCAGCAGCGACGGCGGATCGGTCGACAGCGAATCGACCGCCGTCGCGGACATCGAGTAGCGCCGGCCGTCGTGCGCGCTGCTGATGACCGTGACCGAACGCGCGAGGCGACGCATCGCGAGCAGCATGTCGGTGCGCAGCGGATGGGGGGTGAGATCGCTCATGATCGGACTCCGTCAGGTTCTGTCGTGGATGGCCGGGCGGACCGCCCGCCGGCGTCGGCCGCGCGGGCGGCCAGGTGATCGGCGGCGAGATACCCGAAGGTCATCGCCGGACCGAGCGTCGAGCCCGCGCCGGGGTAGCTCGCGCCCATCATCGATGCGCTGCTGTTGCCGATCGCATAGAGGCCGTCGATCGGTTCGCCGTCGGCGCGCAGCACGCGGGCGTGCGCGTCGGTGACGAGCCCGCCCTTCGTGCCGATGTCGCCGGCGTCGATCCGCACCGCATAGAACGGCGGCTGGTCGACCGGCCCCAGGCACGGGTTCGGCTGGTTCCGCGGGTCGCCGTAATACGTGTCGAACGCGTTGTCGCCCTTGCCGAACGCTTCGTCGACACCGGTGATCGCGTAGCGCGCCATGTCGCGCAGCGTGTCGTGCAACCCCGCCGCGTCGACGCCGATCCGCGCGGCCAGCGCGTCGATCGTGTCGGCCTTCACGAGCACGTCGCGAAACGCATCCGGGATCCTCGAATCGGGCATCATCGACGCCGGCATGATCGGCCCGCACGGATACTTGCGGCGAAAGCGCGCGTCGAACACCATCCATGCCGGCACGCTCGCGCCGGTGCGCGCATGATCGCGATACATCGCGGGCACGAATTCGGAATACGGCGCGGCCTCGTTGACGAAGCGCCGGCCGAGGCCGTTGACGATCACGCAGCCTGGCAGGTTGCGTTCGACGAACAGCGCGCGCTGCTTCTCCTCGCCCGCGACGCCGACGGTCGGCGCACCCCACACGTGCTCCATCAGCGCCAGCGCGCCGCCGAGCCGGTGGCCTTCGGCAATCGCATCGCCCGTGTTGGACGGCGGCGTCGCGCTCCACTGCGTCCGGGTCGGCTGCGGCAGGTAACGTTCGCGCATCGGCTGGTTGCGCTCGAAACCGCCCGCGCCGAGGATCACGCCGCGCCGCGCGGCGATCGTCACCGGCTGTCCGAAGCGCTGCACGCGTACGCCCGTCACGCGGCCGTCCACCTCGAGCAGGTCGCGCATCGGCGTCTCGAGCCACACGGGCACGTGACGGTCGAGCAGTGCGCGACGCAGCCCGCCGATCAGCGCATTGCCGAGCGTCAGGCGCCGGTCGCGCCGCGTGCGGCGGCGCATGCCGACATCGAGCCAGTAGCGGCCGAACTGCGCGATCGCGAGCCGCATGAAACCGGGGCCGCGCGAGAACAGCGTATGCGCTTCCTTCGACGTCACCGCGACGCGCCCGCCGATCAGCGTGCCGGGCGATGGCGGCCGCAGCCGCTCGAACTCGTCGCCGAGCAGCCCGCCGTCGAATGGCAGCGGATCGAGCGCGCGATACCCCGGCATCGCGCCCGGCAGCTTCTGGAAATAGTCCGCGTACATCGGCAGCGCCTGATAGCGCACGGGCGTCTTCGATTCCAGATAGCGCAGCATCTCCGGCGCGCGGTCGAGATACGCATCGAGCTTGTCTGGCGTCGAGGCGCCGGCCGTGCACGCGTCGAGATAGCGGCGCGCGGCGTCGCGCGAGTCGGTCGCGCCGAGTTCGGCGATATGGTGATTGCACGGCACCCAGATGCCGCCGCCCGATACCGCCGACGTGCCGCCGTACCGCGCCGTCTTCTCGATCACCACGACGGACAGCCCGTGGTCGGCCGCGCGGCACGCGGCGAGCAGCGCGCCCGCGCCCGAGCCGACGACCACCACGTCGAACGCGTATTGCCGTGCTTGCGTGTCGTTCATCCTGGCCCCGTCAGATGAAGAAATCGGTGTTCTCGCGGCCGAGCATCACCGCGCCGAGGTTCTGGCCGAAGCGGTCCACGTTGTTCGCGTAGTGCGCGCGGGCCGCATGCAGGTCGAGGAAGCGGCGCACCAGCGGATTGCGGTGATAGATGCCGTTGCCGCCCGCATAGCGCAGCAGCGCGTTCGCGGCCTGCGCGCAGCGTTCGGCGACCTGCGCGGACTGGTAGCGGAAATGCACGCGGCGCTCGATCGACACCGCCGGGCCGCCGGTCACCGACGCCATCAGTTCCGCGAAATTGCGCTGGAGCAGCACCTTCATCTCGTCGATCGCCACCGCCGCGTTCGCGCATGCGTGCTGCGCGCCCGGATCGTCGGTCGTCTTCGCGCCGCTGTTGGCGGACACGCGCGTCGCCGCATAGCCGGTGAAATCGTCGAGCGCACCCTGCAGCGCGCCGATGCACGACGTGCACACCGCACGCACGAAAATCTGCGCGAACGGCAGCTTGAACAGCGGCGCGTCGTTGACCGCCAGCCCGGGGCTCGTGCCCATCATCCCGTCGATCGCCTTGTGCGTGCGGTACGCGGGTACGAACGCGTCGTCGACGACGATGTCGTGGCTGCCCGTCGCGCGCAGGCCGAGCACGTCCCAGTCCTGCTCGATCCGGTAGTCGGCTTTCGGCAGCAGGAAGGTGCGGTATTCGGGCGGCTGGCCGGCCTCGGCCGGCGGCACCAGCGCGCCGAGGAACACCCATTCGCACAGTTCGCTGCCGCTCGAGAACTTCCAGTGGCCCGACAGCCGGAAGCCGCCGTCCACCGGCGTCACGCGGCCGACCGGCATGTAGGTCGACGCGATCAGCGTCGCCGGATCGTTGCCCCACACGTCCTGCTGCGCGCGTTCGTCGAACAGCGCGAGCTGCCAGTTGTGCACGCCGACCACGCCGTACACCCACGCGGTCGACATGCAGCCGCGCGCGAGCGCCATCTGGATCTCGAAGAAGGTCTGCGGATCGAGCTCGTAGCCGCCGTAACGTTTCGGCTGCAGCACCTTGAAGAAGCCGGCGGCCTGCATGTCGGCGATCGTCTCGGCCGGGATGCGGCCCTGCGCTTGCGCGTGCGCGGCGCGGCCGGCCAGCGTCGGCGCCAGCGCCTCGGCCCGGGCGATCAGCGTGGCGGCCAATGCGTTCGAATCGTTGTCGCGATGCACGAATGTCTCCTGTGGAACGGGGGCGGCGCCGCGGCGCCCGCCCCGCTCCCGTTCAAAGTTGTTCGGCGCGGCCTGGCCGCGGGCGATGCTCGCCACCACCGATGGTCGGCTTCGCGCGAGCGCGCCGCATCGTCCGACCGGACGACGGGCGCGGCCCGGTGCATCACGCGCAGGCCCGTTCCTTCTCGCGATTGAAGAACGGAATCACGTGCTCGCCGATGTTGCGGATCGTCTCCATCTGCGCTTCGTGCGGCACCGTACCCATCTGGCACAGGAACAGCACTTCGTCGACACCGGCTGCCTGCAGGCGGCCGACATAGCCGATGCAGTCGTCCACCGTGCCGTACGCGTGGTTCGGGTTCATCATCGCGAGCGCCGGGTCGGCGAAGTTCACGACGACTTCCTCCGACGCGAAGCGCGAGCGGATCACCATCTCGCCGGTGTCGGCCTGCACGAGGTCGTCGCCCCACTTCGCCGGGTCCGGCCGCTCGCCGCCCGTGTACCAGTACGCGAGCGATTCCATGAAGTAGCGCTGGCCGCGGATGCCGATCTTGCGGGCCGCCTGGCCGTCCGCCATCACCACCGTCGGGCACAGCGCGGCGAGGTGCTGCGTCGGGCGGAAGCCGACCTGGTCTTCCGGTTTGCGGTTCGCCCATGCGTCGCGGTACACCGCGTTCTTCTTCGCGACTTCGTCGGGGCCGCCGAAGCCGAGCACCAGCGCGCCCATCCCGCGCTGGCCGGCGCGCAGCAGCGCGTCGGTGTTGGTGCATGCGAGGTACATCGGCGGGTGCGGGTCCTGGAACGGCTTCGGGTGGATCGGGCGCTTCGGAATCTTGATGTACTGGCCGTCGTGCTCGATCTCGTCCTGCACGAACATCTTCGGCACGAGGTACATCGATTCGTCGATCATCGGCTGCAGCGCGTCGAGGTCGTAGCCGAACGCGCCGGCTTCCTGCTGGCTGCCGCCCTTGCCGACGCCGAAATGCACGCGGCCACCCGACAGGATGTCGAGCAACGCGACCCGCTCGGCCACCTTGATCGGGTGATTCATCGCCGGCGGCAGGCACACGACGCCGTGGCCGAGGCCGATGCGCGTCGTGCGGCCGGCCAGGTACGCGAGGAAGGTTTCCGGCGCGCTCATGTGCGCATAGTTGGTCAGCGACGTGTGTTCCACGCACCAGATCGTGTCGAAACCGACCTGCTCGGCGAGCAGCGCCTGTTCGACCGTTTCCTTGAACACCCGGTGGTCGCCCTCGCGCGACGCGTCGGTGGTCTGGGCTTCGTAGATGAGGGAAAACTTCATTGCGTGCGTCTCCATGTCTGTTGGACGAATCGGGGTCGCGCAGGCCGCCCGCACGATACGGACGAATAGCGACGGTCCACGAATGGGAGTGTCGGCGCGCCGGCTGGCGCGGGCATCATCTGTTCGGAGTAGCCGGACGCCCGCGGGGACAGAGGGGTTTCACGGTCATCCGATCGGACTGCGTGAGCACGCGAGCGGCGCGCTAGCATCGGACGACGGCGCATTGCACGCCGCCCACATCAAGACAAGGGAGAACCGGGATGAAGGTATCGATGCTGCTGTATCCGGTCGACGACATCGACACGGCGTTGCCGCTGTTCGTCGACGGGCTCGGCCTGAACGTGAAGTTTCGCGACGGCGACCGTTATTGCGCGCTCGACGGCGGCCCGCTGACGATCGCGCTGGTCGCGGGCGACGAGCAGATCGTCGAGCGCGCGGCGCTCACGCTGCGCGTCGACGAGGACGACGACCTGTATGCGGCGATGGCGCGGGTCGTGAAGGCCGGCGCATCGGTGCGCGTGCCCGTGCAGGCCGGACCGCACGAATACCGCGCGGTGCTGGAGGACAGGAACGGCGCGTTGCTGGTGATTTCGCAGAAACGGTCGGCATGACGATGCGCGGCGCGGCCGCCGGATGCACGTGCGCCGGATCCCGCGCGGGCGTAGCCGGCGTCACGCGGCCGCGCCCGACGCGCGCAGATCGCTGGTTTCCAGCAGTTCGAGCAACGTGCCGGCCGGCTGGCTGAGCCGCTTCGCGGCCAGCGCGATGAATTCGACGTCGGGCAGCGCGGGCAGCCCGTCGCCGTTCACGGGCGGCGCCAGCCCCCGCGCGGACAGGTACTGCGACGTCGCGGTCAGCCCGAGCCCCGCGCGCGCGGCCGCGATGCAGCCCGGCTGGCTGCTGCTCGAACACACGACTTCCCAGCCGATGCCCTTTTCCGCGAGCGCGTTCAGCACCACCGCGCGCGTGACGCTCGGCTCGGCCACCAGCACGAGCGGCAGCGGGCGCTCCAGATCGACGACGGTGCCCGGCCGCGCGACCCATTCGAGCCGCGCGCGCAGCAGCGGCGTGCCGCGCCGTTCGCCGAGCCGCCGCTTGCCGATCATCAGGTCGAGCGCGCCCGCGTCCATCAGTGCGTAGAGCCGGCTCGTCATGCCGGTGGTGATTTCCAGCGCGACATCGGGATGCGCGGCGCGGAACCCGGCCAGCACCTCCGGCAGCGCGACGAGCGCGAGATCGTCCGACGCGCCGAGCCGCACGCGCCCCTGCAGCCGCGGCTTGCGAAATTGCGATTCGGCGCGGTTCAGCGCCTGCAGGATCACGTTCGCGTGCACGAGCAGCGCCTCGCCGTCGGCCGTCATCGCGATCGAATGGGTATCGCGCACGAACAGCCGGCGGCCGACGCTCTCTTCGAGGCGACGGATGTGTTCGCTGACGCTCGACTGGTTGAGCCCGAGCTGCCGGCCCGCTTCGGTGAAGCTGCGGCAGTTCGTGACGGTCGCGAACGTCTTGAGCCAGACGGGATTGAGCATCCCGCATTGTCATCGTCATTTCCGATGACAGTCAATGCCTTGAGGCGGCTTCCCGATGACCAGCGGAATCGGTACCATCGAGCGCTCGACGTCCGGCACGCGCCGCGCGACCGCGCAGCGGCGCCGCCCGCCGGACTTTCGCCCCACCGATTTCGCCATGTCCCGGGAACCCACACACTCCGCGCTGCTCTGGATCGTCGCCGCTGCGTTCTTCATGCAGTCGCTCGACACGACGATCGTCAACACCGCGCTGCCGTCGATCGCCCAAAGCCTGCAGGCGTCGCCGCTCGCGATGCAGCCCGTCGTGGTCGTCTACACGCTGACGATGGCGATGCTCACGCCGGCGTCCGGCTGGCTCGCCGACCGGTTCGGCACGCGCCGCGTGTTCTCGGTCGCGATCCTCGTGTTCGTGCTCGCGTCGATCGGCTGCGCGGCGTCGCATACGCTCGGCCAGTTGGTCGTCGCGCGCGCCGTGCAGGGCATCGGCGGCTCGATGCTGCTGCCGATCGGGCGGCTTGCCGTGCTGCGTCGCGTGCCGGGCGAACAGTACGTCGCGGCGATCGCGTTCGTGTCGATCGCCGGCCAGCTCGGCCCGATCGTCGGGCCGACGCTCGGCGGCTGGCTCACGCAGGCGATTTCGTGGCACTGGGTGTTCATCGTCAACGTGCCGGTCGGCGTGGTCGGCTTCATCGCCGTGCAGCGCTACCTGCCGCACGACCAGGCGACGCAGCCGCCGCCGTTCGACTTCGTCGGCTGCGCGCTGCTGTCGGCCGCGATGATCGCGCTGTCGCTCGCGATCGACCCGCCGATGTCCGCGCACCGCGCGGCGTGGGCGGCCGCGCTCGCGGTGCTCGGGCTGGCAAGCGCGCTCGCGTATCTGCCGCACGCGCGGCGACGCGCGCAGCCGCTGTTCCGGCTCGGGCTGTTCCGCGAGCCGAACTTCGGGTCCGGGCTGCTCGGCAACCTGCTGTGCCGGATCGGCACGAGTTCGGTGCCGTTCATGCTGCCGCTGTTGATGCAGGTGCAGCTCGGCTATACGCCGCTGCAGTCGGGGCTGATGATGCTGCCGGCCGCGATCGCGGGCGTCGTCGCGAAACGGTGGATCGCGCCGCTCGTGAAGCGCTTCGGCTATCCGACGTTTCTGGTCGTGAATACGGGGATCGTCGGCTGCGCGATCGCGGGGTTCGCGCTGGTGTCGGCGCGGCCCGCGCCGGTGCTGGAAGGCGTGCTGCTGATCGTGTTCGGCGCGGCGAATTCGATGCAGTTCGCGGCGATGAACGGCGTGACGCTCAAGGGGCTGTCGCATGCCGACGCCGGCAGCGGCAACAGCCTGTTCACGATGATGCAGATGCTCGCGATGGGTCTGGGCGTCTCGATCGGCGGCGGGCTCGTCAACCTGTTCGCCGCCTATCGCGGCTCGATGGCGCACGGGTTCATGCTGTCGTTCGCGTGCATGGGCGCCGTGACGCTGCTGTCGTCCGTCGTGTTCCGGCGGATCGATACGGCCGCGCCGCCGGCCCATGCGGCGGCGCGCCCTTCCGCGTGATCGCGGCCGTCAGTTCACCGGGCGGCGCTCGACGACGCGCTTGAGCACCCAGCGGATCGACGAACCGTCGGCCGGCGGCTGCGCGACGCGATATTCGTCGACTTCGAGCGTGTACAGGTAGCCGGGCTGGTACGCAAAGCCTTCGATACCCGCGTACCACAGGCTCCACGGCTCGCCCGGGCTGCTGCGCACCTGCAGGCACTCCATCGGCGCGACGCCCGTGCAGCGCGCGGACTGCGGCGCGACGTAGACGGTCCGGGTCACGGGCTTGCCGTCGGCCGGGCGGGCCGCGGCCGGCGCGGTCGCCGCCGCATCGGTCTGGCATCCGGCGAGGAGCGTGCTGCCGGCAAGGATGGCCGCGCCAAGCAGCGTTCGGGAAGGGCGAATCATCTGATGTTCCTCTGGGAGCGTTGGAGGGCTCGATTAGACGAGCCGCCCGGCGCGAAAGTTCACAAATACCTTACAAAACCGGTTCGACCACCCTCATTTATGGGATGTCGCGCGCGCCGATACGTTACCGTGTTCCGGTTCCGCTCTGCGCAGCCGCCGGCGGTCCGCACGTGCACGCCGAGCGCATCGCGACCCGGCGGCCGCAACAGGAGACAACCCGAATGACCACGGCGACCGCGGCCCTGCCGCCGCATCTTGCCCAGTCGAAACTGACGCTCGAGCAGTTCGACGCCTTGCTCACGAAGATCTACGAAGGCCCGCTCGAGGACGTCCCGTGGGGCGGCGCGCTCGAACAGATCCGCGTGCACCTGCACGCGAACTACGCGACGATGATCCTGCGCTGGCCCGCCAGCGGCCATGCGGGGCTGATGATCAATGCGTCGGAAAACAGCGCGCCGCTGCCGGGCGTCGCGTCGTACAACAGCTACTACTACGCGCTCGACCCGTTCGTGAACCTGCCGACCGATCGCGTCGTCACGGTCGACGAGTTGCTCGGCGCCGGCGTCTGGCGCAACAGCGCGATGTATGCCGAATTCCTGAGGCCGCTCGACGTCGGCCATCTGATGGGCGCCGACCTGCGCACGCACGACGGCGTCGAGTGCCGCTTTCGCGTGTGCCGTTCGCATCGCGACCACGCGTTCTCGGCGACCGACAAGGCCGTGTGCAACGCGCTGCTGCCGCACCTGAAGCGCGCGGTGCGGCTGCACGCGAAGTTCGGGATGGTCGAATCCGAGCGCACGTTGTATGCCAGCACGATCGACCGCATGCTCGTCGGCACCGCGATCCTCGACGAGCGCGGCGCGATCATGAAGACCAATTCCGTCGCCGACGAGATCTTCGCCGAATGCGACGGCCTGCGCGTGCGCGGCGGCGCGCTCGAAGCGTCGTATCCGCTGGAGGACCGCAAGCTGCAGAAGCTGATCCGCCAGGTGCTCGCGGAACGCACGGGCAGCACGCCGTCGGTCGCGCACGCGATCGCGGTGCCGCGCCCGTCCGGCAAGCCGCGGCTCGGCGTGCTGATCCGCGCGGTGCCGCTCAGCGAGTGGTCGGAGGACAATCCGCGCCGGCCGGCGTGCGCGATCTTCATCCGCGATGCCGAGCGCAAGTCGCAGGCGTCGCACGAGATCGTGCGCAAGCTGTTCGACCTGACGCCGGCCGAGACCGCGCTGGCGCTCGCGCTCGTCAACGGACAGACGCTCGAGGAAGCGGCCGACGAGCTGGCGATCAGCAAGAACACCGCGCGCTCGCATCTGCGTGCGATCTTTTCGAAGACCGGTGTCACGCGGCAGGCAACGCTGGTGCGGCTGTTGTTGAACAGCGTGCTGTCGCTGGGGTGAAGCGTTCGCCGCAATGCCGCCACCGCCGAATCCGCCTAGTCCGTTTCAACGTCGAAGCATCGGCGCAGCCCGCCTAACCTGTCCGTCCGACCCGCGCTTCAGGAGACAGGAATGGAACGCTTCGCAGGACAAGTCGCCGTCGTGACCGGCGCGGCGACCGGCATCGGACGCCAGGCCGCGCTGTGCTTCGCCGAAGCCGGCGCGCAGGTCGCGCTGCTGGACACCGCCGTGGCGGCCGCGGAAGACACCGCGCACGAGATCGAGCGCCTCGGCGCGAAGGCGATCGTGCTGCGCACCGACGTGTCGCGCGACGCCGACGTGCGCCATGCGATCGACACGACGGTCGACACCTTCGGCCGCCTCGACCTCGCGTTCAACAACGCGGGCATCGCGCCGCGCGGCGCACCGGCCGCCGAATTCGACGAGGACGAATGGGACCGCACGATCGCGGTCAACCTGAAAGGCGTGTGGCTGTGCATCCGGCACGAATGCCGGCACATGCTGCAATCGGGCGGCGGCGCGATCGTCAACACGTCGTCGATCATGGGGCTCGTCAGCGGCCGCGGGCTCGCCGCGTATTCGGCGTCGAAAAGCGGTGTCGTCGGCCTCACGAAAGCGGTGGCGCTCGACTATGCGAGCCGCGGCATTCGCGTGAACGCCGTGTGCCCCGGCGGCATCGCGAACACGGCGATCACCGACCGGCCGGACAACCGCGCCGACATGGCGCGGCTGATGCAGGCCACGCCGATGGCACGGCTCGGCGAGCCGCGCGACGTCGCGGAAACGGTGATGTGGCTGTGCTCGCCCGCCGCACGCTTCGTGACCGGCCAGGCGATCGCCGTCGACGGCGGCTTCACCGTGTGGTGATCGTGTACCATCGGCGCTTCCCGATACGCTTTGGCGCGCTGCCTTCGTCCGCCCGGCCACGCCCGCGCGGTTCGCGCAGCGCGTTTCCTTCGCATGACCTCATCCGCTTCGTCCGACGACACCGCGCTGCGCCCGCTGCCGATCGATACGCTGGCCGTGCCGGCCGCGCTCGACGGACGCACGGGCACCAACCGCTCGGGCAGCGCGCATCCGCAGATCGCCGCGACCCATGACCTCGACGCCGTGCGCGCCTGGCTCGCGCGCTTCGTCGATACGCCGGCCACGTTCCAGAACTACCGCAAGGAAGCCGAGCGCCTGCTGCTGTGGGCCGTGATCGCGTGCGGCAAGCCGCTGTCGTCGCTCACGCACGAGGATCTCGTCGTGTACCGGCAATTCCTGCTCGCGCCCGCGCCGGCCGAGCTGTGGTGCGCGAACGGCGGCCGCAAGCATCCGCGCGACGATCCGCGCTGGCGGCCGTTTTACGGGCCGCTGTCGGCAGCCAGCCAGCGGCAGGCGCTGGTGATCCTGAACGTGATGTTCTCGTGGCTCGTGCAGGCCGGCTATCTGGCCGGCAATCCGCTCGCGTTGTCGCGGCAGCGGCAGCGCCGGCCCGCGCCGCGCGTCACGCGCCATCTCGGGCAGCCGCTGTGGCAAGCGGTGAAGGATGCGATCGCCGCGATGCCGCGCGACGATGCGCGCGCCCGCTTCCATGCGGATCGCGCGCGCTGGCTGTTCACGTTGCTGTATCTCGGCGGGCTGCGCATCACCGAAGCGGCCGATACGACGATGGGCCGGTTCTTCTGCCGCCGCGATGCGGACGGGCACGAACGCTGGTGGCTCGACGTGACGGGCAAAGGCGGCCGGCAGCGGCTCGTGCCGGCCACCGACGAGATGATGACCGAGCTGGCGCGCTACCGGCGTGCGCACGGCCTGCCCGCGCTGCCGGTCGACGGCGAGCCGACGCCGCTCGTGCTGCCGGTCGGCCAGGCGCGCAAGCCGCTCACGCGTGCGGCACTGCACCGGATCGTGAAGCAGGTGTTCCGGCACGCGGCCGACCGGCTGCGCGCGAACGGCGAAGCCGGCGAGCAAGCGGCGCGCGTGCTCGAACAGGCGTCCGCGCACTGGCTGCGTCACAGCGCGGGCTCGCACATGGCCGACGGCCGCGTCGATCTGCGGCTCGTGCGCGACAACCTCGGCCATGTGTCGCTCACGACGACGAGCCAGTATCTTCACGCGGACGACGACTGGCGCCATCGCGAGACGCAAGCGAAGCACCGGATCGGGTGGGACTAGACTGCGTTCCGCCGCTCGACGGACGAGGTCGATCCCGCCGAGATCCGCCGTGGCTGCGGCACTTCGCATCGCCGCTTGCTCCGGCGCGTCGATCCCGCCGCGTGACACGTCGACACGCTTGCCGTGTCAGTACACCGCCACCCAGTGCCCGGGCACCCACGCCCAGTGATTGCCGGCCCACCGGTAATGCCCCCTGGCCCAGCGATAGCCGGGTGCGGGCGGCGGCGGCGCCACCTCGGCGACGGGCGCGGGCTGCGGCGGCCGCACGGGCTCGACCACGCACGCGGACATCAGCACGGCGCTCGCGCTCACCAGCATGGCGAGCGAAACAGACCGGATCTTCATTGTCGATGCTCCCTGTTGTGTCATCGGTTGTCGGCCGATCGCGGCGACACGACGCGTCACGCGGCTGCGCGAATCAGGCCGCTCATCGGCCGTGCCGCACCGCTTTCCGCGAACAGCGCGGATGCGGTGCGGCGCGGGTCGAGCCGCAGGCTGTCGGCGGCGGCGCCCGCGATCAGCGCATCGAGCGACGCAGTCGGCTTCAGGTCGCGCCCTTCGTACAGGTCGCCCGGCCGTAGCCCCGGCCAGTCGGCGATCACGCGGCCGCCTGCCACCGCGCCGCCCGCGAGCATCGCGACCGACGCCTGCCCGTGATCGGTGCCGCCCGTGCCGTTCACCGCGGCCGTGCGGCCGAACTCGGTCGCGACCAGCACCGTGGTCTGCTGCCACGCGGGCCCGAGGCCGTCGCGCAGCGCGGCGAGCATCGTGTCGAGCGCCTTCAACTGATTCGCGAGCCGCGCGTTCTGCGCGCTATGGGTATCCCAGCCGCCCGTCTCGATCATCGCGATCCGCGGGCCGTCGTCGCGCGCGAGAAACGTCGCGGCGAGCTTGCCGACGCCGGCCGGGTCCTGTCGCGCATGCGCGTCGCCGGCGAGGCCGCGTGCTTCCATCGCGGATTGCCACAACGGGCCGAGCTGCGCGTCGGCTTCGTAGAGCGCCGACACGCGCGTGAGCAGATCGTCCGGCGCGGCCGGCAAACCGGACGGCGCATACGACGCGGCCTGCACCGCGCCGCGCAGCGCGAGCGGTACGGTCGGCGCGAACGCGATTGCGTTGTCGCGCGTCGCCGGCAGCAGCGCGGCGAGCCGGTTCAGCCAGCCGTCCTTGACCTGGTACGGCGCCCGGCCGCCCGTTTCGAGCACGTTCTGGCCGTCGAAATGCGAGCGGTCGCGATACGGCGACGCGATCGCATGGACGAACAGCGCCTGACCGTCGCGGTACATCTGCGCGGTTTGCGCGAGCGACGGATGCAGCGCGAACGTGCCGTCGAGCCGCGTCGCGGCCGTCGTGTCGATCGCGAGCGGGCCGCGCAGCGACGCATACGCGGGCTCCGCATACGGGACGACGATGTTCAGGCCGTCGGCCGCGCCGCGCTGGATCACGAACACGAAGCGCCGGTCGGTCTCGACATTCGCGAACACGAGCCGCGGCGCGACGAGCATCGCGCCCGCGCCGGCCGCGGCCACACTGAGGAATCGTCGGCGGGACAGTGCCATGGTCATCTCCGTTGGAAATCGGGCGAAACGAGCAGCAGTGCGAGCGACGTCGTCGCGCTTTCGGCGCGCGCGAGCGCGGTCGCGGTCGGCGCGCTCAGCGAACCGGCGAGCAGCGTGTTGCCGAGCGTGCGCGGATCGAGCCGGTCGCCCGTGCGTGCGGCCAGACGCTGCGCGATCTCGACGCGGCGCACCAGCGCATCGGGCGCGGCCCAGCTCGCGGCGACGTCGTCGTAGCCGGCCGGTGAACCCGGCCGCCACACCGGCTGGCCGAGCTGGGCGAGCAGCGGCGCGGCCTTGAGATCACCGGTGTCGCGCCAGCCGAGCCCGCGCAGCGACGACACGGCCCACTCCCACGGCGTCTTGAACTTGCGGTTGACCGGCGACCACGCGTCGGGCGCGTCGACGAGCGCGCGATAGACGGTCGGCAGGTCGCCGCCGCTCGCATCGAAGGCGCGCGCGAGCCGCTCGGTCAGCGCGGGCGGCGGATTGTCGGCGACGACATGACGGGCGAGCTGGAACGCGATGTGTCGGCCGGTCGCCGACGATCGCGCGAGGTCGCGCAGGATCGCGCGCGCCTGCGCTTCACCCGGTTGATCGTAGGTGCGGCCCATCACCGTGCGCGTGCCGGGTTCGTGCAGATTCGGCCGGAACACGAATGCGCCCGGCGCCGCATCGCCCGGTTGCGCCCCGCGCCCGCCGGCGATGCTCCAGCCGGTCAGTGCGCGGGCGAATTCCGTCACGTCGGCTTGCGTGTAGCCGGTGCGCACGCCGAGCGTGTGCAGCTCCATGATTTCGCGTGCGAGGTTCTCGTTGAGCCCGCGCTTCGCGGACGGATCGCGTGCCTGCGCACGCAGTGCGGCCGGGCTGTCGGGACCGACCGAGCGCGCCTGGTCGAGGAACACCTGCATCGCGGGATGCTGCTCGACGGCGACGAGCATGTCCTCGAAACGGCCGAGCACGTGCGGACGGATCGCGTCGCGTTCGAATGCGCCCGCGTACGCGGCCACCTGCCCCTTGTCGACCGACACCGCGAAATGATTCGCCCAGAAATGCACGAGACGCTCGACGAACGGCGTGGACGTGTTCAGCGCGCTGTTCATGCGCGCGGCGACGGCGCCGCGATACGCGTCGTAGCCGTCGCGGCGGATCGACTGCGCGGTGGCGCGCTTCGCGGCCGCGTCGTCGCCCGTCGTCGCGTTGCGGGTGTTCGCGAAGCGCGTGGCGAGCGTGACCGCGTCCGGCTCGCCGGCCCATGCGGCGGGTCGCGCATCGTAGCGGTCGAACTGGGCGAGCAATGCGGCCTTCGGGTCGGCGGGCGGGGCTTCGTCGGCGCGCGCGCCGAGACCGAAGCGGTTCAGCGCGATCGCGGCCGGCGTGGCGTCGTTCGGGTGGTCCATGACGGGCTCTCTTGCGGTGCGTATTCACGTTCAACGCAAGCACGCCGGGAAATCCGTCGCGGGGCGGGAAAATATTTTTTGCTGTGGAAGCGCCGGGCGGAAATCGCGCAACACGGCGGCGTGGATCGTCGACGGACAACGACCGCGCGATTCGCCGGAACCGGCGCACGCATGACGCACGTGCGGCGCGCAGATCGCGCGCCGCCCACGCGCGGCTTACTCGCTCGTCGACGCGTCCGGTTTCTTCTGCAGCCTCGGCGGCAAACGCCAGTTGCCGCTGTGCTGCAACCCGTCGACGAACTTCGCGCGCTCGTCGGGCGTCAGCGTCGCCGCGAAATCGACGACGCTGCGCTCGACCTGCGCACGCATCGCGGTGTCGGCCGCGCGCGTGCGGTCGAGCGCCGCATCGATCGCCGCGCGATCGAGTTGCGGCGCGGCGAGCAGGTCCAGCACGGTGATCCGGCCGTCGCGCCCTTCGCGCGCGAAATCGCGACCGCTCTTGCGAGCCGCCTTCAGCGCCGCGGCGAATTCGCGCTGCCGCGCATCGGGCAAGCCGTCCGCCGCGAAACGCAACGCGGTGCGCGATGCGGGTGTGCCCGCCGCATGCCCGTCGCGGTGAGTCGAGAACCATTGATACGCGCCGCCGCCGATCGCGCCGAGCATGAACACGTTCAGCACGACCGAGCCGACGAGGGTGAATTTCCAGCCGCGTTCGGTCATTCGTCACTCCCGTCCACGCTCGGACCGCCGAACGTCGTCGTCAGATAGCCCGGCTCGTGCTGCGCCGGCGACGCGCTGCCGAGCATCAGCATCGACACGGCCACCGCCCCCGCGAGCGCGCCGGCCAGGCCGACGCCCGCGAACGCCGCGCCCGACCACCATACGGCGCCGCGCCGGCGGGCGCGCTGCGGCGCGGGCGCCGTCGCGACGATGCGCTCGACGAGCGCAGGCGCCGGAGGCGCGACCGTGTCGTACGCGAGCCACGCATCGAGGTCGGCCGCATCGTCGAGCGCCAGCAGCGCTTCGCGCGGGTTCGCGTGCGCCCACGCCTCGGCGGCCGCGCGCTCGCCGGCCGGCCAGCGCCGCGCGTCCGAGCCGTACGCGGCGACGATGGTACGAAATCGTTCGGGTGTCATCGCTTGTCCTCGCTAGGTGGGTCGCCGGCCAGTTGCGCGCGCAGGTTGCGCCGCGCACGGGCGAGCAGGCTTTCCAGCGCATCGACGGTGATGCCCATCAGGTTGGCCGCTTCCACGTTCGACATGTCCTGATAGTACTGGAGCACCAGCGCTTCCCGCTGCCTCGGCGGCAACGCGGCCAGCGCCTGCCGCACGCGCGCATCGCGCGAACGCAGTTCCGCATGCGCGGCCGGCTCCGGTTGCGTGTCGGGCACGTCGGGCAGCGTATCGACGGGCGCCTCGCGCCGGCCGCGCAACCGGTCGTAGCACAGGTTCAGCACGACGCGATGCAGCCACGTGTCGAAGCGGGCTTCGCCTTCGCGCCAGCGCGGCGCCTGGTTCCAGATTCGCAAGAACGTCTCCTGTGCGACGTCCTCGGCTTCGCTCCGGTCGCCGAGCATGCGCGTCGCCAACGCGAGCAGCCGCGGCAGCTTGCGCGCGACGAGCACGCGCACCGCCGACGCATCGCGCGCGCCGACGCGTGCGACGAGTTCCGCGTCCGGATCGCGGTCGCCGCAATCGCTCAACGCCGCCTGCTCCGTCGCGCGGCGCGTGCGCGCCGCACTGTCACGGCGGCGGGACCCGCCGCCCGGCTGAAGCTCATCGTCGTGCTCTCCTTGCATGCGTCGGGCCATCGCCGGACGGCGCCACGCCGACGGTGCGTCGACGCCGCGCGCGTCGCGCCCGGCATCGCACACGGTGCCGGCCGAGCCGGGTTCATCGACATCCGGTTCGCGCCGCATGTCGATCCTCGCAGCCCGCCACGCGAGCGTGGGCCGGCGCGCTCAATATACGACGACCGGCGCGGGCCGGTAATACACCGGACGGGCCGGCACCACGACGCAGCCGGCCAGCGCGATCGCCGCGGCCGCCAGTATCACGATGATTCGAAAAGGCATCGCTTCGACTCATGATGTTGCGTGAAATATCCGCTGCGCCGGCATCGCGTGCCGCGCGGCGGCCTGCACGTCAGGCCCAGTGGCCCGGCACCCAGCGCCAGGCCGGGCCGCGCGCGGCCCAGTGTCCGGGCACCCAGTGGTAACCGACCCGCACCACTTGCCAGTGGCCCGGAATCCACACGTAGCGGCCCTGCCGCCAGTGCCAGTGGCCCTGATCCCATACGTAACCGGCACGCGGCGCCGGCATGACTTCGACGCGCGGCGGCGGCGGCGCGTAAGGCGCGACGATGACGGCCTGCGCGAATACGGCGGACGTCGCGAGCGCAGCCAGGCATCCGACGGCCAATCGCAATGGAACGGAAAGTTTCATGAAAGACTCCGAAATAACGGGCATCGACCGGAAGCGGTCGTTCATGCGTTAAACGGAGCGGACGGGAGAAATCCGTCGCGGTATCGGCAAATAAATTTCGGAGAAAGTGAACGGGCGCGGGAGCGGACCGGCAGCCACGACGCGCGCCTCTGCACATCGGCGGCCGCAGGCGCAGGGTTGCGGCACTGTCACAACGCGGCAAAACTGCCCTTCGACAATGCATGCGACCGGGATCCCGCTCGTTTCCGGCCCACGCCCCGGCCGTGCGCGCGCACGGCCGCGCGGTTCCGCGTCTCGCGCCCCATCAACGAAAAACACCGACCATGTCGAACCAGGACACTCTCCCTGACCAGCCGAACGAGCCGGCCGCCTCCGTGTCGCGTCGCGGCTTCCTGAAACTCGCCGGCGTCTCCGGCCTCGCCACCGCCGCCGGCGGGCTCGCGGCGGCCCGCGCCGCCGCGTCGAACCCGGACGGCACGCCCGAGCAGGTTCACCTGACGTGGGGCAACGACCCGACGTCCGAAGTCGTGATCTCGTGGGCGTCGCTCGCACCGGCCGTCAATCCGCGCGCGCGCATCGTCGCCGACGGCGAGCCGGCGCGCACGGTGCACGGCGTCCAGCGCCTGTACACCGACGGCCTGAACGGCGAGACCGTGTTCGCGTACCACGCGCGCGCGCACGGGCTGAAACCGGATACGCGCTACCGCTACGAGATCACGGCCGACAACGACGGCAATGCGGCACAGCCGTTCTCCGCGCATTTTTCGACCGCGCCGCGCGGCCGGGCGCCGTTCCGTTTCACGAGCTACGGCGATCTCGCGACGCCCAACGGCGCGTGGGTGCTGTCGTCGCCGCAAAGCCGCTTCGCGGTGCAGGCCGTCGAGCAGTTCCAGCCGCTGTTCCACCTGCTGAACGGCGACCTCTGCTACGCGAACCTGAACCCCGCGCACCAGCCCGAGGTGTGGCGCGATTTCGGCAACAACAACCAGACGTCGGCCGCGAATCGCCCGTGGATGCCATGCCCCGGCAATCACGAGATCGAGTTCAACAACGGTCCGCAGGGGCTCGACTCGTATCTCGCCCGCTATACGCTGCCGGAGAACGGCACGCATTTCCCCGGCCGCTGGTATAGCTTCCGTGTGAGCTCCGTGCTGTTCGTGTCGCTCGACGCCGACGACGTCGTGTACCAGGACGCCGCCGCGTTCGTCGGCGGCCCCGCGCCGCTCGTGCCGGCCGCGAGCACCGGTCGCCCGCCGATCGAGCCCGGCACGTCGTTCTACGTGCGCGGCTACAGCAACGGCGAGCAGACGCGCTGGCTCGAACGTACGCTGCGTCACGCCGCGCATGACGACGACATCGACTGGATCGTCGTGCAGATGCACCAGGACGCGCTCAGTTCGTCGAAGACGGGCAACGGGTCCGACAAGGGCATTCGCGAAGCGTGGCTGCCGCTGTTCGATCGTTACGGCGTCGATCTCGTGCTGTGCGGCCACGATCACGACTACGAGCGCAGCTATCCAGTGCGCGGCTGCAATCACCGCGCAGGCGTCGACGCGAAAACCGGCGAAGTGGTCGAAACGCTGCAGCCGCGCCCGGTCGGCTCGAACGATCCGAACCGTACGACGTTCGACACGAGCCACGGCACGATCCACCTGATCCTCGGCGGCGGCGGCACCAGCGCGCCGCTCGACGTGTACGGCGAAAACCCGTCGACCGGCTTTGCGCAGGCGAAGGTGTTCACGAAGCCGAACCGGCCGGTGCCCGGCACCGCGCCGAACACGTTCGTGCGCCAGCCGGCCGATGCGCTCGAGGATGCGATCTGGTCCGCGCGCCGCGACACGGGCACCGGCTACGGGATCGCGGTGTTCGACCACGATCCGGGCAAGCCGGGCGGCCACACGACGATCACGATGCGCTACTACCACGCGCCGGGCGCCGACCAGCACCCGACCGCGCAGTACGAGCTGTTCGAGACGATCGAACTGAGCAAGAAGCGGCACGAGCGGTGACCGGACGGGCGCCCGCTGCGGCGGGCGTCTCACGCTTCGATCGCCAGGCTCGTTGCGCGCGCAACGTGACGGGGCGACCAGGATGCCGCGATTCGCGAAGTACCGGTCGAACGTCGCGCGCGGCATCGCCACGTTTTGCTGCGTGCGCACGTCGAACCCGGACGGGTTGTGGAACAGCCAGTCACCCGTGTCGCGGTTGGTGCCGAACACGAGGACCCGATGCCGGCCACGCGACGGCGGCTCGAAACCGTCGTGCCGGATGACAAGGCGGCCCTCTCTTGGTGGTTTCGTGAAGCCGGCACGCGGACGTCGACACGGTGAGCTTCGCCGACCCGGCGGACCCCGGCGGCAATTCCTCGAGTACTCGGCCGAATTCGACCTGAAGCGCATCGTGCTAGAGTGCGGCGGCAAGAATCCGGCGCTCGTGCTGCCCGATGCGCCCGATGCGCCCGATCTCGACGCGGTCGCGCAGCCGATCGTCGACGGCGCGTTCCGGAGCATGGCGGGCACTGCCCGGCGCCATCGCGTCATCCGAAATCGAATTGGCATGTTGAAACAGGCAGCAAGCATGAAACGCAAGAACAAGGCAACGCTCATCGGGCTCGGTGCGGTGCTGTTATGGGCCTCGGTGGTCGCGCTCGTTCGCGGCGTCAGCGAAAGCCTCGGCGCGACCGGCGGCGCGGCGATGATCTATACGGTGGCGTCCGTGCTTCTGCTGTTCTCGATCGGCTTCCCCGACCTGAGCCGATTCCCGAAAAACTACCTGCTGTGGGGCGGGCTGCTGTTCGTGTCGTACGAGCTGTGCCTGTCGCTGTCGATCGGCTATGCGAGCAACGGTCGGCAGGCGATCGAAGTCGCGATGGTCAACTATCTGTGGCCGAGTCTCACGCTGGTCGCCGCCATCGCGTTCAACCAGCAGCGCGCGAATCTGCTGGTCGTGCCCGGCGTCCTGCTGTCGATGCTCGGCATCTGCCGGGTGCTCGGCGGCGACCAGGGGCTCGATCCGGCCGGCATGCTGCGCAACGTCGCGGACAATCCGCTCAGCTACGGGCTGGCGTTCGTCGGCGCGCTGATCTGGGCCGGCTATTGCACGGTGACCGCGCGCATCGCCGACGGCAAGAACGGCGTCACGCCGTTCTTCATGCTGGTCGCCGCGGTGCTCTGGATCAAGTTCGCGATCGAAGGCGGCGGCGGCATGACGTTCAGTTTGCACGCGGTCGGGTATCTCGTGCTGGCGGCGTCGGCGCTCGGCTTCGGCTATGCGGCCTGGAACACCGGCATCATGCACGGCAACGTGACGGTCATCGTCGGCGCGTCGTATTTCACGCCGGTGCTCGCCGCCGCCGTCGCCGCCACGCTGCTGCACGCGCCGCTGTCGGCCGAGTTCTGGCAAGGCGCGTCGATGGTGTGCGGCGGCTCGATCCTGTGCTGGCTCGCGACGCGCAGCCGCCGTGACAAGGCCAGGCCCGTGCGGATCGTCAACGAGGCCGACGGTAGCTGCCACGGGTGACGAGGCCCGGTGCCATCGTCAACTTTGCGATTCCAGCGCGATCCGCACGGCCAGCCCGGCCAGCACCGTCCCCATCAGCCAGCGCTGAACCGCCGCCCAGAGCGGCCGCCCCGCGAGAAAACCCGCGATCGAACCCGCCGCGCACGCGATCAGCGCGTTGACGCTGACGCTCACCGCGATCTGCACGCAGCCGAGCGCCAGCGATTGCGCGAACACGCTGCCGTGCCCCGGCACGATGAACTGCGGCAGCAACGACAGATACATCACCGCGATCTTCGGGTTCGCGAGGTTCGTGACGAAGCCCATCGTGAACAGCCTCGCGCGGCTGTCGTGCGGCAACTGCCGGACCTGGAACGCGGAGCGCCCGCCCGGCTTCAGCGCCTGCCACGCCAGGTACGCCAGATACAGCGCGCCGGCAACGCGCAGCGCATCGTACGCATACGGCACGGTCATCACCAGCGCGGTGATGCCCACGGCCGCGCACACCATGTAGAACACGAATCCCAGCGCGACACCGCCGAGCGACACCAGCCCGGCGCGGCGGCCCTGGCAGATTGAGCGCGAAACCAGATAGATCATGTTCGGCCCGGGCGTCAGCACCATGCCGAGCGACACGAGTCCGAACGCAAACAGGGTGGGCAAGGCTGGCACGGCGCACTCCTTCAGGGCAACGATCACGAGGTCAGAACAATGTATTGCATGTTGACCTTCGCCATTGTGAATAAACTGCAAGCGCCCCATGAGCGCCGTTCATCGTGTCCGCCCGTCGCTATCTGCCCTTTTTCGCACGGGTCCGGACCGTCTTTTCCGCCTTCGCGCGTTGCGCGTCGACGAGCCGTACGAACGCGTCGGTGACCGCGTTGCCGGCGGTATTCCACGCCAGTCGCACCGAGCGATGCAGCCGTGGCGACAGCGCCAGCACGCGCCCGCCGAACGGCGTGTACGTGAGCGTGATGCGCGGCACGATCGACACACCCATGCCGGCCTCCGCCATCGACAGGATCGTGCGCATCTCGACCACGTTGAATGCGGCCCGAAGCGGCGCGCCGCCGCGCGCGAAGTAATCCGCGATCACCGGCCCGCATCCCGCCTTCGAGAAAATGAACGGCGCCGCGGCCAGCTGCCGGGCCGACACGCTCTTGCGGCCGGCGAACATGTCGTCGGCCGCCACCGCGACGAAATCCTCGTCGAGCAGCGGCAGGTGGTGCGCGAACGTCTTCGTGCCGGCCACCACGCCGACGTCGGCCGTGCCGTCGTCGAGCCACCCTTCGACTTCGCTGTCCGTGCCTTCGAGCAGCACCGCCGATACGCCCGGGTGCATCTCCTTCAACGCCTCGATGGCGGGAACGACGAACGCCAGCGACACGCTCGGCAGCGACGCAACCACCAGCTTCCCTTCGAGCTTGCCGCGCGACAGGCTGAACTGCTGGCGCAGCATCTGCGCTTCCCGCACCACGCTCTGAACATACGGCCACAGGCGTTCGCCGGCCGCCGTCAGCACGACCGGCTGCCGGTCGCGCCAGAGCAGCTTGACCTGCGTGAGATCCTCCAGCTCCGTCAGCGCATGGCTGATCGCGGATTGACTGCGGCTGAGCCGGTCTGCCGCGGCCGTCAGCGAGCCGAGTTCGACCACGGCAGCGAGGGCCTGCAACTGGGCGAGCGTCATCGGATTTCCTCGTTCGAAGGTATGTATGCCGCGCATGAGACGGCCGATTCACTTGAATTATATTGAACCGGTGCGACGGTCATGCAGCCGACACGCGCACCGCGCCATCCGCGAGCCGAATGCCGGATGCAACGCTCGGGTAAGATGCGTGATCGAACCGCCGCGTCGATGCAGGCGCATCACGCTGCACGACGGGCCGGGCCGCACAACCGGCCGATCAGGTTCGCACCGATCCCGAACACCTTGCGTGCACGATGCACGCGACCGCCACGGGCGCCGTCGACGACGCTCGCTGCCGGCTACGCCGCGACATGCCATTCCATGATGCATTTCAATCTGACTGAAGGGGTGCTGGTCTCCAGCCTGCAGGGGCTCACCGCGTTCGAACTGGCCGGCATCGCCGTCGCGCTGCTGCTCGGCGGGATGGCCAAGGGCATCACCGGCATCGGCGTGCCGCTGATCGCGATGCCGATCCTCAGCCAGTTCCTGCCGATCCGGCATGCGGTGCTGCTGCTGTCGATGCCGATCATCCTCGGCAACATCCCGCAGGCGCTGGAAGGTGGCCAGGTGCTCGCGACGGCACGCAAGATCGCGGCCCCGATCGCCGGCACCGTGATCGGCAATGTCGTCGGCGTGGCGATCCTGCTGTCCCTCAATCCCGGTCACGCACAGGCCGCCTCCGGCGCGCTGCTGATCGTGGCCGCGACACTGATGCTCGCGGCGCCGAAGCTCGACCTGCCGCAAGCGTGGCAAAAGCCCGTCGGTTTCGCGCTCGGCTTCGGTGCGGCGCTGATGGAAAGCATCGCATCGGTGCCCGGCCCGCTGCTCGCCACCTACCTGATTTCGTCGGGCGCGACCGGGCGCGTATTCACGAAGCAGATCGCGATCATCCTCGTGGTGTCGATCGTCACGCTGATCACGACGTTCAGCGGCGCGGCGCACGCGAGCGGCGCCGACCTCGCGATCTCGGCGGCCGCCAGCCTGCCGGCGATTGCCGGCATGTGGCTGGTTCGCCCGCTGCGGGACAAGATGTCGCCCCGGATCTTCAGGATGGTCGTCCTGCTGTTCGTGCTCGTCGCGGCGGCGCAGATGATCTGGAAGTCGGGCGTATTTCGGCACGGCGGATCGGCCACGGCCCAGACGGGTGGCGTGCACGCGACCAAGCCGTCGATCGCGCATGCGTTCTGAAAGCTGCCACGCGTAGTATGCGCAGACCACCCGGCGTATCGCTCCGACCGACAGCGCGGACGATACGCGGCCGGCTTTGCTGCGCGTACGCTGATACCGATGTCAGCATGGCCATGTCGTCAGAGGCAAGAAATGGAAACGTATGTATTGCTGGGCTGCGGATTGGGCCTTGGCCTGTTGATCGCGATCTGGGGCATCTGGTCGCTCCGCTGACGCGCGGCGGCCCCGTCCGCGCGCAAGGCATCCGTCTGGAGCAGGCGCGAAACCGTCGTGTCGATGAACGGTTCCGGTCGATTTGATTCGCAATCCGATTCAGCCTGCCATCGCCCGCCTCCGAGCCGTCGGCCATCGCCGCCGCCCGGCACGCAGCCCGTCCGGCCCCGCGCCCTGCTCCATTCCCGAAGACGCGTTAGACTAGTCGGATGGAACAATGCCGTTATTGCCAGAGAATCCGCGATGAATGGGATTGCCACGGCGACGAATGCCGCCGGGCAATCGCCAAGGCGCTGCGCCGGCAGCGCGCCGGCCTGCCGATGGTCCCCGACCGCATCCGCAACGAGCTGCCGTCCGGCGCGCCGACCCAGCAGGTGATCGCCGTCCTGTCCCGCCAGCGCCTGCGCGCGCGGCGCGGCAACGAAGAACGCCGCGAGCGCAAGGAAATCGACGACGACGGGGTCTGATCCGACAGCCCCGCCGCTTCGACGCGATATTCGGCGGCCCTTGCCGCCGCGCGCATGCCCGTGCCCGCCCCTCTGTTCACGCTCCCGCCAATTGCTTGCAATCCCCGCAATACCGAATGGGGACGGAAGACGTTCGTCTCGAAATTATTACCTCGAGCGCAACGATCTTTCACTCAAACTCGCGTTTACCCTAGGTGAAGCGACGCCTACGATGTAATCAACCGCTGACGACATGGTGTCGAACGCGGAAAGCCAATAAACATCGGAGGTCATCATGAAATCGCTCGTTTCCGCAGTCGTTGCCGCCGCCGCCCTGTCCGCGTCGTTCGGCGCATTCGCCCAAAGCACCGTGACCCGCGCCCAGGTGCGCAACGAACTGGTCCAGCTCGAAAACGCGGGCTACAAGCCCAGCCAGTCGAGCCCGTACTACCCGGCCGACATCCAGGCCGCGCAAGCCCGCGTGCACGGCATCGACAACAGCGGCGCCGGCTCGCAACCGGCCGCGACCGTCGAGGGCGGCGCACCGGTCGTCCGCGCGCAGAACCCGCGCGACTCGGTCTACTTCGGCCACTAAGCCTGCCGCTGCGCGCTTCGCACCTGCAGCCCGCCCATGCGACGAGCCCGTCCCGCGACGGGCTCGTCGCGTTTCGGCCCGCGGTCAGCGGCTGCCGCCGGATGCGACGCGGCCAGTCTCGTCGGGTGCGCCGCTGCGCACCAGATCCTGGTAGCGCACGCACACGCACTGCGGGGACGCCTTCGCCGCGTACATCGCCGCGTCGGCCTTGACGAGCAACTCCTCGGCCGACGCGCCATCCGCCGGAAACTCGCTGACGCCGATGCTCGCGCCGACGGCCATGCGCCCTTCGTCGAACTCGAGCGCCTCGGCCATCACGATCTGGATGCGCGACGCGACATCGCCGATCACCGCCGGCGAACGCACATCCGACATCAGCACGATGAATTCGTCGCCGCCCAGCCGCGCCACCATGTCGCCGCTGCGCAGCACCTGGCTCAACCGCTTCGCGACTGCAACGAGCGTACGGTCGCCAACCGAATGCCCGTGCTGGTCGTTGATCTGCTTGAAGCGGTCGAGATCGACGAACATCACCGCCAGCCCCTCGCGCACCGCGGCCGCACGCCGGATCGCGGCATCGAGATGCTCCATGAACAGCAGGCGGTTCGGCAGGCCCGTCAGCGGATCGTGGCCGGCGAGGTGCGTGAGCTCCTGCTGCTTCGCGCGCAGCATCGCGACCTGTGTGCGAATCTCGACGCGCATGCTGTCGAAACAGCGCGCGAGCACGCCGATCTCGTCGGCCCGCGCGACCGGCAGCCGTTCGGCGGCCGGATCGTCGAACACGTGCGTGGCGGCACACGCCAGCGCCTGCAACGGCCGCGTGATCGCCCGCGCGAACAGGATCGCGAGGATGACCGCCAGCAGGCTCGATACGAGCACCATCCTGACGATCCGTTCGCCCAGCATGCCGGCCGGCGCGAGCACGTCGGCGAGCGGCCGGCCCATCCCCAGCACGACGAAGCGGTTGCCCTCGTCGTGCCCGAACGGCGTGCGGACGAACGCGAACATCTGGCCGGGCGCCGCGTCGGGCTGCGCGAGGCCATTGAGCGTCACGTTCATGCGTCCGCTGTCGAACAGCGCGCGCGTGACGGCAAAGCGATCCTGCATCAGCACGCGCCGGCCGCGATCGAAGCCGAACGTCTGTTCCGGATCGGGATGCACGAGAAAATCGCCCCACTCGTTCGCGAGATAGACCGCATAGTCGTCCGGCAAATCGCGTTCGAGCCGGTCGAACACGCGCGACAGCTCGACGTCGACGACGAGCGCGCCGACCGTCTGCCCCGCTGCGTCGACCACCGGCGTGCCCACGCGCAGGATCGGCAGCCCCTCCGCCGCGTGCGAGCCCGTCTCGTGATTGACCACGATCGGCGACAGGTAGATGTGGCCAGGCGCCGTCGCGAGCGTATCGAATACATAGGAGAACTGCCCTTTCTCCTGGAATTCGCGTTCGGGCAGCACGACGATGCCGCGCGCATCGCGATCGAGGCGAATGCGTTCGATCCCGAAATGCCCGCGCGCGATCAGACGGATCTGCAGGTACTCCGCGTGATTCCGCATGAAGCTGTAATACACCTGTTCGAGCCGCATGCGGCGCGCTTCGTCCGGATGGTCGGCGCCCGCGACGAACGCGGACGACGGCAACTGCGCGAGCACGAGCGCATCGTCGGCGACGTCGGCGAGCGCGGTCGTGAAGCGCTGCCCGAGCAGTTGCGTCGACATCAGCAGACTGTGCTGCGCCTCCTGCACGAGCATCGCGCGGTTGGCGCGATACGCGTAGTAGCCGGTCGTGCCGGACGCGATCACGCCAATGCACGCGAACAGCACCGACAGCTTCGACGTGAGCCCGAGCCGGATCATTTTCCGAACCGCTCCGGCCGGTCGCCCGACACGATGCGGCCCCACAGCGATTCGCGGCGCGCGATGTCCTCCACGGGCTGAAGCCATACGAGATGCTCGTGCCCGGTGTCGAGGCCGCGCGGCGGCTCGAGCGTGTTCGCGAGTCCCTGGCGCTCGGTCAGCAGCGCGCCGATCGCCGGTTCGAGCATGTAGTTGATCCACGCGAACGCGAGCTCGGGACGCAGCGCGCCGCGCGTGACGGCCCAGCAGTCGAGCCACGCGAGCGCGCCTTCGTCCGGGATCACGTAGCCGACGTCCGCGCCGGCGCGGCGCAACTGCTCGACCTGCTGCGTGCCGTAGTTGCCGAACATCAGCGCCGCGCGATGCTGGACGAACAGCGCGGTCGCCTCTTCCGGAAGCGTGTAGTAGGTCAGCAGGTTGCGGCGCAGGTCGATCAGCTTGCGCGCGACGGCAAGTGTCTGCGCGGGCGACAGACGGAACGGATCGGGATAGCCGAGCGCCAGCGCCGTGAACGAGAAATTGTGCTGCGCGCTGTTGAAGTCGAGCACCTTGCCGCGATAGCGCGGATTCCACAGTTCGCGCATCGAGCGCGGCGCGGCCGGCACCTGCTTGCGGTCGTAGATCAGCCCCATCGACGAATAGGTGAACGGGACTGCGTAGGACGCGCCGTCCTGCACGAGGCCGCCGATCGTCGCGATCTGCTGGAAATTCGGCAACTGCCGCCGCCGGTTCGGGATGCGCGACAGGTCGACCGGCGCGAGCAGGTGCTCATGCGCATAGCGCTGGATCTCGGCCGTGTTCGCGGCCAGCACGTCGTACGGCGGCGGCGATGCGCTGTGCAACCGCGTCCACAACGCTTCGTCGGAATCGACCAGCGTCACTTCCACACGCACATGAAACTGCGCCTCGAATGCGCTGACGATATCGCTGTCCGCATAACCGGGCCACGCCAGCACGCGCAGCACGTTGTCGTTGACGGTTTCGGGTGAGGCAGCGACGGCCGGCGGGACGGGCGCCAGTAAGCCTACCGTCAATATGACAAGCAGCGTACGCACGGCGCGGCGCGCGCGCGTGCCTGCGCCGATTCCCCTGATCAATCGGACCCCGCGTGAATCGCCCGGCTGCATTCGACTGTCCTTTTTCGAGTCGATGCGATATCCCGCAACGAGACCATAAAACGCAGGGTCACGCAATCGGAACAAGCCGCACACGGCGCATATTCATTGGCCTTGCGGCTGAATGCGACGCAGTTACCGGGGCCTGCATCGCGGCGCGAATGCACGCATGCGCGGATACGCGAAGACGAACGTCAGCGCCAGGCCTGCGTGAATTCCGCGATCACGCGCGACAGGTGCGCGCGCATCGCGTCGCGCGCACCGTCCGCGTCGCGCGCCATGATCGCCGCGAAGATCCGCTGGTGATCTTCCTGCGACGCTTCGCGCAGCGCGGTCGAGTGAAAGTGCTCCTCGATCTTGTCCCACAGCGGATCGCTGCGCGCGCAATCCCACATCGCCGTGACCATGTGCAGCAGCACCGTGTTGCCGGTCGATTCCGCGATTCGCAGGTGGAACTGGCGATCGGCCGCGTCGTAGGCGGCCTTGTCGTTCATCTGCTCGCGCATCGTCGTCAGCGAGAAAAACAGGCGGTCGAGATCGGCATCCTTGCGTTCGGTCGCCGCGAGCGCCGCGACTTCCGCCTCGATCAGCCCGCGCGCGCGCAGCGTCTCGATCGGCCCAGGGCCGCGCGGGACTTCGAACGTCACCGGCCGCGCGGCATCGGCCGCCGACACGTAGATGCCCGAGCCGATCCGCACCTCGACGATCCCCTGCACCTCGAGCGCGATGATCGCCTCGCGCACCTGCGTGCGGCTTACGCCGAACTGGTCGGCCAGGCTGCGCTCCGACGGCAGCCGCGCACCGGCTTCGAACGCGCCGGCGGCCACCATCGCGTGAATCTGCCGCGCAAGGCCGATATAGGAGCGGTCCGCGGCATCGGTGTCGCGGCTGGCGGGCAGGCTGGAAAGATCGGTCATCGGAAGGCTCGCAACAGGCTGGCGGGCGCCGCTGCGGCGCCGGATCGTCAAAATGGTACACCAATTTGGCGACACCCCGGCTCGCCCGTTGGCCGGCCTCGCCTGACGCTTTCGGAAACGTCACACAGGCCGACGCTTGTCCGAACAACTGGTAAACCACTATCCCTCAAAACTGGTATACCAATCATAATCCGCACACCGACGACGGGCCGGCACGCTGCCGCCCCGCTCGTCCAACGCATGAACCGCCAGCCAGGAGCCGCTCCAGTGAAGATGTCTTTCCGTTGGTACGGCGAGTCCGATCCGGTCTCGCTGCAATACATCCGCCAGATCCCCGGCGTCACGCACATCGTGTCCGCGATCTACGACGAACCGGTGGGCGAAGTCTGGCCCGCGCACAAGATCGAAGCGCTGAAGGCGACGATCGAACGCGCCGGCCTGCAGTTCGACGTCGTCGAATCGGTGCCGGTGCACGAGGACATCAAGCTCGGCAAGCCGGGCCGCGACCGCCTGATCGACCACTACCGGCAGACCATCCGCCATCTCGGCGCGGCCGGGATCCGCGTCGTCTGCTACAACTTCATGCCCGTGTTCGACTGGACGCGCACCGAGCTGTCGAAGACGCTCGACGACGGCTCGACCTGCCTCGCGTTCAGCACCGATGCGGTCGACCGGATCGATCCGAACGACGGCATCGCGCTGCCCGGCTGGGATTCCAGCTACCGGCCCGAACAGTTGCAGGCGCTGCTCGCCGACTACCGCGACGTCGACGAGAACGCGCTGTGGGCCAACCTCGAATACTTCCTGAAGGCGATCATTCCGGTCGCCGAGGAAGCCGGCGTGAAGATGGCGATCCACCCCGACGATCCGCCGCGCCCGATCTTCGGGCTGCCGCGCATCGTGAAGAACCGCGACGATCTCGCGCGGATCGTGCGTCTCGTCGACTCGCCCGCGAACGGGTTGACGCTGTGCTCGGGCTCGCTCGGCGCCGGCCCCGAAAACGACGTCGAAGCGCTCGTGCGCGAGTTCGGCGCGATGGGCCGCATCCATTTCGCGCACATCCGCAACGTGAAGGTCGACGCGAACGGCGATTTCGAGGAAACCGCGCATCTGTCGAGCTGCGGCTCGCTCGACATCGCCGCGATCGTGAAGGCGTACCACGACACCGGTTTCACCGGCTACGTGCGCCCCGACCACGGCCGCATGATCTGGGGCGAGACGGGCAAGCCCGGCTACGGCCTCTACGACCGCGCGCTCGGCGCGGTCTACCTGAACGGCCTGTGGGAAGCGCTGGCGAAGTTCGACCGCGCGCCGCAAGCGTCGCAGTAATTCGCCTTTCGAGGCGGCCGGCGCAGCGGATCGCCGGTCGCCCGCCACGACATTCCGCGCGGAGACACCGCCATGCCACGCATCCGATGGGCCATGATCCTGATGTGCTTTCTGGCCAACGTCATCAACTTCATCGATCGCGCGAACCTCGCGATCGCGGCGCCCAGCATCCGCGCCGACCTCGGGCTCGACGCGGTCGGCATGGGGCTCGTGCTGAGCGCGTTCTTCTGGACCTATGCGTTCCTGCAATTGCCGGCCGGCTGGTTCATCGACAAGGTCGGCGTGCGCGTGAGCCTCGCGCTGGCCGTCGGCTGGTGGTCGGTGTTCACCGTCGCGACCGGCGCCGCGCGCGGCCTCGCGCAACTGGTCGGCGTGCGGCTGATGCTCGGCGTCGGCGAAGCGGCCGCGATCCCGTCGTTCGCGAAGGTCGCGTTCAACTGGTTCCCGCGCAGCGAGCGTGGCCTCGCCAGCAGCATCTTCGACAGCGGCTCGCGCGTCGGCTCCGCGCTGTCGCTGCCGCTCGTCGCGTGGCTGATCTCGCTCGTCGGCTGGCGCGGGTCGTTCGTGATCACGGGCGGCATCGGCATCGTGTGGGCGCTGGCGTGGTGGTTCGTCTATCGCGACCCGGAACGCTATCGCGCGATCGCGCCGGACGCCGTCGATGCGCTGCTCGCGCAACGCGGCGCGCCGATGGTTGCGGCCGCAACCGACGGCCCGACGGTGTCGTGGCTCGACCTGTTCCGCTACCGCACCGTGTGGGGGATGATGATCGGCCTGTTCTGCCTGAACTTCGCGATCTATTTCTTCATCACGTGGTTCCCGAGCTACCTGCTGCAGTCGCGCGGCTTCTCGCTCGCGTCGCTCGGCACCTGGGGCATGCTGCCCGCGCTGCTCGCGATTCCCGGCGGCTGGCTCGGCGGCTACGTGTCGGACAGCCTGTTCCGCCGCGGCTGGAGCGCCACCGCCGCGCGCAAGACCTGTCTCGTGCTCGGCATGCTGCTGTCGTCGTCGATCGCGCTGTCCGCGTTCGTCGAAAACGTGTGGGCCTGCCTCGGCCTGTTCGCACTCGCATATGCCAGCCTGTCGTTCGCCGGCGCCAACGTGTGGACGCTCGTCGGCGAAGTCGCGCCGACGCCCGCGCACGTCGCGTCGCTCGGCGGCATCCAGAACTTCGCGGGCAATCTCGCGGGCATCTTCATCACGACCTTCACCGGCGTGATGCTGTCGATCACGAAAGGCTCGTTCGTGGTGCCGCTCGCGGTGGCCGGCGCGCTGTGCGTGGTCGGGGCGTTGTCGTACCTGTTCGTGGTCGGCAAGGTCGAGCCGCTGCCGGCGCTGCGTCGCGGCGGCAGCGGGCGGAATGTCGAGCCGAACGCGGCGTGACGCGGCGGGACGGCGTGGCCGAAACACCCGCGCTTTCCTTTTCGGGCCGCGCATCGGACAATGAGCCGCGCCCGCCGGCGCGGCGCCGCTCCGGCCCGCGTGCGGCGACGCAGCGCTCCACCCACGCCGATGAAACGCTACGAAACCCTCGCCCATACGATCGCCGACGACATCCGCAACGGCAACCTCGCCGTCGGCACGCGCCTGCCGTCGTTGCGACAGATCATCGCGCAGCATGGCGTGAGCCAGTCGACGGTATTTCGCGCGTATTACCTGCTCGAACAGTGGGGGCTGATCCGCGCGCGCGAACGCTCGGGCTACTACGTCGCGCCGGGCGCGCAGCCGGCCGCGAGCCCGGCGACGAAACGCCGTACGCGCCGCACCGACGCAACCCGCAAGGTCGACATCAGCAATCTCGTGTTCTCCGTGCTCGATGCGGCCACGCAGCCCGGCATCGTGCCGCTCGGTTCCGCGTTCCCGGCGCCGCAGCTGTTTCCGCTGCCGCGTCTGGCGAAGTCGCTCGCGCAGGCCACGCGGCTCGTGAGCCCGTGGAGCACGGTCGTCGACCTGCCGCCCGGCAACGAGGCGCTGCGCCAGCAGATCGTGCGGCGCTATCTCGCCACCGGCATCTCGCAGCCGATCGACGAACTCGTCGTCACGAACGGCGCACTCGAAGCGCTGAACCTGTGCCTGATGGCCGTCACGCGGCCGGGCGACGTCGTCGCCGTCGAAGCGCCCGGTTTCTACGCGGCGCTGCAGGCGATCGAGCGGCTCGACCTGCGCGCGGTCGAGATTCCCGTCGATCCGCGCACCGGCCTCGATCTCGCCGCGCTCGCGAACGCGCTCGACCGGCACGACATCCGCGCGTGCTGGTTCATGACCAATTTCCAGAATCCGACCGGCGTCACGCTGACCGCCGACAAAAAGCGCGCGCTCGTCGAATTGCTCGCGGCGCGCAACGTGCCGCTGATCGAGGACGACGTCTACGGCGAACTGCATTTCGGCCCGGACTATCCGCTGCCCGCGCGCGCATTCGACCGTCACGGCCTCGTGATGCACTGCAGCTCGTTCTCGAAGACGCTCGCGCCCGGCTACCGGATCGGCTGGGCCGCCGCCGGCCGGTTCGCGGAGAAAGTGCAGCGGCTCAAGCTGATGACGACGCTGTCGGCCAGCATTCCCGCGCAGGCCGGCATCGCGAACTATCTCGAGCACGGCGGCTACGACCGGCACCTGCGCGTGCTGCGCGGCGCGCTGCACGCGCAGCTCGACCGGATGGACGACGCGCTGCGGCGCTGGCTGCCGGCCGACGTCGAGTGGGTGCGGCCGGAAGGCGGGTATTTCCTGTGGCTCGCGTTTCCCGACGCGATCGACGCGATGGCGCTGCATCGCGAGGCGATCGCACGCGGCATCAGCTTCGCGCCGGGTCCGCTGTTTTCGGCCGCGCACGGCTTCGAGCGCTGCGTGCGCGTGAACTTCGGCCATCCGTGGAGCCGCGACATCGAGCGCGCGATCCGCGTGCTCGGCGAACTGGTCGCGCAGCCGTCGGTCCGCAAGGCCGGCTGAGCGCGCAGGGAGCGCGCCGCGCTGCCGGTGTCGCGGCCATGCAGCCGATCCGCGCGCGGGTTACATTGCAGGTCCTGCCGCCCCTTCACGATTGCCCATGAGCCCACTGCCTTACCTCGATCACGACGCGCTGCTGACACTGACGGCCGAAGCGGCGCACGTCACGCAGCCGTGCACGTGCACCAAGACCTCGCTCGCCGGCTGGACGACCCTGCCGCTGTCGCTGCCGGACACGCAACTGCTCGAAGTGGCCACGCTCATGCCGCCGGGCGATGCCGAGCCGACCTACGCGGAATATCATCCGGCCGGCACGCACTATGCATCGGACGACGCGCCGATCGCGCCGCGCCATTTCCCGTACAACCGCTGCACCGTCAGCCGCTGCCGCCCGTGCGGCCGCCTGTTCCTGCGCTACCAGGAAGGCGGCGGCTACTTCATCGACCAGCGCATCCGCGCGCTCGATCCGGCGCTCGTCGTCGACGCATGACCGCGCTCACGGGCATGCACGCATGCCCGGCCTGCGCCGGCGCCCCGCCGGCCATCTGCTGCGCCTTTTTCGTCCCGATCTGCTGCTTGTCCCGCCGCACCGCGTTCCCTACGCTGTCTTCCGTTGCCTGACATCCGTCGCAACGCCCTGCCGCGCCGCGCGCCCTGCGCGCCGCGGCGCCTCTCGCGTATCACGTCATGTATCGATATACCGATTTCGACCGGGCGCTCGTGCGCAGCCGCGCCGCCCAGTTCCGCGACCAGCTCGAACGCTGGCAGCAAGGCACCCTCGGCGAGGATGCGTTCCGGCCGCTGCGCCTGCAGAACGGCTGGTACGTGCAGCGCCACGCGCCGATGCTGCGCGTCGCGGTGCCGTACGGCGAGCTGTCCAGCGCGCAGCTTCGCGTGCTCGCGCGGATCGCGCGCGACTACGACGTGCCCGACGACGCCACCTACCGCGCCGCGTGCGACGCGCAGGCCTTGCTCGGCACGTTGCGCCTGCCGACCCGCAGCGCGCACTTCACGACCCGCACCAACGTGCAGTTCAACTGGATTCCGCTCGCGAAGGCGGCCGACGTGATGGATCTGCTCGCGACCGTCGACATGCACGGCATCCAGACCAGCGGCAACTGCATCCGCAACATTTCGTGCGACGAACGCGCGGGCGTCGCGCCAGACGAGATCGCCGATCCGCGCCCGTTCGCCGAGGTGATGCGTCAATGGACGACGCTGCACCCCGAATTCGCGTTCCTGCCGCGCAAGTTCAAGATCGCGATCACCGGTGCGACCGAGGATCGCGCGGCGACCGACTGGCACGACGTCGGGCTGAAGCTCGTGCGCGACGACGCGGGCGCGCTCGGCTTTCGGGTGAGCGTCGGCGGCGGGATGGGCCGCACGCCGATGATCGCGACGCTGCTGCGCGCGTTCCTGCCGTGGCAGCACGTGATGAACTACATCGAGGCGATCGTCCGCGTGTACAACCGCTACGGGCGGCGCGACAACAAGTACAAGGCGCGGATCAAGATCCTCGTGAAGACCGAAGGGCAACGCTACATCGACGACGTCGAGGAAGAGTTCCGCCAGATCGTCGACCTCGACGGCGGCCCGCACACGATCCCGCAGGCCGAATTCGAGCGCGTCGCCGCGTCGTTCGTGCCGCCGCGGTTGAAGCCGCGCACGCTCGACCTCGCCGACGCGAATGCGCGCGTCGCCGCGCAGGCGAGCCGTCATCCGGCGTTCGCGCGCTGGCTCGCCCGCAACGTCGCCGACCACCGCGACCCGGCGCTGCGCATCGTCAAGCTGTCGTTCAAGCGCCGCCTGCAGGCACCGGGCGATGCGTCGCCGGAGCAGCTCGACGCGCTCGCCGAGCTCGCCGACCGCTTCTCGGCCGGCGAGGCCCGCGTCACGCACACGCAGAACGTCGTGCTGCCGTGGGTGCACGTCGACGACCTGTTCCTGCTGTGGGAAAACGCCCGCGCGATCGGGCTCGCGAGCGCGAACGTCGGGCTGCTGACCGACATGATCGCGTGCCCGGGCGGCGATTTCTGCGCGCTCGCGAACGCGCGCTCGATTCCGGTCGCCGACGCGATCGCCGAGCGCTTCGACGATCTCGACCTGCTGCACGACATCGGCGACATCGACCTGCACATCAGCGGCTGCATCAACTCGTGCGGCCATCATCACAGCGGCCACCTCGGCATCCTCGGCGTCGACAAGGACGGCGCGGAGTGGTACCAGGTCACGCTCGGCGGCTCGGACGGCTCGAGCGCGAGCGGCCCCGCGCGGCCGGGCAAGGTGATCGGCCCGTCGTTTTCGGCGGACGAGATCGTCGATGTCGTCGACGCGATCGTCAACGCCTATCTCGATGCGCGCATCGACGCGAACGGTCGCGGCGAACGATTCATCGACACGGTGCGCCGCATCGGCACGGAACCGTTCAAGGCCGCCGCGAACGCCGCACGTCATCAGGAAGAGCCGGCATGAAGCACGAGACCTCGAACCCATCCGCACGCATCCGGCTGCTGACGCCGGCCGAGCACGCAGACGACACGCAGCAGCACGACGCGACGACACTGACGATCGGCAACGACGAGGAACTGCCGCCGCTGGCCGCACGCATCGCGCACGCCACGCGCATCGACCTGCAGTTTCCGTCGTTCACCGACGGCCGCGCATACAGCCAGGCCTACCTGCTGCGCAAGCGCTACGGCTTCGCCGGCGACCTGCGCGCGACCGGCGACGTACTGGTCGACCAGTTGCTGCTGATGGAACGCACGGGGTTTTCGAGCGCGGTGCTCGGCGACGCCGCCGATCTCGCGGTCGCACGGCGGCAGCTCGACCGGTTTCCGGGCTTCTATCAGCGCGATGCGCGAACGGTCATGCCGCCGCGGGACGCGGCGGCGCAGCCCGGAAAATGAAACGGGCGGCTCGCTGGCCGCCCGTCCGATGAACCGGAACCAAACCGGCCGGCGCCTGCCGTCACGCGGGCGCCGGCCGATGTTCAGCGCGCCGCCACCGGCTTGCCGAACCCGCCGAGGATCTTCTTCTCGAGCGCGATGTAATCGCGGCCGAAGTGGTGATCGCCCTGCGTCCTGATCACGTCGGCGCCCGTGTTCGCGAGCGCCGGACACATCGTGTCCGTCTCTTCCGCACCGTAGAAGCACTGCACGAGCGCCGGCGGCACCTTCGCGATTTCCGGCGCGACCTTCAACGCCTTGTCGCTCGCGGGCATGCCGAGCCAGCCCGTCACGCGGATCTGGAAATCGGCCGACGGCGCGAAGCCGAGCAGCGACACCACCGCGACCTTGTCGCGCAGGTCGGCCGGCAGCCGGTTGTACGCGAACGGCATCACGTCCGCGCCGAACGAGTAGCCGACCAGCGCCACGCGGCCGGCATGCCAGCGCGCCATGTAGGTGCGCATCACGCGGGCCAGATCGCGGCTCACCTGCGCGGGCGGCTTCTCGCTCCAGAAATAACGCAGGCTGTCGATGCCGACCACCGACACGCCGTCGCGCTGCAGCGCCTCGGCGATCGTCTTGTCGAGATCACGCCAGCCGCCGTCGCCCGAAATCACGATCGCGAGCCGGTCGCTGCCACCCTTGGCCGGCAGCTCGACGAGCGGCAGGTCGGAGACGTCGAGCTCGTCGCTGCCGCCGGTGGTGTCGCGCAGGTGCGGCGTGACGAGCGACACGAGCTTCGCGGTGTCGCCCGCGGCAGCCGTTTCGACGAAGCCCGGCATCGCGCGTCGCACGATCGTCGGATCGGGCGGGCACGGCTTGAAGCGCGGATCGAGCTTCGCGGCCGGACCGACCGCGACGACGCCGGCGATCGTGTTCTCCGGCGCCATCGCGAGGATCTGCTTCGCGATCGCGCCGCCCTGGCCCACGCCCGCGACGATCGGCGTGAAATAGCGCGACGACTGCGCGAGACGTTCGAGCTGATGGCTGACCGCCTCGGCGTCGCCGTCGAGGTGGTGGCAAGTCTCCTGCTTCGCGGCGAGATTCGCCGCGTAACGCGCGGAATCGACGCCGACCGTCATCGCCCCGGCTTTCGCGAGCGCGTCGGCCGCCTGCTGATCGGCGGCCCGCCAGCCGCCCTCACGCGAGAACAGCACGACGAACCCGCGCAGCGGTCCGCTCGGCCTGGTCACGGTCACGGGCCCGTAGCGGCCGCCGGACACGGTTTCGGCTTTCACCGCGGCCGGCTGCGTGGCGCACGCGGCGCCGGCCAGCATCATTCCCGCGCAGGCGGCTGCCGCCCGCGCGATACCCTTCTTCGACATCATGAACGCCGACCTCCAGCCAGCAATGACAGATCCGCCAGCGTGACGAACACGCCGACCGAGCCCGAGGCCGCGAGATAACGCGGCTCCCAGTGCGGTTCGAACTTGCTCTTGAAAGCGCGCAAGCCGCGGAAGTTGTAGAAGCGGCCGCCGAAGCGCCAGACCATCAGGCCGAGCCGGTGGAACGGCGACGGCATCTTCGCCGCCCCCATCCCCGAGAACGGCGCGATACCCAGGCTCAGCTTGCGGAACCCCGCTTCCTTCAGATGCAGCGCGAGCTGCGTAAACAGATACTCCATCGCGTACGGCGAAGCCTCCGGCAGATGGCGCATCACGCCGACCGTCGCCTCGGTGTTGAGGTCGGTCGTCATGAACGTGACGAACGCGATCGGCTTGTCGGCCTGCCGCACCAGCATCACCGACTGCGTCGCGAGATAGCCGTCGTGGAACGCGGCCACCGAGAAGCTCTTTTCGCGCGCATCGCGGCTGTCGAGCCAGCCGTCCGAGATGCCGCGCAGCGCCGGCAGCGCGGCCGGCACGTCGCCCGGCGCGATCACCTCGACCGTCAGCGCATCCTTGTCGCCGCGCCGCAGCGCATAGCGCAGATGCGAACGGTTCGATCCCTTCAGGTCGAACTGGTCGAGCGCGATGTGCGCTTCCTCGCCCAGCTTCATCAGCGTGAGCCCCGCGTCGAGATACAGCGGCAGCGCGTTCGCGCGCACCTGGTAGAACGCCGCGCGGCCGCTGTGCGCATGCGCGAGCGCAATGAACTTGCTGATCAGCGCCGGCCACTCTTCACGCGGCCCGACCGGGTCGTGCAGCGCGGCCCACGTGCGGCCGTTCTTCGCGTACATCAGGAACGCGCGCCGCGACTCCGAGAACAGGAACGACTTGTCGCCCATCAACGCCAGGCCCGCATCGCTGCATTCCTGCGCGCGGATGATCTGCTCCGCGTCGACCAGATCCTGCTCCGCGGGCTTCACGAACCGCCCGGGCGCCGGGCGCAGCAATTGCCACAGCGCGAACAGCGCAACGAACACGCCGGACGCGAGCGTCGCGCGCAGCGCCCGCGGCGCGCGCGCGTCGAACGAGAAATGCGACCACAGCTCGCGCGTGTAAGGCACGTCGCGGAACGCGAAGAACAGCACCCACACGGCCAGCATCAGCACCATCGCGACCGACACGAACCAGCTGACGGTGAAGCGCTCGGCCAGCAGCGACGAATGACGATTGAAGCGGCGGCGGCTGACGAGCAAAAGCACGAGCAGCGTGCCGAGCACGCCGGCCTCGACGAACGCGAGGCCCTTGGCCAGCGATAGCGCGAGGCTCGCGAGCGTCAACGCGAAGGTCATCCACCACGCACCGTCGAGCCGGCGCAACAGCCCGCGCGCGACGAACAGCAGCGCGACGCCGAGCACGCTGCAGATCACCTGCGAGCCTTCGAGCACCCACAGCGGCACGATGTGGCGCAGGATCGCGATCCGGTGCCAGAACGCGGGCGTCGCGCTCGAGATCACCAGCATCCCGCCGACCGCGAACGTCACGAGGCTCAGGAACACCGGCGCGAGCTGCGACACGCGCACGGCCTGCCGCGTCACGAGCCGGCGCCGCAGCGCGCGGCCCTCGAAGCCGGCCAGCAGGCCGGCCGACAGCACGAGCGGCACGCCGAAATAGATCGCGCGATACGCGATCAGCGCGGCGACCATCGCGTGCGCGGGCACTTCGCGACCGAGCGTGAAGACCATCGCCGCCTCGAACACGCCGATCCCGCCCGGCGTATGGCCGATCATCCCGAGCAGCAACGCGGCCGCATAAACGGTAATGAAGGTCGGGAAGCCGACCGGCGCTGCCGGCAGCAACACCCACAGCGTCAGGCCCGCGGCCACCACGTCGAGCACCGCATAGACGACCTGCGCGACGAGATCGCGCCGCGCCGGCACGTCGAACGACAGCCATTTGAAGCGCGTGACGACCGGGCGCGCGGTGTTGCCGCACAGCGCGACCAGCGCGGCAAGCGCGACGAGCAACGCGGCGCCCGTCCACGTGAGCACGCCGGGCGCGACGTGCAGCATCGCGGCGAGCGCCTCCGGCACGCAGACCATGCCGACCGCCGTCATCAACACCATCGCGAGCGCCAGCGTGCCGCTGGTGAACACCGTCATCCGCCCGATCTGGGCCGGCGTGACACCCGACACACCGTACACGCGCGCACGCACCGCGCCGCCCGTCAACGCGCCGAAGCCGGTCGCATTGCCGAGCGCGGAACCGGCAATCGCGCCGATCCACAGCGCGACGCGCGGCACCTTGGCCGCGACATAGCGCAGGCCGACCGCATCGCGGGCGACGAGCGCGAGATAGCTGAGGGCCGTCGCGGCCAGCGACGCGCCCCACTCGGCGACGGACATGTGACGCAACTGGCGGATCACCGACCGGTAGTCGACGGATTCCGACAGATGCTGGAAAACCACGATCAGCAGCAGGCCGATGCCGAGCGCGAGCAGCGGCGACAGCACGCGCTCGTTGCGGATCAGCGCCCGGGCACGGGCGATCACCGCCGCGGCACGGCCGGGCGAACCAGAGTGGCGGGAAGACATAACGTGTTCAGTGGTGGTGCATAGCGTGTCGCGGCGCGGGTTGGCCGGCGGCGACGTATCTGGTTGTTCTGCATGGGCGGCCGGCCGAAGATGGGCTCGTGGCGCCTGGATCAGAACTTACGAGTATACGGAATTAATATTACAGAATCTTTCACGTCGGCTTTGTGCGGATTTGTGGTGTCTCTCGCATCAAAACGCATAAAGAAACCGTGCGTCCTACGAACGCAAGGTGCGCATCATACCGGGAACCGGGGCGGTTTTTTCATCGGATGAATGACTTGCGATGCATTTGGGAGGAATCTGCCGGCACGACGCCAGCCGAAGAGGACGAAAGCGTCGTGTCGCGAGGCTTTACCGGAATGGGGGCAGATTGATTCGGACGTCCGCGTGCGCGCAGAAACGTCCGGCCTCCCTTACTTCGCCCGCTCATGCTCCCCCAACCCGATCGCCTTGTAATCGTAAGTCGGATAGAACTCCGTCCGGTACACCCCCCACGCCGTATCCTCCAGCACGCGATTGACCTCGCGCAGCCGCGCCGCCGGCAATCGCAGCACGACGATCTGCCCGATTCCCATCGTCACCGTCCAGCTCACCACCTCGACGCCCGGCGGCGGAAACGCCTTGTAGAACCCCTGCTTCGCAAGCTGCGCATTCAGCTCGGCGAGCGGCCGCGATTCGTCGAGCTTCAGGAAAACGGTCAGCAGGACCGCGTTGTCGGGCGTCGCGACGGCCGATCCTGCCGGCACCGTCGACGTCTGGCCGACGGCCGGTGCGCTGGAAATCGCGGCGGCCGCCAACGCTGCGGCAATCACCCCGGTTCGAATCGAAAAATGCGGAAATCCGGTCATCACGCAACTCCATGGCGTCGTGGCGGGAGTCGCCATCATGCGCCGGCGAATCGATCGCTGCAGTGAGCCGCGCCGATGCGACTACGCCGCGCCCGCGCCAGCGCGCTCGCGCAGCACGTCGATGAACGCGCGCAGCTTGGCCGGCACGTGCTTGCGATTCACGTAATACAGCCACATCGGCGGCAGCGTGCGGCACGTACCGGGCAGCACCTCGACGAGCGTGCCGTCGCGCAGGTCCTGCTCGATCCGCTCGCGCATGAACGCGAACGCAATGCCGACGCCCGCACGCGCCGCATCGATCACCGCATCGGCATCGTTCGTCACGAATACGCCGTCCGGGTCGAGATCGACGTCGCGTCGCCCGTCGTGCAGCAGCCATTTGTGCAACCGCCCGCTTTCCGTAAACCGGAAACGGATGCACGCGTGACGCTCGAGCTGCGCAATCGACGCCGGCGCACCGTGCCGCGCCAGATAACCGGGCGACGCGACCAGCGCACACGTCAACGCAGGCGCGATCCGCACGCCGATCATGCCCGGCTGCAGCCGGTCGGCGAGGCGAATGCCCGCATCGAATCCCTCCTTTGCGATGTCGACGAGTTCGTTCTCGTAGCGGATTTCGAGCCGGACTTTCGGATAGCGCTCACGAAAGGGGGCGAGCACCGGCGCGATCACGAGCAAGCGCGCGAGCGGCAGCGCGGTCACGCGCAACAGCCCGCTCGGCTCGCTGCGCGCATCCTTCAGCGCGTCACGCGCCTGCATGACCTGCCGGTACGCGGGCTCGGTCTGCCGCCAGTAACGCTGGCCGGCTTCCGTGAGACTCACGCCGCGCGTGCTGCGGTTGAACAGCTTCACGTTGAGCTCGCCCTCGAGCTGCCCGATCGACAGGCTGACGGCGGCCGGCGTCAGGCCCAGCGCGGCGGCGGCCCGCGTGAAGTTGCCGGCCGTCGCGACGGTCATGAACACGTGCAGGCCGGCCATCGGATCGCGTCTGCTCATCGCTTGCCCATCATTAAAAAAACTTGAAACTGCTTCGAGTGGAATGCGGATTCTCCCATATACCGCCACTGCCTACACTGGCGCTGTCGTCCTGTCGGAGCCCTTCGCATGAACCCGCTCACCGCCGCGCTGCCGCTCGCCGTCGCCCGCCGCACGATCGACGCGGCCCTCGCGCATGCCGCGTCGCTGCAGGTGGCCGGCGTCGCGATCGCCATCGTCGATGCCGGCGCGAACCTGCTCGCGTTCGTGCGCACCGACGACTGCTTTCTCGGCGCGACCGATCTCGCGCAGCGCAAAGCGCTGACGGCGGTCCGCTTCCGCGCGTCGACCGGCGCGCTCGGCGCGATGTCGGGCGACGGCCCGCTGCGCGGCATCGAACACAGTCACGGCGGGCTCGTCACGTTCGGCGGCGGCGAGCCGCTCGTCGACGGAGACGGACGCTGCGTCGGCGCGATCGGCATCTCGGGCGGCAGCGTCGACGAAGACACCGCGATCGCGCAGCACTGCCGCGACCTTTTTCAGGCAACGTTCCACTCCACAAGGTAAGCACATGACACAGAAACGCATCCTCATCACCGGCGCGGGCACCGGCTTCGGCCGCGAAGTCGCGCTGCGGCTCGCCGAGCGCGGTCACGACGTGACGGCCGGCGTACGCGCCACGGCCGAGATCGACGACGTCGCGGCCGCCGCCGCGCAACGCGGCACCACGCTGCGCGCGATCAGGCTCGACGTCACGTCGGCCCACGACCGCGCGCGTGCGGCCGAGCTCGACATCGACGTGCTCGTGAACAACGCGGGGGTCGGCGAAGCCGGCGCGCTGGTCGACCTGCCGGTCGAGATCGTCCGCGAGCTGTTCGACGTGAACGTGTTCGGGCCGCTCGAGCTCACGCAGCAGATCGCGCGCGGGATGCTCGCGCGCCGGCACGGCAAGATCGTGTTCGTGTCGTCGATCGCGGGCCTGATCACGGGGCCGTTCACGGGGGCGTACTGCGCGTCGAAGCACGCGATCGAATCGGTGGCCGAGGCGATGCACGCGGAACTCGCGCCGCACGGCATCCGCGTCGCGGTCGTGAACCCCGGCCCGTACCGCACGGGCTTCAACGACCGGATGATGGAAACGACGCGGCGCTGGCACGATCCGGCCGTGCATACCGTGACGCCCGAGCGGCTGACGTTCCCGCTCGAACAGCACGACCCGGAGGAAATGATCGCGAAGATGGTCGACGTGATCGACGGCGACGGCGGCGCGTTCCGCAACCTGCTGCCGGCGGCGTCGGAAGCGTTCGTGCGCGCCGAGCAGGCGCGTGCTTGGGAACGGCAGCAGTAAGCGCCGCCGGCGAAGCGGCGGACCGACCGTCCGCCGCTCGCGCGAATCTCAGTACACGTCGCGCATGTAGCGCCGCGCCTTCGAAAGCCGCGCGACGTAGTCGTTCGCGGCTTCCTCCGACATGCCGCCGTGCCGGGCGACGATCGCCTTCAACGCCGCATCGACGTCCTTGGCCATCCGCGCGGCGTCGCCGCACACGTAGAAGTGCGCGCCCTCTTCCAGCCACGCGAACAGCTCGGCGCCCTGCTCGCGCATCCGGTCCTGCACGTAGACCTTGTCGGCCTGGTCACGCGAGAACGCGAGATCGAGCCGCGTCAGGAAGCCGCTGTCGCGCATCTCGCTCAGCTCGTCGCCGTAGTAGAAGTCGGTCTGCGCGTGCTGCTCGCCGAAGAACAGCCAGTTGCGCCCGCGCGCGCCGCGCGCCCGCCGCTCGTGCAGGAAACCGCGGAACGGCGCGACGCCGGTGCCCGGCCCGACCATCACGATCGGCACGTCGCCGTTCACCGGCGGCCGGAAGTGCGCGGACTTCTGCACGAACACCGGCACGCGGCCGTCGTCCGCGCGATCGGCGAGGAACGTCGACGCGACGCCTTTGCGCGCGCGCCGGCCGTTGTGATAGCGCACGGCCGACACGGTCAGGTGAATCTCGCCCTCGTGCGCGCTCGGGCTCGACGCGATCGAATAGAGGCGCGGCTGCATGCGCTTGAGCATGCCGACCAGCTCGGCGCCCGACAGCTCGATCGGATATTCGTGCAGCACGTCCGCCAGCTGCTGCCCCCACAGCCATTGCTTGAGGTCGCCCTTGCGATCGTCGCCGAGCAGCGACTTCAGCGCGCCGTTCGCGCTGCGCGACGCGATGAAGGCCAGCGTGTCCGGATGCGGGCGCGTGATGTCGAAGTGGCGTGCGAGCGCATCGCCGAGCCGGACATCGCCGACGCCCGGCACCGACACGGGCGCATCGGCCTTCAGCGCGGTGACGGACAGCAGTTCGTCGACCAGTTCCGGGCAGTTGGTAGGCCACACGCCGAGCGCGTCGCCGGCTTCGTATTCGAGGTTCGCGCCCTGGGTCGACAGCGACACATAGCGCGTGTCCTTTGCAGCGCCCGGCCGGTTCAGCCGCAGGTTCGCGACGAGCTTCGACGGCGCGGGATGCGCCTTCGTCGGCAGCAGCCCCGACGGGCTCAACCCGCCGGACGGCACCGCGTGCAGCGCGGCATCGGCTTCCTTGATGCGCGCGACCACGCGTTCGAGCCACTGGTCGGCCTCGTGCTGGAACTCGACGTCGCAATCGACGCGGGCGCACAGACGTGCCGCGCCGAGCTCCGCGAGCCGCGCGTCGAGCCGGCGGCCGTGGCCGCAGAACCGGTCGTAGTTGCGGTCGCCGAACGCGAGCACCGCGAAATGCACGCCGTCGAGCCGCGCGGCGCTGCCGGCCTGCAGCGCGTCCCAGAACTCGCCGCCGTTGTCGGGCGCATCGCCGTCGCCGAACGTGCTCGTCATCAGCAGCACGTATTGCGCGCCGGCCAGCGACGCGACCGGATAGTCGGACATGCACGCGGTGCGGATCTCGAAGCCCGCGTTCATCAGCTTCGTCGCGTAATCCTCGGTCAACGATTCGATGTTGCCGGTCTGCGACGCCCACAACAACGTGACCTTCGGGCGCGGGCGCACGATCCGTACGCCGCCCGCCGCGGCGGCGTCGGCCGGCAGCGCGGGCGCCGCCGCGGTCTGCGCACCGGCAGGCAGAGAACGGCTGAACAGGCCCGCGAGCATGCCGTCGAGCCAGAACCGCACGGGCGGCGTCAACGGCGCGCCGGCCGGCAACACGGGCACGCTGCCTTCGCGACGGCCAGCGCTCGCCTTCAGCCCGCTGACGAGGCCCGCCACGTACAGCCGCTCGGTGTCGGTCAGCGGCGGCGGCGCGAGATCGGCGACGCCGAGCGCAGCCGCGAAAGTGTCGATGTCTGCCATGTCGGATTCCTGTGAAGCAGTCGCGTGCATCATCGCCGGCGCGGGCCGCGCGTCGTCGGCGCATGCATCGGGTTGCGCGGTGTCGTCGTCGACCGGCGCGAACGCATCGGCTTCGACCCGCGTCAGCGCGACCGCGCAGTATTTCAGTTCGGGTTGCTGCGATTCGGGGTCGATCGCGTCGTTCGTCACCGCGTTGATGCACAGGTCGTCGCCGTATACGTCGTTCCAGTGCATCGGCGCGAAACAGTTGCCGCGCCGCACGCGCTCGGTCACGACGGCCGGCAGCACCGCGCGGCCGCGCGCCGAACGAATCTCGACGCTGTCCTTCGCGGCGATGCCGAGCGCGCTCGCATCGTCCGGGTGCAGTTCGACGAACGGGCGCGGGTTGAGCTTGTTCAGCATCGCGACCTTGCCGGTCTTCGTCATCGTGTGCCACTGATGCTGCAGCCGCCCGGTGTTCAGCACGATCGGGAACGTGTCGTCCGGCAGCTCGGCCGGATCGACGTGCGGCCGCGCGAAAAAGCGCGCCTTGCCCGACGGCGTCGGGAACGCGATGCGCGGGGCGTCGCCGCCGTCGGCTGCGGCGCGCAGCGGCTGGTTCACGCCGTCGTTCAGGTAGCGGATCGGGTGCCGCGCGCGCGGTGCCGGCGCGACCGGCCACTGCACAGGCCCGTCGCGCAGCGCCGCGTGGCTCGCGCCGCGCAGGTCGTAGCCGGTCGCGGGGTTCGAGAAACGGACGATCTCGTCGAACACGTCGGCCGCGGACGCATAGTCGAACGCGTCGCCGAACCCCATCGCGCGCGCGACTTCGGCGACGATGCGCCAGTCGGGCAGCGCGTCGCCGGGCGGCGCGACCGCCGCGCGCATCAGCGTCATGTTGCGCTCGGAGTTGATCATCACGCCGTCGCCCTCGGCCCACAGCGCACCGGGCAGCAGGATGTCCGCGTAGCGGTTGGTCTCGGTGTCGAGGAACGCGTCCTGCGCGATCACGAGCTCCGCGGCCTGCAACCCGGCGATCACGGTGCGTCGGTTCGGCACGGTCGCGACCGGGTTCGTGCAGACGATCCAGCACGCCTTGATGTCGCCGGCCGCCATCCGTTCGAACAGGTCGACCGTGCCGTTGCCGGTGTCCTTGCGCAGCGTGCCGGCCGGCACGCGCCACAGGGTCTCGACGAAGCGGCGGTCGTCGTCGGACGCCACCGAGCGCTGGCCCGGCAGCCCCGGCCCCATGTAGCCCATCTCGCGCCCGCCCATCGCGTTCGGCTGGCCGGTCAGCGAGAACGGCCCGCTGCCCGGGCGGCAGATCCTGCCGGTCGCGAGATGCAGGTTGCAGATCGCGTTGGTGTTCCACACGCCGTGCGTGCTCTGGTTGAGCCCCATCGTCCAGCAGCTCGTCCATTCCGGCGCGTCGCCGATCCATTGCGCGGCCGTGCGGATGTCGGCTTCCGCGAGCCCGGTGATCCCGGCGACACGCTCGGGCGTGTAGTCGGCGAGGAACGCGGGCATCGCGTCCCAGCCTTCGGTGTACGCGTCGATGAACGCGGCGTCGGTGCGGCCGCTCGCATGCAGCAGATGCAGCAGCCCGTTGACCAGCGCGAGATCGGTGCCCGGCCGGATCTGCAGGAACAGGTCGGCCTTGTCGGCGGTGCCGGTGCGGCGCGGATCGACGACGATCAGCTTCGCGCCGGCCTTCACGCGATCCATCATCCGCAGGAACAGGATCGGGTGACAGTCGGCCATGTTCGCGCCGATCACGAAGAACAGGTTCGCGCGATCGAAATCCTGGTACGACCCGGGCGGGCCGTCCGCGCCGAGCGACTGCTTGTAGCCGGTGCTCGCGCTCGCCATGCACAGGCGCGAGTTCGACTCGATGTTGTTGGTGCCGACGAAGCCCTTCGCGAGCTTGTTGACGAGGTATTGCGCCTCGATCGACAGCTGCCCCGACACGTAGAACGACAGCGCATCGGGCCCGTGCGCATCGAGCACCGCGCGCAGCCGGCGCGCGGTCTCGGCGATCGCGTCGCGCGCCGGCAGCGGCACGAGGTCGTCCTCGCGCGCGCGGCGCACGAACGCGCGATCGAGCCGCCCCGAGCGGCGCAGCGCGACGTGCGCCGACGAACCTTTCGTGCACAGCCGCCCGAAGTTGGTCGGATGGTCGGCGTCGCCGGACACCTTGACGACTTCGCCCTCCTCGACGTGCAGCACCATGCCGCAGCCGACGCCGCAGTACGGGCACACGCTCTTGACGGGGGTCGCGGTCATGGGCGCTCCGGGACGGTCAGGCCGCGACCCACACGAAGCCGTCCTCGACCCGCGACGGATACGCGTTCACCGACTGCTCGGGCGCTTCCAGGCATTCGCCGGTACGCAGGTCGAAGTGCTGCTTGTACAGCGGCGACGCGACCACGACGCGCTCGCCGAGGCTGCCGATCAGCCCACGCGACATCACGGCGGCCTGCGATACGGGATCGACGTTGTCGATCGCGAACACGCCGCCGTCGGCATGCGCGACGTGAAACACCGCGATCTGCTCGCCGTTGACGAGCGCGCACACGCCGGTGTTCGGCACGATGTCGTCGAGCGGGCATACACGGGTCCAGGACAGCGGAAGGCGATCGTTCATGATGGGCTCCTTGCAAGGTGGCGGATGTCGGTCACGCGGTGGCGGTTTCGGTCGCGGCTCGGGTCGCCGCCGCGGCGACGACCGGGATCGGCACGGGCTTGCCGCCCGCGCGCTCGCCGGGCGTCGCGGGCCGGATCTGGCCGCGCGTCTCGACGAACTCGATGGTCGTATCCGGCGCGTCGCTGTTCACGAAGTGGCGGAAGCGCTTGCGCGTGTCGGGATCGGTGACGGCCTTCTTCCACTCGCACTCGTAGGTGTCGATCACGTGCTGCATGTCGGCTTCGAGTTCGTCGGCGATCGCGAGCTTGTCGTGCACGACGACGTCGACCAGGTAGTCGAGGCCGCCTTCGAGGTTGTCGCGCCAGACACTGGTGCGTTGCAGGCGATCCGCCGTGCGCACGTAGAACATCAGGAAGCGGTCGATGTAGCGGACCAGCGTCGCACGATCGAGGTCGGACGCGAGCAGCTCCGCGTGGCGCGGCTTCATCCCGCCGTTGCCGCACACGTACAGGTTCCAGCCTTTCTCGGTCGCGATGACGCCGACGTCCTTGCCCTGCGCTTCCGCGCACTCGCGCGTGCAGCCGGACACGCCGAACTTGATCTTGTGCGGCGCGCGCAGCCCCTTGTAGCGGTTCTCCAGATCGATCGCGAGGCCGACCGAATCGTCGACGCCGTAGCGGCACCACGTCGACCCGACGCACGATTTCACGGTGCGCAGCGCCTTGCCGTACGCGTGACCCGATTCGAAGCCGGCCGCGATCAGCTCCTCCCAGATCGACGGCAGTTGCTCGACGCGCGCACCGAACAGGTCGACGCGCTGGCCGCCGGTGATCTTCGTGTACAGGCCGTATTTCTTCGCGACCTGGCCGACCGCGATCAGCCCTTCCGGCGTGACTTCGCCGCCCGGCATGCGCGGCACGACCGAATACGTGCCGTCGCGCTGGATGTTCGCGAGGTAGTAGTCGTTCGAATCCTGCAGCCCCGCGTGCTCCTTCTTCAGCACGAACTCGTTGAAGCACGACGCGAGAATGCCCGCGACGGCCGGCTTGCACACGTCGCAGCCGAGCCCGCGGCCGTGCTTGTGCAGCAGTGCGTCGAACGTCGTGATGCGCTCGACGCGAATCAGGTGGAACAGCTCCTGGCGCGAATACGGAAAGTGCTCGCACAGATGGTTGTTGACCGCGAGGCCCTGCTTCTTCATCTCGGCCTTCATGATCTGCGTGACGAGCGGCACGCAGCCGCCGCACGACGTGCCGGCGCCCGTGCACGTCTTCAGCGCGCCGAGGCTCGTCGCGCCGTCGGCCACCGCCGCGCAGATCTGCGACTTCGACACGTTGTTGCACGAGCAGATTTGCGCGCCTTCCGGCAGCGCATCGACGCCGATCGCCGGCTTCGCGGCGCCGTCCGACGACGGCAGGATCAGGAATTCCGGCGATTCGGGCAACTCGATGCGGTTCAGCATCATCTGCAGCAGCGTGCCGTACTCGGCCGCATCGCCGACCATCACCGCGCCGTGCAGGAACTTGCCGCAGTCGGACACCACCAGCTTCTTGTAGACCTGGCGGCGCTCGTCCGCGTACTGGTAGGTGCGGCTGCCGGCCGTCGTGCCGTGCGCGTCGCCGATGCTCGCGACGTCGACGCCCATCAGCTTCAGCTTGGTGCTCATGTCGGCGCCCGCGAACGCGGCCGCCGTCGCTTCGTCGGCGTCGCCCGCGAGTTGCTTCGCGACCACGCGCGCCATGTCGTAGCCGGGCGCGACGAGGCCGTACACCATGCCGTTCCAGGCCGCGCATTCGCCGATCGCGTAGATGTCGGCGTCGCTCGTGCGGCACGCGTCGTCGATCGCGACGCCGCCGCGCGGGCCGATGTCAAGCCCGCACGCGCGGGCCAGTTCGTCGCGGGGCCGGATACCGGCCGAGAACACGATCATGTCGGTGTCGAGATGCGTGCCGTCGGCGAACGCCATCCGGTGCGTGCCTTCGTCGCCGTCGACGATTTCGAGCGTGTTCTTGCCGGTATGCACGGTCACGCCGAGCGCCTCGATCTTCGCGCGCAGCATCCGGCCGCCGCCGTCGTCGACCTGCACGGCCATCAGGCGCGGCGCGAATTCGACGACGTGCGTGTCGAGCCCCATGTCGCGCAGCGCCTTCGCGCATTCGAGGCCGAGCAGGCCGCCGCCGACCACGACGCCGCGCTTCGCGTGCGCGCCGCACGCCTGCATCGCCTCGAGGTCCTCGATCGTCCGGTACACGAAGCAGCCGGCGCGATCGCGGCCCGGCACCGGCGGCACGAACGGACGCGAGCCCGTGGCGAGCACCAGCTTGTCGTACGCGAGCGTTTCGCCCGACACGAGCGTGACCGTATGCGCGGCGCGGTCGATCGACGCGACCTGCGCGTTCAGGCGCAGGTCGAACTGCGGATGACGCTCGAAGAAGCCGGGTTCGACGAGCGACAGATCGTCCGCCGACTTGCCCGCGAAGAATTCGGACAGATGCACGCGATCGTAGGCCGCGCGCGGTTCCTCGCCGAGCACCGTGACCTGCGGCGCGCCGGCCGCGGCGGCCTCCGCCGCGACGCATTCGAGAAGCTTGTGGCCGACCATGCCGTGGCCGATGACGATGAGTTTCATGATGGCGGTTCCTTCGGTCGATCAGTTCGCGGCGTTGGCGGCGGCCAGCGCGCGATCGCGCAGCTCGGCTTCGCGCGCCTTGTGTTCTTCGCTGAAGCGCACGGCCATCGCGCACAAGGCGGTCGCGGTGACCGCCAGGCCGAGCAGGCTCAGCGCCTGCTGGACGTCGCCGACACCCTTCAGCAGGAAAGCCGCGGCGACCGCGCCGACGTTGCCGCCCGCACCGACGATCCCCGCGACGCCGCCGAGCGCCTTGCGATCGATGAACGGCACCAGCGCGTAGGTCGCGCCGCACGCCATGTGCGTGAAGAGGCCGAAGGTCAGCATCGCGACGAGCGCGATGCCGATGCCTTGCGCATGCGAGAACCAGATCAGCCCGAGCCCTTCGCCGATGATCAGCGCGCACAGCAGCGTCGCGCGCACGTCGAGGCTGCGGCGCGCGGCGATCTTGTCGGACAGCCAGCCGCCGAGCGCGCGGGCGAACAGCGCGAGCAAGCCGAACATCCCGACCGCGAAACCGGCGTCCTTCAACGACAGCTTGAAGTGATCGACGTAGTACAGCGCGGCGATGTTGTGGATGAACACCTCGACGCCGAAGCACGCGCCGTACGTGACGAACAGCATCCACACGCGATAGTTGCCGCACGCCGCGAAGAAGCTCGCCCAGCCGCCCTTCTTGCCGCTGTCGATCGTCACGCCTTCCTTGCGCAGCGCGACGAAATCGCCTTGCGGGCAGTCCTGCGTGAAGCGCCAGTACGCCCACGCCATCACGAGCATCGCCACGCCCGGCACGACCAGCGCGATGCGCCACGACGCATCCTCGCCGAAGCCGAGCATCAGCCCCGCGGCAACGAGCAGCGGCATCAGCGCCTGCGTCGCGCCCGCGCCGGCATTGCCCCAGCCGGCCGTCGTCGCGTTCGCGGTGCCGACCACGTTCGGCGCGAACATCACCGACGTGTGGTATTGCGTGATCACGAAGCCCGCGCCGATCGCGCCGATGCCGAGCCGGCAGATCAGGAACCACAGGTAGTCGTGCGTGAACGACACGGCGAACACGGGGATCGCGCCGAGCAGCAGCAGGCCCGCATACACGCGGCGCGGGCCGAAGCGGTCGCACAGCGGGCCGACCAGCAGCCGCACGGCGATCGTCGCGGCCACCGCGGCGATGTTGATGTTGGCGACTTGCGCCGCGGTGAGATGGAATTCGCGCGCGATCAGCGGCATCAGCGGCGCGCACGCGAACCACGCGAAGAAGCATACGAAGAACGCCATCCACGTCAGATGGAACGCGCGCATCGGCGCGGTGCGGAGGCTGAAGAGATCGATACGGGTAGCTTTGTCGGTCATGTCATCCGCCAAACGAAAAACGGCGTCCTGCGCACCCGGTCTCGTCGAGACCTGATACGTAGGACGCCGTTGCCCATGAAGCCCGTTGCCGGGCGCTTCGGTATTCGGTACTGCGGACGGATCGCCATTGACCCGCCCGAACGAGCTAACGCAAGCGACGTGCCATGTCGGCGTCAATCGCGCCGGAAACCCCACCGCACAAGGCGCAGCGGGTATCGGGCACGTCACCGCGACGCGCGACGCGCTCTCCGTCGCGATGCACCGAGGCACAGATGTGGTGCGCTGCAGCACTGTCGTCGTGCGGCATCGCGGTGCGCGCGAGCGCGGCACGCTGCGCGCCGATGCGGCATCGCGACTGCTCGCGCGTCGCGAGCACATGCCCGCTCGCGGTCATCGCACGGTGCGCCGCGTCGCGCAAAGGCGCCATCGTCGCGCCGGTTGGCCCGGATATTGCTGAACCTTCACTACACCGGCAACGGCGCCGGTGGGCAGTCCCCGCAAACCCGGCCCGCCCTTCACGGCGAGCCTTTCCGGACAACGGCGTCCCTCCGTGCACGGCACGGCCGGATGCCGGTGCGTTTCGACCGCCCGCCGCCGCCGAGCAACAACGCGAAGCAGACCGCCGCAGGCATGCGATGCGGCACAGGAACACGACATGACGACAGGCAAAGTCACGCTGCTGGGCGCCGGCCCCGGCGACCCCGATCTCCTCACGCTGAAGGCGGTGAAGGCGCTGGCCGCCGCCGACGTGCTGCTGCTCGACGATCTCGTCGCGCCCGGCATCGTCGAACTCGCGCCGCAGGCGCGCGTGATCCGCGTCGGCAAGCGCGGCGGCTGCCGCTCCACGCCGCAGGCGTTCATCGAGAAACTGATGCGCCGCCATGCGCTGCGCGGCGCGCACGTGGTGCGCGTGAAAGGCGGCGATGCGCTGCTGTTCGGGCGCGCCGGCGAAGAACTCGCGACGCTGCGCGCGGCCGCGATTCCGGTCGAGATCGTCAACGGCATCTCGTCGGGATTCGCGGCCGCCGCGAGCCTCGGCATCTCGCTCACGCATCGCGAACACTGCCAGGGCGTCACGTTCGTCACCGCGCATCGCCAGGACCACGGCGAACCCGACTGGGCCCGGCTCGCGGCGACCGGCACCACGCTCGCGATCTACATGGGAATGAGCCGCGTCGACAGCATCGCGGCGGGCCTGCTCGCCGCGCTCCCCGCGTCGACGCCGGCGGCGGCCGTGCAATGGGCCGGTACGCCCGAAGAGCGTCGCTGGACCGGCACGCTCGACACGCTCGCAAGCGGCATCGAAACCGCGCGGCTCGGCAGCCCGGCCGTGATCCTCGTCGGCGGCGCGATCGGCGAAACGGCCGCGCAGGAGGCGGACGCGGCGATCGGCGCGGCGCTGCCGCGGGCCGCCTGACATGGGCGGCATCGCGCGGCTTCGGCCGCTCCCCGTTTCGTTCACCCCCGGCCGCGCGTGCGGCCCGACTGCCTCGTTCGCCCCTTGCACCGACGCATCGCTGCCCCTGTCGCCCGCCTCATGAGTTCGTCCGCCCTGCCCGTCCGCCTGCGCGTGCTGCTCGTCACCGATACCGACAAGCCGATCGGCGAACTCGGCAATGCGCTCGCGCGCCTCGGCTACGAGATGCTGAACGACGTCGCGACGCCCGCGCGCCTGCCGGCGGCCGTCGAGGAGCAACGCCCGGACGTCGTGATCATCGATACCGATTCGCCATCGCGCGACACGCTCGAACAGCTCGCCGTCATGCATGCGACCGCGCCGCGCCCCGTGCTGATGTTCAGCCACGACGCCGACCAGGAACTGATCCGCGCGGCGGTCGGCGCGGGCGTCAGCGCGTATCTCGTCGAAGGGTTGTCGGCCGAGCGCCTCGCGCCGATTCTCGAAGTCGCGCTCGCGCGCTTCTCGCACGACGACGCGCTGCGCCGCCGGCTGGCCGACGTCGAGCGAGAACTCGAGGAACGCAAGCTGATCGACCGCGCGAAACGCGTGCTGATGGACCAGCGCAAGCTGTCCGAACACGATGCGTATGCCGCGCTGCGCAAGCGCGCGATGGATCAGGGCCTGCGCATCGTCGACGTCGCGCGACAATTGCTCGACGCGTCACCCCAGTCATGAGTGCCATGCATACCTCTCCTCCCGCCGCGCCGGAACGCGCGCATCTTCGCCTCGGGTTCGTCGCGCTGAGCGACGCGGCCCCGCTGATCGTCGCGCAGCGCCTGAATCTCGGCGCGCGTCATGGCCTCTCGCTCGAATTGAGCCGCCAGCCGTCGTGGGCGGCCGTGCGCGACAAGCTGCTCAGCGGTGAGCTCGACGCCGCGCACGCGCTCTACGGGCTCGTCTGCGGGCTGCAGCTTGGCATCGGCGGCCCGCGGGCCGACATGGCCGCGCTGATGGTGCTGAACCGCAACGGGCAGGCGATCACGTTGTCGGGCGGCCTCGCCGACGCTTACCGCGAAACCGCCAACGTGCGTGCCGCGTTCGCGACGCTCGGCCGCAAGCCGCTGCTCGCGCAGACTTTCCCGACCGGCACGCACGCGATGTGGCTGAACGCGTGGCTCGCGTCGCAGGGCGTCGATCCGCTGCGCGACGTGCGCAGCGTCGTGATTCCGCCGCCCGAGATGGTCGCCGCGCTCGCGGGCGGCGAGCTCGACGGCTTCTGCGCGGGCGAGCCATGGCACGCGGTGGCCGAAGCGTGCGGCGCGGGCCGCACCGTCGCCGTCACGAGCGAGATCTGGCCCGATCATCCGGAGAAGGTGCTCGCGACCCGGCGCGATTTCGTCGCGCTGTATCCGGCCACCGCGCGTGCGCTGGTCCGCACGCTGGTCGATGCGTGCGCATGGCTCGACAGCGCCGCGCACCGCCGCGAGGCGGCCGACTGGCTCGCGTCGCCCGACGCACTCGGCGTGCCGGCCCGGCTGATCGCGCCGCGCCTGCTCGGCGACTACGGCGCGGGGCCGTTCGCCACGCCGCCGCTGCCGATCCGCTTCCACGACGGCGGCGCCGTGAACCGGCCCGATCCGCGCGAGGCCCTGTGGTTCCTGTCGCAATACCGGCGCTGGGGCATGCTCGACGGTTCGCACGACGATGCGGGGATCGCCGCGGCGATCGCGCAAACCGCGTTGTATGATGCTGCGGTCGCCGAAGGCGGCGCAGCGGGCCCGTCACGGGCGTGACGCGCGCCGCACGGTGCAGCCCGCGTGTGCCGCCGGGCCACGGCGCCCGGCCGCTGCCCGCCCGCGCCGCCCACGCGGCACCGCCTTGCCACTCTGTCCCCGCTCCGAATCGATGCCGAAACGAACGCGCGCGCCGCTCGACGTGCTGCTCACCGAAATCCGCGCGTGCCGTGCATGCGAAGCCGACCTGCCGCTCGGCCCGCGCCCGGTCGTGCGCGCCCATCGCGACGCGCGCATCCTGATCGTCGGGCAGGCGCCGGGCGCACGCGTCCATGCGAGCGGGATTCCGTGGGACGACGCGAGCGGCAAGCGGCTGCGCGACTGGCTCGGGGTCGACGCCGAGACGTTCTATGACGAGACGCGCTTCGCGATCGTGCCGATGGGCTTCTGCTACCCGGGCCGCGGCGCGAGCGGCGACAACCCGCCGCGCCCCGAATGCGCGCCCCTGTGGATCGACCGGCTGCTGGCCGAACTGCCGTCGATCCGGCTCACGCTGCTGATCGGCCAGTACGCGCAGCGGCATTTCCTGCGCGGCGCGCGCAAGGCGACGCTGACCGATACCGTGCAAGCCTGGCGCGACTACGGCCCGGCCGTCCTGCCGCTGCCGCATCCGTCGCCGCGCAACCAGGCCTGGTTCAAGCACCATCCATGGTTCGACGCCGAGGTCGTACCCGAGCTGCGGCGCCGGATCGCGCCGCTCGCGGCAGGCTGAGCGGGGCCCGCGAGCCGGCGCCCGGCCCCGGCGCGCCCGGTTCGCTGTACCATCGCGGCTCAACCGCGTCACGAACAGCACAATCCTTCATGCCCTCCACCGCCCCGCCGCGCCTGTACGGGATGCCCGAACGCAGCGACCGGCTCGATTTCTACATCCGCGACCAGGCGTCGCGCCAGGCGATCACCGAGCCGCACCGGCACGCGTATTTCCAGATCCAGTTCAACCTCGGCGGCGACACCGAGCAGCGCATCGGCGGCGTCACGCGGCCGTTTCCGCGCGGCGCGCTCGCGTTCGTGCTGCCGCACCGCGAGCACCTGATTCCGCATCCGGAAGGCGCGCACTTCATCGTGATCAATTTCAGCCAGGCGTTCCTGCGCGCCGATCTCGACGTCGATCCGCTCGATCTCGAGGACGTGCCCGCGCACCGCTTCCCCGAACTGACGCCGTTCCGCTTCCAGGAGCACCTCGATTTCATCCTGACCGGCGATACGTACGACGAAGCGCGCCGCCTCGCGCTGTGCATGCTCGACGCCGATCGCGTGCGCACCTTCGGCTCGACCACGTTGCTGCGCGGCTACCTGCTGCAACTGATCGGGCTCGTCTGCACGCAGTACGCGGGCGCGCTCGACAAGCTCGCGCAGCGCGGCGCCCAGCGCGCCGGTCGGCGCGACGCGCTGGCCCGCGTGCTGCGCCACGTGCGGGCGAACCTGACGCGTGAGGACCTGACGCTCGCCGCGACCGCCGAAGCCGCGTTCCTGTCGCCGAACTACCTCGCGCACCTCGTTCGCAAGGAAACCGGCAGCACCTTCACCGATCTCGTCACCGAGCGCCGGATCGCGCTCGCGCAGTCGCTGCTGGCCCACACCAGCCGGCGCATCGCGGACATCGCGCGCTCGGTCGGCTTCCGCGACGAAGGGTATTTCGCGCGGCGCTTCCGCGCGCGGGTCGGCGTGTCGCCGAAGGCGTACCGCGACGCGAACGCCGCGCTGCCCGCCGCCGACGACACGCAGGCGGCCGCCGACGCGTAGTTTTGTCCCGGTAAAACGCAGTTGCGTCGCATCCGGGCGCATGCGCGTCGGGTATCGTTGCACGCATGCCGGCCGCTGCGCCGGCCATCCGTCTTCCTACCGAACGAGGCCATCCGATGTCCGCCTATGTCATCGACGCCGCCGAGCGTCCTTCCGTCGAAGTCGACCAGTCGTCCGCGCGCTTTCCGGTGCGCCGCGTCTTCTGCGTCGGCCGCAACTACGCCGACCACGCCCGCGAAATGGGCGCCGACCCCGACCGCGAACCGCCGTTCTTCTTCACCAAGCCCGCCGACGCGATCGTTCCGGCCAGCGGCACGGTCGCCTATCCGCCGCTGACGAACGATCTCCATCATGAAATCGAGCTGGTCGTCGCGATCGGCAAGGACGGCCGGTCGATCGACCCGGCCGACGCGCTGTCGCACGTGTGGGGCTACGGCGTCGGCGTCGATCTCACGCGCCGCGACCTGCAGGCCGAAGCGAAGAAGCAGAGCCGGCCGTGGGACTGGGCGAAGGGGTTCGACGCGTCGGGCCCCGTAACCGCGCTGCGCGCGGCGACGGCCACCGGCCATCCGGCCGCCGGGCGCATCTGGCTCGCGGTCAACGGCGACACGCGCCAGCAAGGCGACCTGGCCGACATGATCTGGCCCGTGCCCGACGTGATCGCGTACGTGTCGCGCTCGGTCGAGCTGAAGGCCGGCGACCTGATCTTCACCGGCACGCCGGCCGGCGTCGGTGCGCTGCAGCCGGGCGATCGCGTGACGGGCGGCGTCGACGGCATCGCGACGTTCGAATTCGTGGTCGGCGCGAAGCCGTAACGCGGCACGCACGGCGGCGCCTGTCCGGGCCGCCGCGCGAGATCCCGATGCCGGTCAGTCGTAGCGGCGCAGAAAGGCGTCGGCGACGGCCGGCGGATTCAGCGCTTTCGCCGACGCGTTTTCCAGCGCCTCGGCCGCATCGTCGTCGCTGATCGACACGAACAGCGTGATCGCCGCCCGGTCGTCGCCCGTGCCGAACACGCCGTCGCGATCGAGCAGCCGCAATGCCTCGATCATGTCGGCGTGCAGTTGCCGGGAAAATTCGCTGAAGCGCGACGGGACGAACTGCGGGCTCAGCACTTCGTCGGCCAGCCGGCCGCAGATCGCGTTGAACGGCGAAGCCTCGGCCGCCGCGTACGCCCACTCGGCCACGCCCCACACGAACCACGGGTCGTCGTCCGCCACCGCCTGCCGCGCGCGGACCCGGCGCAGCCCTTCGACCGAATTAGCCGCCGGCACCACCGTCATCGCTCCGCTGTCGGTGTACAACGCAAACGCGTAGAAATGCTCGTCCGGGTGCAACGCCCGCAGCGCCCGGAAGGTCGCCCTCGCGGCATCGGCAATATCCCGCTGGAAATCAGAAAAGTCGCTCATCGCATCCTCGTCCAGTCGCCTTTTGCGCTCGTCGGGACACGCGGCGCGCGGCTCGTGCGTCGTCTCCCGGCATGCGGCGGATTGTCCGTCATTCGGCCGCGCGCCGGTACCGGGGCGCACCCGCGCTCACCGCCCGGCGTCCTGTCCGTCGAACACCCGCACGCACACGGCGGCCGCCAGCGCGATCGCCGCCGACAGCAGCATCATCGCGAGCGGCAGGTAGCCTGCGTTGCCGACGGTCAGCAGCGCGCCCGTCAACGACGACAGCGCGGCGCCGCCGCCGATCGTCATCGCGCCGGCCAGCCCCGACGCGCTGCCCGCCAGTTCCGGGCGCACCGACACCGCGCCTGCATGGGCGCCGGGGTTGCTCAGCCCGTTGCCGATGCCGACCAGCACGCACGGCCCGAACCATGCGAGCGCGTGCGTCGCGCCGCCGAACACCAGCGCAAGCCCGATCAGCGGCCCCGCGCACGCGACGACCCGCCCGCCCAGGATCGTCGTGGCCAGCGCGTAGCGGCGCGCGCCCCGCGCGGCCAGCAAGCTGCCGCACACGAAACCGGCCGTGATCGTCCCCATGTAGACGCCGATCTCCGCCGGCGCGATGCCGAATCGCGTTTTCGCGGCGAGCGGCGCGCCGGCCAGGAACGCATAGAACGCGCCCGTCGAAAACGCCATGCACAGCGCATAGGCCCAGAAGCGGCGCGCACGGAGCAGCGCCGGATACGCGCGAAGCTGCTGCCCGAAGCTCGACGACCGGCGCGTATGGGTTTCGACGAGATCGCGCGCGCACCAGGCGAACAGCGCGACGCCGACCGCGCCAAGCAACCAGAAGCTCGCGCGCCAGCCGACCGTCTGGTCGAGTGCGCCGCCGAGCGTCGGGCCGAGCATCGGCGCGAATGCGGCCGCCATCGCCGCATAGCCGATCCGGCTCGCCGCGCGCGCGCCGCCGCCGGTGTCGCGGATCGCCGCCATCGACACCGGATAGACCGGCGTGATCGCCGCCTGCATCAGCCGGCAGCCGAGAAACACGCGGATATCGGCCGCCATCGCGCAACCGAGCGACCCGAGCGCGAATAGCGCGACGCTCGTCAGCACGATCGGCCGCCGCCCAAACCGGTCGGACAGCGGCCCCGTCACGAACTCGAGCGATGCGGCCACCGCCGCATACCCGCCGAGCGACAGCGCGACGAGCGCATAGTCGGTGTGCAGGTCGCGCACGATCGCCGGCAGCGACGGCAGGAACAGGCTCAGCGGCAGGACCGACAACGCGCACAGCAGGATCAGCGTGGCGTGCCGCGGCGACGCCGGGTCGGACGCGGTCGACAGGTTCGATGACAAGCGGATGCCCTCCCGCGCACGGGCCGCACGGCCGTGCGCAACACAAAAAAAAGCCCCCGAACGAGTCGGGGGCGCATGGGTGCCGGCGCGATCCCGCTACCGGACCCTGCGCCTGTGGATGACTACGATGAAGCAAGCCGTTTTCATGCTGAATGGCTCCTGGATGCGTGGCGGACCGCCAGCGATATCGGACGATGTTAGGCGGACGACGGCAGCCGCGTCAACGCCCTAACGCGCGCGCACCGACACGAACTTCCGCGCGTTGTTGCGCTGGATCAGCACGGCGATCACGCTGCCGCCGCTCGCTTCGAGCGTCTGCACGTCGTCCGGCGTCTCGAGCAGCGTGTCGTTGAGCTCCAGCACCACGTCGCCCGGCTGGATGCCGGCGCGCGCGGCCGGGCCATGCACCGCATCCACCATCATCCCGACCGCGAGCCCGGTCGAACGGCGCTCGTCGTCGCTCAACGCGTGCATCGTCAGGCCGAGGCGGTCGCCGTGGTCGCCTGCATCGCCCGCCCCCGAACCCGGCCCCGGCCGCGCGGCGGCCTTCGACGCGGCCATGCCGACCGTGGTGGCCGCGCTACCGCCCGCGTCGTCGGCGCCGGTGATCGTCAGCATCATCGGCGCACGGTTGCGGATCACACGCAGCCGCGCCTTGCCGCCCGGTGGCAGCGCGCCGGCCAGATCGTTCAGTTCGGCCGAGTGGCCGATCGTCTTGTCGCCCACCTTCACGATCACGTCGCCGGGCTTCAGGCCGGCCGCGGCGGCCGGCGAGCCGGGCGCGACCCCGTTGACGAGTGCGCCCGCCGGACGCGGCAGTCCGAACGCCGCGGCCAGGCCAACGCCCACGTCCTGCACGTCGACGCCGAACGCATTACCCGACGACGCCTCCGCCGCGAGCGGCGGAGCCTGCTGCGCCTGCATCTGCGCCTGCTGTTGCGCACGCAACTGGGCGCGCACCTTCGTCGCGAACGCGATCGGGATGGCGAACGTCGTGCTCGCGTAGCGGTCGGCGCCCGTATAGACCTGCACCGCGATGCCGATCACGTCACCCGCGCGATTGAACACCGGGCCGCCCGAGTTGTCGGGGTTCGGTACGATGTCGGTTTCGAAGAACGGAAACGCGCTGCCGTCCGGCAGCCGGCGCGACGTCGCGCTGACGATGCCGGCCGTGACCGTGTTGCCCGAGCCGTCCGGCGCGCCGATCGTCATCACCGGTTCGCCCGCGCGCACTTTCGACGAATCGCCGACGCGCACGAACGGCAGCTTCGTCGCGTCGACGCGCAGCACGGCCACGTCGCTTTGCGGATCGACGGCCAGCACCGTCGCCTTGAATTCGCGGCGGTCGGTGAGCCGCACCGTCACGTCGGTCGCCTCGTCGACCACATGAGCGGACGTGAGGATCAGGCCATCGGCGCTGACGATGAAGCCCGAGCCGCTGCCGGACACCGCACGCGGCGCGGTATCGGGCGCCGGCGCCTGCGGCCCCGGCGCGGACGGCGGTGCGCCATGGCGGAAGAACGCGGCGAGCGGATCGTCGGGATCGAGCATGGCAAAGGCCGGGCCGCCGGTTTGCGGGTCGGGCGTGGCGGCCATGATGGTCACGACCGCCGGGCCGTAGCGCTCGACGATCGCCGGGAAGTCGACCGGCATCGCGTAAGGCGCGGCGGGCGGCCGCGCCTTCATCGCGGGCGGTGCGGCGGGCGGTGCGAGGGTGCCGGCGATGGCGGCGGGCGGCGGCAAGATTCCGGCAAGCACGCCCCCGATCAACGCGGTGCGAAGCACGGCGCGAGCAAGCGTCTGGCAGACCACGGTGCACCTCCCCCGGGCAGTCGCGACGCCACCCTGCGCGAGACGCGCAGGCGCCCGACGAGCACCGGTACACGCCTCCATTTATAGCCCACGCGCCGGTTGGAACATACGAATCGAAACCCGTATGCCGGGAGGTGCCCGGGCGGCGGAACCGCGAGGGCGGCCGTTTCGAACAAAGTGCGCGGTTCGTCAATCCGAATATCCACCACGCATTGGGGTGGACGTCGGTGCCGGGGTCTTCGTCACGGTCTGCGGCCGGGCATGCCATCTGTCGCACATCGCGGACAGGCCGAGCGCAATCACGATCACGCAGCAGGAAGTTCGAGGTGGCGAAACCCTACCATCACGCGTGCCCCGCGCCCACCCGCTCTGCGATCGCCGACACCATCCGCAACATCGGCTCGAACGCATCGGCCGACGTATTGCCGAAACCGAGCACGAGCCCGTTGCCGGCGCGCGCCGCATCGATCGCGAAACCCGACAGCGGAAACGGCCCGATGCCATGCGCGCGCGCCGCTTCGACGATCGCGCGATCGCGATAACGCGCCGGCAGCCGCAGCGCGAGATGCAGCCCGCACGGGCCGCCCTCGATCTGGTGCGGCACGCTCAGGCTGCTATCGAGTGCGGCGAGCAGCAACCGCCGCCGGTCGCGATACAGCCGGCGCATCCGTCCGAGATGCCGGCCGTACTCGCCCGTCTCGATGAAATCGGCCAGCGCGAGCTGCACGTGGCGCGTCCCGCCGCGCAGCATCTCCGGCAGCGCCGGCCGCACGGCGGCCAGCAACGCGTAGGGCAGCACGAGAAAACCGATCCGCAGCGCCGGAAACATCGTCTTGCTGAACGAGCCGAGATAGACGACCGGCGAGTCCGGCGCGAGCCCGTGCATCGCGCCGATCGGCTCGCCGGTGTGACGGAATTCGCTGTCGTAGTCGTCCTCGATGATCCACGCGCGATGGCGGCGTGCCGCATCGATCAGCGCGAGCCGGCGCGAGATCGACAGCACGGCGCCGGTCGGGAACTGGTTCGACGGCGTCGTGTAGACGAGGCGCGGCGGCCGCTCGCGCCAGTCGTCCGGTTCCGCACGCAGCCCTTCCGCGTCCACCGGCATCGGCACGACGTCGAGGTCGGCCGCCTGCATCGCGGTGCGCGCGCCGCGATAGCCGGGCTCCTCGACCCACACCGTATCGCCCGGATTGGTCAGCAACTGTGCGCACAGCGCGATCGCGCCTTGAGCGCCTTCGGTGATCACGATCTGTTCGGGATCGCAGCGCACGCCGCGCGTGACGGCCAGATGGCGCGCGATCGATTCGCGCAGGGCGGATTCGCCGAGCGGGTCCCCATACGCGAGCAGCTCGCGGCCGGCACGGCGCAGCGCGCGGTCGATCGCGTGCCGCCACGCATCCACCGGGAAATGCGACAGCGCGGGCACGCCCGGCCGGAAGCCCTCCGATTCGCCGGTGCCGACGAGGCTCGGACGAATCCGGCCGAGCCGCTGCGCGACGGCCGGCGGCGCGGTCCGCCTGCGCGGCGGCGCCGGCCGCGACAGCCCGACGACCCGCGTGCCGCGACGATCCGACTGCAGGAAACCTTCGGCGACGAGCTGCTCGTACACGGCGGCCGTCGTATTGCGCGACACGCCGAGCGTTTCGGCCAGCGCGCGCGTGCCGGGCAACCGCGTGCCGGCCGGCATCGCGCCGCCGAGGATCGCGTCGCGCAAGCGGCGCAGCAACTGGCGCTGCAGCGACGGTGCGCCGGGCGTACGTGCCAGCGGCGCATCGAGCGGCAGCAACGGCGCGGCGCCGGAAGGAAAGGCAGTCGTCATCGGAATATCGCGGCGTGAAAAGTCGAACCTGCGGTGATTGGCGAACGGCTGCGATCACGACTCGTGGCACCATAAATTTACCGTTCTCTGGCGCTTCTCATGGTACCTCGCCGGGACTACGATCGTCTGCATGCCGGCATGTCGCCGGCCGCCAACCGAAGCGAGATCGACCTTGCCCACGCTCACCAACGCTTTCCAGCAGCCCATCGGCCAACCCGTTCCCGACTGGTCCGCGCGTCCGCGCCCCGAGCGCATCGCGCTCGAAGGCCGTTACTGCCGGCTCGAACCGCTCGACGCCGAGCGCCATGCGGCCGACCTGTACGCGGCCTACGCGCAGGCGCCCGACGGCAGCGACTGGACCTATCTCGCGCACGGCCCGTATGCCGACGAGTCGAGCTACCGCGACTACGCGCGCGGCGCGCAGGCGAGCACCGATCCGCTGCACTACACGGTGATCGACCGCGCCACGGGTCGCGCGGTCGGCACGCTCGCGCTGATGCGCATCGATCCGGCCAACGGCGTGATCGAGGTCGGCTCCGTCACGTTCTCGCCGCTGCTCAAGCGCACGCCGGTTTCGACCGAAGCGCAGTTCCTGCTGATGAAGTACGCGTTCGACACGCTCGGCTACCGGCGCTACGAATGGAAGTGCGACGACCTGAACGCGCCGTCGCGCAAGGCGGCCGCCCGGCTCGGCTTCCGCTACGAAGGCACGTTCCGGCAGGCGATCGTCTATCGCGGCCGCAATCGCGACACCGCGTGGTTCTCGATCATCGACGGCGAATGGCCGGACGTCCGCGCCGCGTTCGAAGCATGGCTCGCACCGGAGAACTTCGATGCCGAAGGCAACCAGCGCCAGCCGCTCACCGCGATACGCCACGCGCAGGCCAGCGCGCGCGACGCAGCCAGCCGCGCGAACGACGCCACGCGCGTCACGGTGCGCCCGCTCGTCGCCGCCGACGAAGCCGCGTGGCGTCCGCTGTGGCAGGGTTACCAGAAGTTCTACGACACGGCGCTGAGCGACGCGGTGTTCGCGACGACCTGGGCGCGCCTGATGGATCCGGCCGAGCCGATGTTCGTGCTCGGCGCGTTCGACGCGTCCGGTGCGCTGGTCGGGATCGTGCATTCGATCTACCACCGCTCGTGCTGGACCGAAGGGCCGTACTGCTATCTGCAGGACCTGTACACGGCGCCCGACGCGCGCGGGCAAGGTGCCGGCCGCGCGCTGATCGAGGCCGTGTACGAACGGGCCCGCGAAGCCGGCGCGAGCCGCGTGTACTGGCTCACGCACGAGACCAACACGGCCGCGCGCGCGCTGTACGACAAGCTCGCGAACAACGCCGGTTTCATCCAGTACCGGCACGACCTGAAGAAGTAACGTCGCCGCTCCGACGGCCGATGTTCAGCCCGGAACATCGGCCGGATCGCGTGCGTCGCGGTCCCGCCGCGCGCCATCGCACGCCGCACCGCCCCTACCCGGCACCGACGCCGGGCAGATCATCTCGTCGCCGTTGGCCGGCACCGGTCGCCGCACCGGCCGGAACACCGGCTCGCCCGGCTCGATCGGCTGCCCGGAAAGCGCGCAGCGACCGGGCTGCAACGCGACGCGCAGCCGCCAGCGCTGCTCGCCGTAGTGACACCGGCCGCTCTCGACCCATCGCACCAGCAGTCCGTCGTCGCCCGCCTCCAGCACCGTGACGAACAGTTGCGGGCGCAACGGCGACGCCGCGGCCGTCCCCTGCTCCGGAATCGGCGCGCGGCCGATCGTCACGAGCGGATGCGCGATCACGCCGCCGCGCGACGGCATCGCATCGTCTTCGTCGAACGCGGACGCGTCGCACGACAGGTCTTCTTCGCAGATCGGGCTTTCCATGGTGTTGAGCATGCTTGACGAATTTCCGTGCAGGTTGAACGACGCCGGCGCGTTCAGCGCCGGCCCATCGGTTCGCGCAGCAGGGACAGGCCGATCGCCGCGCCGACGGCGGCGGCCGCGAGCATCAGCCCGCTGCCGCCCGACCAGCCGAACGCACCGACGATCGCGCCGATCGTCAGCGGCCCGATCACCTGGCCGAGATAGTTGCCCTGCACGACCCAGCCGATGCTGAGCGGCGCCAGCGACTGCGACGGGGCGGAGCCCGGCGCGCACGCGAGAATGGTCGCGGGCAGCATCCCGGCCATCGCCGAAAACGCGAACCCGAGCACGACCGCGAGCGGCGCGGGTGTCGCCGCGCCGAAGAGGCCCGCGCCCGCCGCGCCGATCGCGACCGACGTCGCCGCCATCACGATCCCCGGTCGCGCCCCGCGCGACAGCAGCCAGCCGGCCGTCAGGTTGCCGATCACGCACGCGGCGACGATCGCCGCGCTGATCAGCCCCGCCGCGCCGACCGCGACGCCGAGGCGCTGCATCAGGAACACCGGCAGGAACGTCATCACCGCGAAGAACTGCACGTTGTAGGTCGCGAAGCCCAGTGCGAGGAGCGTAGTCGAGCGCGACGCGAACACAGCGCGCAGCGCGGGGCCGATGCGCGTCGTCGCCTGCCGCGACGGCGCGTCGGCCGACGTCGTGACCGGCACCGCGGCCGCCGCGACGAGCGTCAGCGCCGCGGCCGCGAGCCAGCCGTTGCGCCAGCCGCCGAGCAGCGGCCCGACCAGCATCGACAGCGCCATGCCGGCCGGCATGAAGGTGCTCCACAGGCCGAACGCGAAATTGCGCCGTTCGGGCGGCGTCACGCGGTTCAGCACGGCCGGCGCTGCGACCACCACGATCACGAACCCGAGGCCTTCCGCGAAGCGCGTGGCCAGCAACAGCGCGAAGCTGCCGGCCCAGGCGCCGGCCACGCTCGACAGGCCGAGGATGACGAGGCCCGTCACCAGCAGCCGCCGGTCGCCCCAGCGCCGCACCAGCAGGCCGGCGGCGATCCCGCCGAACACGCCGACGAACGGAAACACCGACATGATCCCGCTCAGCGACGCGAGCGAGCCGCCAAACTCGTGCTGGAGCGACGGCAAGCCGATCGTCGCCTTGCCGACGTGCAGCGCCGACACGATGCTCGCCAGCACGACGTTCGCGACGGCGGCCCGGTAGCTGCGCGCCGGCAGCGTGGCGGCATCGGCCGCGACAGGCGATTCGGTCATCTTCACCTCCGTTGAAGCGGCGGCGTGCAACGGGATGTCTCACGCGACCGCAATCGGACTGGCGCACATGATACAAATTGAAGTTAACTTCAAGTAAAGGGGCAGCGCGCGCAACGATCCGTTTCGGCGATGGTGACAATGGCCGGCGCGACACGCGACGGCATCCTGGTCTAAGCTGTCCGCTTCGTCCGACAACGCCGCGCCTCTCCTTATGTCGACCGCCTCCCCTGCACCGGCCACGCTGTTCCCGCTCGACGAAGCCTGGACGGATTTCCCCCGCCGCAAGGCGGCCGTGCGCACCTTCATCGCCGGGTACTGCGCCGCGCGCGACCGGCGCGATGCGCCGCTGCACGACGGCCCGGACGGCCATGTCGTGCAGTTCGACGGCGCGATGGGCCGGCCTTTCGAGCATTTCATGATCGAGGGCGCGCCCGTGTCCGGCGCCGGCCCGTTTGCGGTTGGCGCGTGGATCACGCGCTACGGCGCGGCACCGCTGCCGCCCGCGCTGCACGGCCGGACGCGCCGGCTGACCGACGAGCATTTCATGGCCGCCGACATCGACGGGCTGTCCGGCGACGACGCGCTCGCGCTTTCGCTGGCCTGCGACACGCCTGGCGCGATCGACGCGTTCAACGCCAGCGGCGCCTTCGCGCCGTTCCAGCCGAATCCGGCCGCGTTCCTGTTCGCGCACCGGCTCGACGGACAGATCGCGGCCACCGCGCGCTACGGCTTCGCGTCGCCGCGCGATATCGTCGTCGACCGCGTCGGGACGGCGGACGCATACCGCCGCCGCGGCCTGGCGACGCAACTGCTCGCCGCGATCGTCGCGCACGCACGGCACCGGGGTGCGCGCCGCGTGTGGCTCATATCGACCGAGGTCGGCCAGCCGCTGTACCGCGCCGCCGGATTCACGCCGCTCGCCGCGGTCGCCGTGGACGAAGTCGTCGCCTGAACGCGGATCGAACGGCGCCGCCCGTCGCCGTTCGTCTCGCGATTCGTCTCATTGCGCTGAGACGAACGTCCCGGCGTCTCACGCGCTTCGCTGTGGCGCTATCGCAGCAAATTCGACGCTCCGTTTCTTCCAAATCGTTGCCGTTCGGCGGACAGCGACATGGTGCAGCGCACCCGACGCACATTTTCCGGCCGCCACGCATCGCCCCGCTTCACGCTGGCCCCGTTCCTGCATACCGGTCGAACGCGCAATCGCGCGACGGGTGCGCCGGCAACATCGCCGCACGCCCGACGACAACCTGACGGAGACAGCAACGTGAGTACACCGGCACCGATCACTCCCCCCAGCATGAAGGCCGCCGTCTGGCACGGCCGCCACGACATCCGCGTCGAAGAGGTTCCCGTTCCGGAACGCCCGCCGGCAGGCTGGGTCACGATTCGCGTGCACTGGTGCGGCATCTGCGGCTCCGACCTGCACGAATACGTCGCCGGGCCGGTGTTCATCCCGGTCGACGCGCCGCATCCGCTGACCGGCCTGAAAGGCCAGTGCATCCTGGGCCACGAGTTCAGCGGCGAGATCGCCGAGCTCGGCGCGGGCGTGTCGGGCTTCGCGGTCGGCGACCGCGTGACGGCCGACGCATGCCAGCATTGCGGCACCTGCTGGTATTGCCGGCACGGGCTGTACAACATCTGCGAGAACCTCGCGTTCACCGGGCTGATGAACAACGGCGCGTTCGCCGAATACGTGAACGTGCCGGCCGAACTGCTGTACAAGCTGCCCGACCATTTCCCGACCGAGGCCGGCGCGCTGATCGAACCGCTCGCGGTCGGGCTGCATGCGGTGAAGAAGGCCGGCAACATCGTCGGGCAGACCGTCGTCGTGGTCGGCGCGGGCACGATCGGCCTGTGCACGATCATGTGCGCGAAGGCCGCGGGCGCCGGACGCGTGATCGCGCTGGAAATGTCGGCCGCGCGCAAGCAGAAGGCGCTGGAGGTCGGCGCGAGCGCGGTCGTCGATCCGAAGACGTCCGACGCGATCGCGGAAGTCCGGGCGCTGACGGGCGGCTACGGCGCGGATGTCTCGTTCGAGTGCATCGGGCACACGGCCACCGCGAAGCTCGCGATCGACGTGATCCGCAAGGCCGGCAAGTCGGTGATGGTCGGCATCTTCGAGGAACCGGCGCCGTTCAACTTCTTCGACATCGTGTCGACCGAGAAGGAAGTGATCGGCTCGCTCGCGTACAACGGCGAATTCGCGGACGTGATCCGCTTCATCGCGGACGGCCGCATCGACGTGCAGCCGCTCATCACCGGGCGCATCGCGCTCGGCGACATCGTCGCGCACGGCTTCGAGGAACTGGTCAACCACAAGGACCGCAACGTGAAGATCATCGTCCGGCCGGCCGTTTCCTGAGCGCACACGCGCGGTCGCGGCATCGATTCCCGCCGCGCCGCGCCGGCCGCCGTACAGGCGTATAGCGGCCCCCCGTCGAGCGTCGCCCCGGTGCGCGGGCGGCGCGCCTGCGTGCACATCCCTTCCCTCTGTCGTCACCGTCCAAGGCAGCCGCCATGTCGCGCTCCCTCCGGAAGCGGCGCGCCCGAACATTCGCAATCCCTAACATTTACCGCAACGCGCGATCCGCACCGGTGCGCGATCAGGGTTTCTCCGCATCAAGCACGATGCGTCCGGCGTCGACAGGATGGTGGCGCAACGCGATCCGGTGCCGCGTGCGATCCGGCTTCCCGGGCGCGATCGTTGCCGCCCCGTCACGACGGAACACCTGTCGAACCTCACGGCGCCACGGCGCCGACAGGCCGAGAATACGGGCCTCCCAGGGATAGTTCGCAAAACACGGTGTGCCATGAATCTCTCGTTCAATCGGGAACGCGCAAACGACGTTCGCTCGCTGACGATCCAGCAGAAAACCCATCTCGGCTTCGCGCTCGTCACCACGCTGCTGGCCTTGCTGTGCGGCACGATCATCGCGGGCAGTGTGCGCCAATACCGGCAGGAAAACGCCGACCTGCAAAGCTTCGAATTCGTCCACGGCGCGATGATCGCCGCCAACATGATCTCGGCCGAACGCGGCCCGACGAACGACCTGCTCGTGCGCGCGCAGCCCGACGCCGCGACGGAGCGGCGCAACCTGCGCGCCGCGCGCGAGCGTTCCGACCGCGCGCTCGCGCATTTTCGGGCCGGCATCGGGCACGCGGCGGCGCTCGACGACCGCGAGCGCGGCAACCTGCTGCACGCGGTCGATGCGATCCGGATCACGCTCGCCGATGCGCGCGCGGAAGTCGACGCACTCGACGCGCGGCCGCTCGCGTCCCGCACGGTGCGCGACATCCAGCATGCGCAGGCGCGCCTGTTCCGGGTCGTCGACACGGTGTCGCTGCTGATCGACGGCGCGATGACCGACACGGCCATGCGCGACCCGCGCACGTCGGGCGCGATCCTGCTCGCGCGGCTGCTGAGCGACCTGCGGGAATACGCGGGACGCACGGGCTCGCTGCTCGTCGCGCCGATGTTCGCGCGGCAGGCGCTCGATCGCACGCAGTTCGCGGAGATCATGCTGATGCGCGGACGCATCGAACAATTGCGCGCACTGATCGACGGCGCGCTCGGCGCGCGGCTCGACGATGCGGACGTGGCCCGCGAGTACGCGCAGCTCAACGCGGCGTTCGACCGTCATCTGCTGCCGCTCGTCGACGCGATCGTCGCGAACGGCCGGACAGGCGCCTACGCGATGAGCGCCGGCGATTTTTCGAGGACGATCGTCCCGTATTTCGGGCCGTGCGAACGGCTGCGCGACCGCGTGATCGACGCGGCGCGGCGCCGCGCCGTCTCGGACCGGAACACCGCGCGGATCAAGGTGGCGGTATCGGCATGCGCGACCGCGCTCAGCGTCGCGATCCTGCTGTCGCTCGCGCGCGGCACGCAGCGGCTGCTGTCGACGCCGCTCGATGCGCTCGGCCGCCGGATCGTCGCACTCAGCGACGGCGATACGACGCCCGTCGCGATGCCGAGCGGCGTCGGGCCCGAGCTCGCCCGCATCGACCGGGCACTGGAGACCTTGCGCCATGCGCATGTGCGCCGCGACATGCTCGAACGCCAGCGCAACGACATGCTGACGCTGTTCTCGCACGACATGCGCGCGCCGCTGACGTCGCTGATCATCCTGATCGACGCGCAGGAACACCGCGCGAACGACGCACCGACAAAGCGGCAATTCGAGAGAATCGGCAGGCTCGCCCGCCATACGCTGGCGATGGCCGACGGTTTCGCGCAGTTGTCGCGCGCGGAAGCCAGCGAATACGAGCGCGTGCCGGTCAACCTCGCCGACCTGATGAACGAGGCGCGCGACGCCGTATGGCCGCTCGCGCATCGCAAACGCATCTCGATCGACGACGTGCCGCGCCGCGACGACACGATCGTGCACGGCGACCCTGCGTTGCTGTCGCGCGCGCTGATCAACCTGCTGGATAACGCAATCAAGTACAGCCCGTCGCTGACGAGCATCGAATGCCGGGTGGAACCGGGCGCCGACGGCCGGGCCGTGCACTGCACGATCCGGGACCGCGGCTGCGGGATCAGCCATACGGACCAGACGCGGCTGTTCGAACGCTACCGGCGCTTTCGCACGGCCGGGCAACCGGACACGGGCGGCGTGGGGCTCGGAATGGCGTTCGTCAAGGCCGTCGTCGAACGGCACGCGGGCGACATTCACGTGCAGAGCGCCGTGCTGCAGGGCACCACGATCACGATCGCGCTGCCGGCGGCGGCAAACCCGTGACGTCGCAACCCCGCGCGATTCTTCGATATACTGAACCGAACCCTTTTCGGGGCAACCGGGGGCAACCCGCCTTCCGCGCGTCCGCCCCGCCTGCGTGGAAGCGCGCACCGTGAAACCGCGAACCGGACTGATTCTCGAACTCTTCGTCAACCTCGTGCTGCCCTGGGTGGCCTATCGGGTCGCGCATCCGTATTTCGGCGAAACCGGCGCGCTGTATGCGTCGGCGGTTCCGCCGATCATCTGGTCGATCGTCGAATTCATCCGCTCGCGCCGCGTCGACGCGGTGGCGGCCATCGTGCTGCTCGGCATCACGCTGTCGATCGTCGGGATGGCGTTCGGCGGCAGTCCGCGCACGCTGCTGATGCGCGAATCGATCGGGTCGGGCACGATCGGCATCGTGTTCCTGCTGTCGTTGTTCCGCGAACGCCCGCTGATCTACTATCTGGCCCGCGCGACCGTGGCCCGCGAGATGGACGGCGGCGCCGCGCACTTCGAAGCCGTCTGGGACGCGCAGCCGGGCCTGCGGCAGATGCTGCGGCTGATGACGTTCGTGTGGGGCGCCATCATGACGGTCGAGATGCTGCTGCGCTGGTGGATGGTCGTCAGCTGGCCGGTCGAACGCGTGCTGGTCGTGTCGCCGGTCATGGGCTACACGGTGTTTGCCTGCCTGCTGCTGTGGACGTTCTGGTACCGGCGGCGGATGCGCGTGCGCAACAGCGTCGACATCCCGGGCCGCGGCGGCGTCACCGAAACCGCCGGCCGCTGACACGCGGCGCGCCGGCTGCCCGGCAGCGTGTCACGGCACCTGCTGTATGATGCGCGGCGTCTCGTCCGCCCATCCGTTTTCCGTCATGTCCCTTTCGCTCCTTCCGTGTGCCACGATCTGGCTCGCCCTGTTCGCGGCCGCCGCATTCGCGTGGCATCGCCCACTGCACGGCCTGAGCATCGGCCTCGCCGCGCTCGGCTACGCGGGCGCGCTGGCATTCGGCCAGCTCGCGCCGATCACGCTGGCGCCATTCGCGCTGCTGATCGCGGCCGGCTGGGGCGTGCTGCCCGCGCGGCCGCTCGCGGTGCGCATCGCCGCGCATCTCGTCTTCGCCGCGCTCGCGATCGCGCTGAGCCTGCACCTGATTCCCGGCTTCCACAATCCGCGCGTGATCGCGCCGACCCGTTTCACGCCGGACGCCGTGCCGTTCACGATGTACCTGAATTTCGACAAGCCGCTCGTCGGCCTGTGGCTGTTGTGGGCGCTGCCGTGGGTCGCGCCCGACGTCGCGCTGTCGCGCGCGCTGCGCACCGGCGCGGTGGCGGCCGTCGCAACGGCCGCCGCGTGCCTGGCCGGCGCGCTCGCATTCGGGATGGTCGGCTGGGCCCCCAAATGGCCGCCGTCCGGCTGGCTGTGGCTCGCGAACAACCTGTTGCTGGTGACGCTCGCCGAGGAAGCGCTGTTCCGCGGCTATGTCCAAGGCGGGCTGACCCGCGTGTTGCGCGCGTATTCCTGGGGCCCGTGGGTCGCGCTCGCGGCCGGCGCGGTACTGTTCGGCGCCGCGCACGCCGCGGGCGGCTGGCAATGGATCGTGCTCGGCACGGTGGCCGGCGTCGGCTACGGGCTCGCGTGGCGGCGCGGCGGCCTGCTCGCCGCCGCGCTCGCGCATGCGGGGCTGAACGTCGTCCACTTCGGCCTGTTCACCTACCCGATGCTCGCCGCCGCGCGCTGAACGCGGTGCGCGGCGCCGCCCGCGTTGCCGCTCAGTTGAACCCGGCCACCGCGTGCGGCACGTACGGGCGTTCGAGCGTCGCGATTTCGTCGTCGGTCAGCTTCAGCGCGAGCGCCCCGAGCGCATCGTCCAGTTGCTGCGGCTTCGAAATGCCGACGATCGGCGCAGTCACGCCGCGCTTTTGCGCGACCCACGCCAGCGCGACCTGCGCCCGCGGCACGTTGCGCGCGGCGGCGATCGCCGCGACGGCCTCGACGACCGCCTTGTCGGCATCGATCGTCGCGTTGTACAGCTGCTGGCCGACCTCGTCCTTCTGCTGCCGTTCCGACGATTCGTCCCAGTTGCGCGTCAGGCGCCCGCGCGCGAGCGGGCTCCACGGAATCACCGCGATGCCTTCGTCCTCGCACAGCGGCAGCATTTCGCGCTCTTCCTCGCGATACAGCAGGTTCAGGTGGTTCTGCATGCTGACGAAGCGGGTCCAGCCGTGCTGCTTCGACGTGTGCAGCGCCTTCGCGAACTGCCATGCGAACATCGACGAGGCGCCGATATAGCGCGCCTTGCCGGCCTTCACGACGTCGTGCAACGCCTCGAGCGTCTCCTCGATCGGCGTGCCGTAGTCCCATCGGTGAATCTGGTAGAGATCGACGTAGTCGGTGCCGAGCCGCTTCAGGCTCTGGTCGATGTCGGTCATGATCGCCTTGCGCGACAGCCCGGCGCCGTTCGGCCCCGGCCGCATCCGGTAGAACACCTTGGTCGCGATCACGACGTCGTCGCGCTTCGCGAAATCGCGCAGCGCGCGGCCGACGATCTCCTCCGACGTGCCGTCCGAATACATGTTCGCGGTGTCGAAGAAGTTGATGCCGGCCTCGATCGCCCGCTGGATGATCGGCCGGCTTTCCGCTTCCGGCAGCGTCCACGGGTGCGTGCCGCGCAACGGCTCGCCGAACGTCATGCAGCCCAGCACCAGCTTCGACACGTCCAGCCCGGTCGACCCGAATTTCACGTATTCCATTGCACGCCTCGCCACTCAAGTTGGGGTTGCGGCCGGATGCGCGCCGCGCATCCGCCAGACGTCGCATGGTATCCCGCATGCGGCGAACGCGTATGACCGCGCGCCGCGTGCAGGCTGCGTGAAAGGTCGAACCTTGACGGCCGGACCGGGCGGCCCGGTTACTTGACCTGGTCGGCGATCGGCTGCAGGAACGCGGAGAAGCCGGTCAGCATGATCTGCACGCCGATGCACAGCAGCAGGAACGCCGACACGCGCTTCGCGACCTTGGTCCCTTCGCTGCCGAGATAGCGCGCGAGCAGCGCGGAGCGGCTGTAGACCTGCCAGATCACGAGCGCGACGAGCACGGACACCGCGATCGACACGATGCTCGACAGCATGAATTCCGACAGCTTGTGCGTGCGGTTCGCGTTCAGCGCGATCGCGGTCGCGATCGAGCCGGGACCGACCGTCAGCGGCACCGTCAACGGGAAGAACGCGCGCGTCATGATCGCGTTCGCGTCGATCGGCTTGACCGGCGTGTCGCCGCCGCCCGGCCCGTCGGGCTCGTTCAGCATCTGCCAGCCGGCCACCGCGACCGCGAAGCCGCCGCCGATCCGCAGCGCTTCCATCGAGATCCCGAAGAAATGCAGCACCGGCGTGCCGGCGAAGAACGCGACCATCAGGACGACGAACGCGTTGAACGCGACCTTCCTCGCGAGCAGATCCCGTTCGTACGCGGTGAGCGCCTCGGTCCGTTCGAGAAACAGGAACGCGATGCCGATCGGATTGATGATGCCGATCAGGCCGGTAAAGCCGAACAGGATCTCGGAGACAAGGCGGTTGACGATCATCGTGCGAAGCATCGGTCGGGGCTGGGCCGGCAGCGCGCCGGGGGTCACGCATTGTAGTGCAAGCGCTCGCGCCCGAGACGCAAAATACGGCCGGCCCGGTTGCGCCGACGGTCGCGGTCGAGTTTCGTCGTGCAGCCTTATTCGGCGCCCGCCTCCCACGCCGGCGGCCGCTTCGCGAAGAAGGCCGCGAAGCCTTCCTTCGCTTCCGGCGTCGCCCGCACCCGCGAGATCGTCTGCGCGGTGAACGCCGCGCGTTCGTCCGACGGCGGGTATTCGCCGATCGCATCGAAAAAGCGCTTGATCTCCATCAGCGCGTGCGGGCCGTTGCGGCCCAGTTCCGCGAGCGTCCGTTCGAGCGTGTCGTCGAGCGCATCGAGCGGCACGGCCTGATGGATCAGCCCGATCGCGACGGCTTCGGCGGCCGCGAGCTGCGTCGCGGTCAGCGCGAGCCGGCGCGCCTGGCGCTGGCCGACCGCCTCGACCAGATACGGACCGATCACGGCCGGCAGGATCCCGAAACGCGCCTCGCTGACCGAGAAGCGCGCGTGATCGCTGGCAATCACGATGTCGCAGGCCGCGCACAACCCGACCCCGCCGCCGAACGCGTGGCCCTGCACGCGTGCGACCGTCGGTTTCGGGCACTGCCGGATCGCGCGCATCATCGCGGCGAACCGCTCGGCGTCGCGCAGGTTCGCGGTCGCGTCGTTCGCGCTCGCACGCTGCATCCACTGCAGGTCGGCGCCCGCGCAAAATGCGCGACCGTCCGAACGCAGCACGATCGCGCGCACGTCGTCGCGCCGGCCGAGCGTCGTGAACGCGTCGGTCAGCTCCGCGATCATCGTCTCGTCGAACGCGTTCAGCACGTCGCCGCGCTGCAGCGCGACGGTCGCGATGCCGCGCGCATCGACCGTGACGGCCAGGGTCTTCAATTCATCCATCGAACAGGTTTCCTCGGGTAGAACGGCACACCTCGACATCAGGCGGCCTGACGGCGATCGATCACGCGGCGCGCCTTGCCGGTCGCGGTCGCCGGAATGCCGCCGGCTGCCAGCACCGTCACGCCGGACGACACGCCGACCATCGTCTTGATCCGGTGCTGCAACTCGCGCGCGAGCGCCGCGCGCTCGCCGTCGGTGACGGACGCCGCCGCCTCGGAGCGCAACTCGACCGCGAGGTCGAGCCGGTCCATGTGACCGTCGCGCGACAGCGTGATCTGGAACTGGCCCGACAACAGCGGCAGCGCGACGACGATCTCCTCGATCTGGCTCGGAAACACGTTCACGCCGCGCACGATCAGCATGTCGTCGGAGCGGCCCGTGATCTTCGCGAGCCGGCGCATCGCGCGCGCGGTCGGCGGCAGCAGCGCGGTGAGGTCGCGCGTGCGGTAGCGGATCACCGGCATCGCCTCCTTCGTCAGCGACGTGAACACGAGCTCGCCCTGGCTGCCGTCGGGCAGCACCTCGCCGGTGACGGGATCGATGATCTCCGGGTAGAAATGGTCTTCCCAGATCACCGGGCCGTCCTTCGTCTCGACGCATTCGCACGCGACGCCCGGGCCCATCACTTCCGACAGCCCGTAGATGTCGAGCGCGTCGATGCCCACGCGCGTCTCCACTTCATTGCGCAGCGCCTGCGTCCACGGTTCGGCGCCGAAGATGCCGATCTTCAGCGACGATTCGGCCGGGTTCATCCCCTGCCGCACCATCTCGTCGATCAGGTTCAGCATGTACGACGGCGTGACGAGGATGATCTTCGGCTCGAAGTCGCGAATCAGTTGCACCTGCTTCTCGGTCTGCCCGCCGGACATCGGCACGACCATGCAGCCGAGCCGCTCCGCGCCGTAGTGAATCCCGAGGCCGCCGGTGAACAGGCCGTAGCCGAACGCGTTGTGCAGCGTATCGCCCGGGCGGCCGCCGGCCGCGCGGATCGAGCGCGCGGTCACGTTCGCCCACGTGTCGATGTCGCGCGCGGTGTAGCCGACCACGGTCGGCTTGCCGGTCGTGCCGCTCGATGCGTGCACGCGCACGACCTGCTCGCGCGGCACCGCGAAGAGGCCGAACGGATAGTTGTCGCGCAGGTCGTTCTTGGTCGAGAACGGGAATTTCGCGAGATCGGCGAGCGATTTCAGGTCGTCCGGATGCACTCCGGCCGCGTCGAACGTGCGGCGATAGTGCGGGACGTTGTCGTACGCGTGGCGCAGCGACCACTTGAGGCGTTCGAGCTGCAGCGCCTGCAGTTCGTCGCGGCTGGCGGTCTCGATCGGCTCGAGGGCGGCGGCGGGATGCGTCGGGTGAGTCATCGGGGTGCTCCTCCAATGGCGTGATGTCGTTATCGTGTTCGAAGTAACCGGGGCGGGCGGCTACGACCGGAACGTGCGGCCGGCCGCATGCAGCGCGGCGAGGCGCGGCGACACGCGATAGCGGTCCTCGCCGTAGCTCGCCGCGAGGTTCGACAGCACGCGGTGCACGCGGCCGAGGCCGATCGCGTCGGCCCACGCGAGCGGGCCGCACGGATAGTTCACGCCCTTCTCCATCGCGAGATCGAGATCGGCCGGCGAGCACACGCCCTGGTTCACCGTGTCGGCCGCTTCGTTCGCGAGCATCGCGACGGTGCGCATCGCGACCATCCCCGGCACGTCCGCGACGCCGACGACACGAAAGCCCGCCTGCTGGAACAAGCCGACCGCATCCGCATAGGCCGCGTCGCCGCACTGGAGCGCGCGGGTCAGCGCGACGAGCCCCGCCTGCGCGTAATCGCGCGCGAGATCGACGAGCACGAGATCCGCCACGCCCGTTTGTGCGGCGCGCGCGGTGGCCGTCCGGCCATCGGTCAGCGCGATCGACGCGCGGCCGGCCGTGGCCAGCAGATCGTCCGGTTGCGCACCGGCCTGACGGGCGCCTGCGATACGGTCGACGAAGCGCGCATGCAGCGCGGCGGCCGGGCCCTCCTGCGCAAACAGCACGACGTCCGCCGGCGCGGCGCGCGGCGGTTCGAGATCGGGGGCAGGCGGCGTCGCGCCGTCCGCATACGAATAGAAGCCGCGTCCGGACTTGCGTCCGAGGAAGCCCGCGTTGACGAGTTCCTGCTGGATCAGCGACGGCGTGTAGCGCGGGTCGTTGAAGTACGCGCGGAACACCGACTCGGTCACCGCGAAGTTCACGTCGTGGCCGATCAGGTCCATCAACTCGAACGGCCCCATCCGGAACCCGCCGGCTTCGCGCATCACCGCATCGATCGACGCCGGTGCGCCGCCCTGCTCGTTCAGCACGCGCAACGCCTCCGCGTAATACGGCCGTGCGACGCGGTTCACGATGAAGCCCGGCGTCGATTTCGCCATCACCGGTTGCTTGCCCCACGCAGCGGCGGTCGCATACAGCATCTGCGCAACCTCGGGCGCGGTCGCGAGCCCGCTGACCACTTCGACGAGCGCCATCAGCGGCGCGGGATTGAAGAAATGCAGGCCGGCGACGCGCTGCGGCACGCGCAGCCCGGTCGCGATCGACGTGATCGAGATCGACGACGTGTTGGTCGCGAGCACGCACGCGTCGTCGACATGACGTTCGAGCGTCGCGAAAATCTCGCGCTTCACGTCGAGCCGTTCGGCCGCCGCCTCGACGATCAGCGCCGCCCCCGCGAAATCGGCCAGCGCGCGCACCGCGCGGACCCGGTTGCCGGCCGCGTCGGCCTGCGCCGGTTCGAGCCGGCCCTTCTCGGCCAGCCGGGCGAACTGGGCACGGATGCCGGCCAGCGCCTTGTCGCAGGCCGCTTCGTTCAGGTCGTAGAGCAGCACCGCATGGCCGGCCGCCGCCGCGACCTGCGCAATGCCCGCGCCCATCGCGCCGGCGCCGATCACGCCGACGACGGCCGACGGCGCGAGTGCGCCCGAGTTCACCGAATGTGCAGAGGAAACAGCCATCGCTTGCGATCCGTCATGAAGTGGAAGTGCGAGCGATTATAAACCGACCGGTCGGTAGATTTATGTCAGGGCGAGCCCGAATTTGTCGTGCAAGACATCGTTACGGAAACTGCAACGACAAAAAAATCGAAACGTCGGGCAACTTTTTATCAACCGAAAGGTCAACGTAAGTGTTCGAATATGAGATAGTGACCCCCGAACGCCTGATAAAATTCGACAAATTGCCGGATTTCAGGGGGAAAGCGTGTCGCGCCGTCACCGCCGTCCATCGTCGCCCGCCCTGTCGGGGTCGGATCGAGCCGCCGGCCACGCGTCGTCACGTGCGCTCGTCTCGCCATCCGCGGGCAACCGCATCGAACCGTTTCATCCCGCGACGGGCCTCGGCCCGCCCGCGCCCCTCGCCGCCTCACGGCAGCGAACCCAGGGCAGCGCCGTTGCGCGCCGCCACCTTTTCGGTTTCATCGTCCTCGTTCGGCGGATAGTACGGCCGGGCTTCGTCAACCCGTGACGGCGCGTCGCGCGCCGCCACTCGCATAAGGAAACCCTCCATGCCGCTGTCGTCCAACCAGCTCCCGCGCTGGACCCTCTGGGCCCCGCTTGCCGCCTGGCTGGTACTCGCGCTGTCGCGCGCGGTGCCGGCCGAAGGCCTCGTCATCGCGGTGTTCGCCGCCGCGCTCGCCGGCGCCGTGTTCGCCGCCGTCCACCACGCGGAAGTCGTCGCGCACCGCGTCGGCGAACCGTTCGGCACGCTCGTGCTCGCGGTCGCCGTGACCGTCATCGAGGTCGCGCTGATCGTGTCGGTGATGCTCGGCGCGGGCCCGGAGAAATCGGGCCTCGCCCGCGACACCGTGTTCGCCGCCGTGATGATCATCTGTAACGGCATCGTCGGCATCTGCCTGCTGGTCGGCGCATGGAAGCACGGCGAACAGGACTTCCAGGGGCGCGGCGCGAGCAAGGCGCTCGCGGTGCTCGCGTCGCTGTCGGTGCTGTCGCTCGTGATGCCGAACTACCTGAGCGCCGCCCCGGGCCCGTTCTTCTCGAAATCGCAGCTCGCGTTCGCCGGCGTCGCGTCGCTCGTGCTGTACGGCGCGTTCGTGTTCGTGCAGACCGTGCGCCACCGCGACTACTTCCTCGCCGCGCACGACACCGCGGACGAAGCGGTGCACGCGGCGGCGCCGAGCAACCGCACCGCGATCACCAGCATGGTGCTGCTGTTCGCGAGCCTCGTCGCGGTCGTGCTGCTCGCGAAGCTGCTGTCGCCGGCCGTCGAGCATGCGGTGCTGAAGCTCGGCGCGCCCGAAGCCGCGGTCGGTATCGTGATCGCCGCGCTCGTGCTGCTGCCGGAAGGGCTCGCGGCCGTCACCGCCGCGCGGGCGAACCGCCTGCAGACCAGCATGAACCTCGCGCTCGGTTCGGCGCTCGCGAGCATCGGGCTCACGATCCCGACCGTCGCGGCCGTGTTCATCTGGGTCGGCCAGCCGCTCACGCTCGGGATCGGCGCGATGGAAACGGTCCTGCTCGCGCTCACGCTGCTGGTCAGTACGCTCACGCTGAGCCAGGGGCGCACGACGGTGCTGCACGGCGTCGTGCACGTCGCGCTGTTCGCCGCGTACCTGTTCCTGTCGATCACTCACTGACGCTCCAATGCAAGCGGCCCGGCGGATTCGCTCCGGCGGGCCGCTTGCACTTCTTCAAGTCCCTTCCCTGTCCTTCGCTTCGCGCCGCCGTGACCCAACGGGGGCGGCAGCGCGTCACGCGACGGTTTCGCGCTGCGTGTCCGTCTCGAATCCATAGAGCGCAGCCGCGTTGTCGACCAGGATCGCGCGGGCAATCGCGTCGTCCGCCGCGCAATCGTGCAGCCAGCCGAGCAGGCGTGCATCGTCCGGCAGCGGCGATGCGTTCGGATGCGGCCAGTTGCTGCCCCACACGCAGCGTGTCGAATGGCCGCGCGCGAGCACGGCGGCGAGACGCGCGACGTCGTCGTAGCCCGGTGCGCCGGATTGCGACGTCTCGTACGGCGCGGACAACTTCACCCATGCGTGGCCGCGATCAAGCAGGCGTCGCAGTGCGACAAAGGACGGTGCATCCGGGGCGACGGGCGTCAGGAATTTGCCCGTGTGATCGATCACCACGCGCGCCGGCAGCCGCGCCAGCGTCGGCTCGATATCGGCCAGCGTGCGACCGTCGAACTGCAGGTCGATATGCCAGCCGAGCGGCGCGATCCGCGCGGCCATCCGTTCCAGATCGCTCCATTGCGCGGTGCCGCCCGCCAGCATCATGAAGCGCACGCCGCGCATGCCGGCGGCATGCAGCCGCTCCAGCTCCGCATCCGGCACGTCGACCGGCAACGTCGCGACGCCGCGCGCCTGCGGACCGAACGCGGCCAGTGCAGCGAGCGTGCATCGGTTGTCGGCGCCATAGCCGGTCGGCTGTACGATCACCACGCGCGTGAGGCCGAGCGCGCGCTGCACGCGCCGATACGCGTCCGCCGGCGCATGGGGCGGCCGAAACGTCGCCGTCGGCGCGAGCGGGTACGCATCGTCGTAGATATGGATATGGCAATCGCACGCGTCCGGGAACCGCGTGCCGCCCACGCCGTCGCGGATCATCGCCCGCCCGGCGCGACGGATGCGTGCGACGCGCGCCAGCGCGCGAGCCGCGTCGCCTGCGCGGCGTTGACCGCGCCGGTCGGCACGCGCCCGTCGAGCAGCGCGGCGAGCTGGTCGACCGTCTCCAGCGCCTGATGCTCGATCGCCGGCAGCGTCAGCCCGCCGATGTGCGGGGTCGCGATGACGCGCGGATGCGCGGCGAGCGCGGGCGTCGGCATCTGGTCCGCAGCACGGCCGACGTCCAGCGCGCAACCGGCCAGCCGCCCGCTGGCGAGCGCGTTGGCCAGCGCCTGCTCGTCGACGAGTTCGCCGCGCGACGCATTGATGAAGCACGCACCCGGCTTCATCGCCGCGAATGCCGCCGCATCGATCAGGTTCGCGGTGGCCGGCGTGGCCGGCGCAAGGCAGACGACGTAATCCGAATCGCGCAGCACCGTGGCGGCGTCGACCTGTTCGGGCGGCGGCGCGTCGACCCGCACGTACGGATCGCTGACGAGCACGCGCATGCCGAGCGCCGTCGCGACGGGGGCGAGATGGCGCGCGATCTGCCCATAGCCGATCAGGCCGAGCGTGCTGCCGCGCAGTTCGCGCCCCATCCGTGGCACCGGCGGCGCGCCACGATGGTACGCGTCCGCGTAGCCGCCGATCCCGCGCGCGAGGTCGATCATCGCGCCGACGACCCACTCGGCGACGGCCGGCCCGAAGCCGGGGCTCGCCTGCGTGACCAGCACGCCGCACGCGCTCGCCGCGGCGACGTCGACCGTCCGGATGTCGACCGCGCAACGCAGGAACGCGGCAAGTACCGGCAGCCCCGCGAACAGCGCGCGAGGCGCCGGGGTCTGCCGGTACGCGATGATCGCGTCGCATCCCTGCGCGGCGGCAATCAGTTCGTCCGTGTCGAGTTCGCGATCGTGCGGGTTGCAGGTGACGTCCGCGATCGCGCGCAGCGCGCGCAACGCCCTGGCGCCGAAGTAGTGGTCGATCATCCCGCTCGGATGCGTGACGTAGACGCGCGTCATGCGTGACCTCCGTTCGTGCCGGCCGCCTGCGCCGGCGGCGGCGCGACCGAGGCGCGCTCCACGAGCGTCACGTCCGCGAACACGCATGGCCCGGCGGACGGTGCGTCGCCCTCCTGCCGCATCACGCGCCGCACCATCTCGCCGGCCATTTCGGTGACCGGCAGTTGCACCGTGGTCAGCGCCGGCCACGAGATCGCCGACAGGAAATGACCGTCCATCCCGATGACGGAGACATCGTCCGGCACCCGCAAGCCGCCGTCGCGCAGCCCGGCCATCAGGCCGAGCGCGAACAGGTCGTTGACCGCGACGATGCCGGTCGGCCGCGCGGGATCGGCCGCGAGCTCGACGCCGAGCGCACGCCCGACGTCGACGATCACCGAGTCGCCGTATTCGTTCGCGGGACCGCCGTCGAGCACGCGCGCCTGGGTGGCGCCGCCCGCCTCGCTTGCCACGGCGAGAAAGCCGCGGATCTTGTCGCTGCGGCTCACCGTGATGCCGGCCACCGTCGCGAACGCGAGCCGCGTATGGCCGGCGTCAACGAGCCGGCGTGTCGCGAGCCGCGCGGCCGCCTCGTTGTCGGCCGTCACGTGATCGACCTTCGATTGCTCGCCGGGTGTCGCGCGCCGGTCGTAGCTGACGACCGCCATCCCGCGTTCGGCCGCGCGCTCGAGGTGGCTTTCGTCGGCGAGCGACGAGATCACGATCACGCGCCGCACGCCGTGCGCGTACAGATCGTCGAAGAACGACGCCTCCTTGCGCGCATCGCGGTAGGTGTTGCCGATCAGCACGCGATGGCCATACCGTTCCTGCGCGCAGGCCTCGATCTCGCGCGCGATGTAGCCGTACATCGGGTTCGCCATCGACGGCACCAGCAGCCCGACGAGCGGCGTCTGCCCCGTCTTGAGCTGGCGCGCGAGCGTGCTCGGCCGGTACTGCAGCGCGTCCATCGCCGCCTTCACGCGTTCGAGCGTCTCCGGCTTCATCTGGTCGGTGCGTCCGTTGAGCACGTTCGAAACCGTGCTGACCGAAACGGCCGCATGACGGGCCACGTCCTGAATCGTACTCATGTCGTCTTGCATAGAACGGGCTACAGGCCGAAATGGGCCGGCAGCCACAACGAAAACGCCGGTGCGAAGATCAGCGCCACGAGGGCGGCGAACAGCACCAGCAGATATTTCACCATCGGCCGGGCCACGCGCCCGACCTCGGTGCCCGTGATCGCGCAGGTCGTGAACAGCCCGAGGCCGACCGGCGGCGCGAACAGCCCGAACCCCATCGCCACCACCACGACCGTGCCGAAATGCAGCGGATGGATGCCGAGCTGCAGCGCGATCGGCGCGAGCAGCGGCCCGAAGATGATCAGCGCGGGCGCGCCTTCGAGCACGGCGCCGAACACGATCATCAGCAGCGCCGCCAGCAGCAGGAACATCGTCGCGCCGTATTGATGGGCAAACGCCGTCATTGTGCCCGAGACGAGGGCCGGAATCTGCTCGATCGACAGCGCGAACGACACGCTCGACGCCGCCGCGACGATGAACAGGATACCGCTCGCCATCGACGCGGCGCGCACGAACACGCGGCCGACCGAGCGCCACGTCAGTTCGCGGAACGCGAGCCAGCCCACGACGAGCGCGTAGACCACCGCGAACGCGGACACTTCGGTCGACGTCGCGATCCCCGACGTCACGCCCTTGCCGATCATCGCGACCATGACCAGCGCGACGAGCGCGCCGCCCGCGAGCGGCAGCCACGCGCGACGCTCGCCGAACACCTCGGCCACGTCGATCCTGCGCCCAGTGATCACCGTCACGACCGCGAGCGACGCGGCCAGCACGGCCGCCGGCACGATCCCCGCGACGAACAGCCCGGCGATCGAGATGTTCGCGACGAAGCCCATGATGATCATGTTCACGCACGGCGGAATCGTTTCGGCCATCACCGCGCTGCACGCGAGCAGCGCGGCGGTTTCGTTGGGGTCCTGCCGCGCGCGGCGCACCGCCGGCATCACGACGCCGCCCACCGCCGCGATATCGGCCAGTTTCGAGCCCGACACGCCGGAAAAGCACGCCGTCGCGAAGATCACGATCAGGCCGAGCCCGCCCCGCACGCGCCCGAAAATTCGCAGCAGCAACTCGACGAGCCGCGCGGACATCCCGTTGGTCTCCATCAGCAGCCCGGCCAGCACGAAGAACGGCACCGCGAGCAGCACGAAGTGATCGGCGCCGGCCATCACCTGTTGCGAGTAGACCAGCAGCGGCAGCGTCGGATCCGCGAGGAAATACAGCAGCGCCGAGAACGCCAGCACGAACCCGATCGGCACGCCGAGCACCAGCCCGCCGACGAAGCCCGCGACCAGCAGCGTGCCCGGCGCGACCGCATGCGCGGGCCACAGCGCGTTCCAGCCGTACACGGCGCCCGCGAGCGCCGCGCAGCACGCGAACGTGCCGATCACCCGGCGGCGCGGCGCGTTCAGCGCATTCGCAAGCGCGAATACCGTCATGAACAGCGCGCCGAACATCATCGGATACCCGTTGATCCAGCCCGGCAAGCCGCCCGTCGTCAACTGGTCGTACGAATCCGTGAGCAACTGGCACGACGACACCAGCAGGTTCAGCGCGACGGCCGCCACGATCCAGTGGCCGACCTGGATCAGCGCGCCCTGCCAGCGTGCCGGCAGCCGGCCGCGAAACACGTCGATGCCGACATGCTGGCTGCGCCCGAGCACCGTCGCCGCGCCGAAGAACACGAGCACGATCATCAGCGCGCTGGCCACTTCCTCGGCCCAGTCGACCGGGTCGTGCAGGAAATAGCGGAACACGACCGACACGAACACGACGAGCACGTCGACGCCGAGCACCGCGGCCGACAGGTACTCGAGCCAGCGCAGCAGCGCATCCAGCACGCGGGCGGCGCGATGCGCCGGTTGGCCTGCAGCGGGAGCCGGCGCGGCGCCCGACACGGAGTGCATGTCCATCGCTCAACCCCGCGCGGCGGCGATCGCCGGAAACAGCGGCGCGGTGGCCGGATATTGCTTCGCGAACGCCACATACAGGCGGTCGTGCATCGTCTGCCGCAACGCCGCGCGCTCGGCGTCGGCCAGCGGGTAAAACGCCATGCCGCGCTGCTTCAGCGCCTGCTCCGCCTGCGCGGCCTTCTGCGCGGCAATCGCACGCTGCTGCGCGGTCGCGTCGGCCACCGCGCGATCGAAGGCCGGCCGCAGATTGGCCGGAATCCGGTCGAGCGCGCGCCGCCCCATCACGACGGTCATCGCCGCGAACACGTGGCGCGATTGCCAGCACGACTTCACGATCTCGTCGAAGCGGCTCGCGAGCACCGTGGCGGGATCGTGCTCGAGACCGTCGACGACGCCCGTCTGCACGGCCATGTACAGCTCGCCGAACGGAATCGGCGTCGGCACCGCGCCCATCGCCTTGAAGGTATCCATGAACGCGGGCGTCGGCAGCACGCGCAGCTTCGCCCCCTTCAGGCCGGGCAACGCCGTCACCGGCTGCTTCGTGAATACGCAGCGCCCGCCGAAATGCGAACCCCAGGTCAGCACCGAGCATCCGGCGCGCTTTTGCAGCAGCGCGTTCAGGCTCGTGCCGACCTGACCGTCGAGCGCCTTCGCGACGTGCGCGTAGCTGTCGAACAGGTAGCCGAGATCGAGCATCCCGAGCTCCGGCGCGATCGTGGCCCAGATCGACGAGCCCGAGATCATCATGTCGATCGCGCCGATCTTGACCTGCTGCACGACATCGTTTTCCTTGCCGAGCTGGCTGTTCGGAAAGTAGTCGACCCGGATCGCATCGCCCACGCTCGCCTTCAGGTTCGCGGCGAGACGCTCGTACCACACGTAATGCGCGGCGTTCTGGTCGGCCGGCATCGACGACGAGCAGCGCAGCGTGACGACCGGCTGCTGCGCGCGCACGCCTTCCGGCAAGCCGCCCGCGGCCGCCAGCGTGGCGGCGGACACCGTCTGCAGAAAGCGCCGCCGGGTGTAGGTATTCATGAGCCGTCTCCTTTGCGAGTGCGTCTCGCGACGCGACTGTATCGATTTAGTGTATCGATACAGTAATACGACGACCGATGAGAGAAAAATGGGGGTTTCCCCTGTTCAGGACAAAAAATCCGGATCGTGTGGCGCGTATTTCGGGCGGAACTCGTATGAAAAATCGCCGTTTTTCACGCGTTGGGGACGCCGCAAACAATTCGCGCCCGCGTCTTCGATCATCGGACGACCGACTTTCGGTGGTACGCGGCAGGCCGCTCAGGCGAGCAGGCGCACCGCTAAACGCCCGGATCGTCCGCGCTGTCCGTCAGAAACCGCTCGACCATCGCGTTGAACACCGGCAGCGCCGGATTGTCGTTGTCCGCGCGCCATGCGAGATACAGCTCGGCCGCCACGTTGACGCCGGCCAGCGGCCGGAACACCACGCCGTCCACATGAAGCTCGCGCGCCGACGCCGGCACCAGCGCCGCACCGAGCCCCGCGCGCACGAGGCCGAGGATCGTATGCGTCTGGCCGACGTAGTGCAGGTAGTTCGGCAGCCGCCCGGCGCCCGCGAACATCCCCGAGATCATGTCGTGGAAATACTTGCCCTCGTTCGGCGAATACGCGATGAACGGCTGCCGGTCGAGCTCGTCGGGGCCGATCTGCTCGTAGGTCGCGAGCGGCGCGCCCTCCGCGACCGCGACGAGCATCGGTTCGCGCTGCACGAGCCGGTATTCGAGCGGCTGGCGCGCCGCGCGCTGGCGCACGAAACCCGCGTCGAGCATCCGCGACGCGAGCGCGTCGATCTGCACGGTCGACACCATCTCGCGCAATTCGACGTCGACGTCCGGCAACGCATGCGCCGCGTGCGCGAGCAGCACCGGAATCATCCGGTACGCACTGACGGCCGTGAAGCCGAGCGTGATGCGCCCGGCCCCGCCGTGCGCGACGCGCTGCGCGGCCTGCTCGGCGCGCGCGGAAAATTCGAGGATGTGCCGCGCGTCGCGCAGGAAGCGCTCGCCGGCCGCGGTCAGGCTGACCTGCCGGCTGCTGCGCTCGAGCAACGCGATGCCGAGCGCGTGCTCGAGCAACTGGATCTGCCGGCTGAGCGGCGGCTGGGTCATGAAGAGTCGCCGGGCCGCGCGGCCGAAATGCAGCTCTTCGGCGACCGCGACGAAACAGCGAAGCTGGTGCAGTTCAATCATTCAAATCTTGAATCAATCGATAGTCTTTTGATGTTAGACCGATATCGATACGATTTCTATACTCGGTTCCACCTGATGCACGGCCCGCGCCGCGCACGACGACCGAGACCTTCATGACCATCGACATCCTGCTGACCCAGCCGCTTCCCGACACCATCGACGCCGAACTGTCCGCCCGTTATACCGTGCACCGGCTGTATGCGGCCGAGCAACCGGAGGCGCTGCTCGATCGCGTGGCGCCGCGCATTCGCGGCGTCGTGACGGGTGGCGCGAACGGCCTGTCCGCCGCGCTGATGGACCGGCTCGCCGCGCTCGAGATCATCGCGATCAACGGCATCGGCACCGACGCGGTCGATCTCGACCGCGCCCGGGCGCGCGGCATCCACGTGACGACGACCCCCGACGTACTGACCGATGACGTCGCCGACATGGCGCTGGGCCTGATCCTGATGACCCTGCGCGACCTCGGCGCCGGCGAGCGGATCGTGCGCGCCGGCCGCTGGCGCAAAACGGCGCAGCCGCTCGCGACGCAGGTCACCGGCAAGCGGCTCGGCATCGTCGGGCTCGGCCGTGTCGGACGCGCGATCGCGCAGCGCGCGCAGGCGTTCCGGATGCCCGTCAGTTACTTCGGCCCGCGCGAGCATCGCGACAGCGGCTATCGCTTCGTGCCCGACCTCGCCGCGCTCGCACGCGACAGCGACGTGCTCGTGATCGCGGCCTCGGCCGATCACGGCAACGTGCTGGTGACGGCCGATGTGCTCGCCGCGCTCGGCCCCCAAGGATTCCTGATCAATGTCGCACGCGGCAAGCTGGTCGACGAAGCCGCGCTCGTGCGCGCGCTGGCCGACGGCACGATCGCCGGCGCCGGTCTCGACGTGTTCGCGAACGAACCGCACGTGCCGGCCGCGCTGCTCGAACTCGATCGCGTCGTCGTGCAGCCGCACCGCGCGAGCGCCACGCACGAAACGCGCGAGGCAATGGGCCGCATCGTGCTCGCGAACCTCGCCGCATGCTTCGCGGGCCAGCGCCCGCCGACCAGCGTCACCCGCTGAGCGCCACACCGCCCGCCCGTTACAACACCGGATGCCTCCGCACGACGGAGGCCAGGAGACACGCATGTCCCATCGATCCAGCGGCGCTGCCGTCGCCGCCTCGCCCGCCGCCTCGCGCACGATCGGCCGCGTCCGTTACGCGGTCCTCGCGCTGATTTTCGCGGTCACCGTCGTCAACTATGCGGACCGCGCGACGATGTCGATCGCCGGCACCGGCGTCGCGCACGATCTCGGGCTCACGCCGGTCCAGCTCGGCGTCGTCTTTTCCGCGTTCGCTTGGGCCTATGCGATCGGCCAGATTCCGGGCGGCTGGCTGCTCGACCGCTTCGGCGCACGGCGCGTGTATGGCCTGAGCCTGTTGCTGTGGTCGGTGTTCACGATGCTGCAGGGCACGGTCGGCGCGTTCGCCGTGCAGGGCGCGGCCGCGACACTCGCGCTGTTCGTGATGCGCTTCATGCTCGGCCTCGTCGAATCGCCGGCGTTTCCGGCCAATTCGCGGATCGTCGCCTGCTGGTTCCCGACGGCCGAACGCGGCACCGCGTCGGCGCTGTTCAATTCCGCGCAGTACATGGCCGTCGTGCTGTTCACGCCGGCGATGGCGTGGCTCACGCATGCGCTCGGCTGGGAGCACGTCTTCCTGTGGATGGGGCTGCTCGGCATCGCGCTCGCCGCGCTGTGGTTCGCGTGGTATCGCGAGCCGCACGGCCATCGGCGCGTGACCGACGCGGAGCGTGACTACCTGCGTGCTCACGGCGCGCTCGTCGATCTGGAAGCGAACCGCGTGCGCGAGCGGCCGCGCGTGTCGTCGCACGACGTGTCGCAACTGTTCCGCCACCGGAACCTGTGGGCGATCTACATCGGCCAGTACTGCATCACGGCGCTCACCTACTTCTTCATCACGTGGTTCCCGATCTACCTGATCAAGGGACGCGGGATGACGATCATGGAAGCCGGCTGGGTCGCCGCGCTGCCGGCGATCTGCGGCTTCACGGGCGGCGTGCTCGGCGGCGTGCTGTCGGACTGGATGATCCGGCGCGGCATGCATCCGTCGAGGGCGCGCAAGACGCCGTTCGTCGCGGGGATGGCAATGGCGACGCTGCTCGTGCTCGCGAACGGCGCATCGTCGAACGCGGTCGTGATCGCGCTGATGACGATCGCGTTCTTCGGCAAGGGGCTCGCAGCGGTCGGCTGGGCCGTGCTCGCCGACACGGCGCCGGAAGGCATGGTCGGGCTGAGCGGCGGCGTGTTCAACGGCCTCGGCAACATCGCCGGGATCGTCACGCCGCTCGTGATCGGCTACTTCGTCGCCAGCACCGGCTCGTTCGCCGGCGCGTTGTGGTTCGTCGCCGCGCACGGACTGATCGGCATTGCGGCGTACGTATGGCTCGCGGGCCGCTTCGAGCGGATCCGCATCGCGCCGGCCGCATGAGCGCCGCGGCCGCACGCCGGCGCCGTCACGCGCGTTGGCGGCTGCTCGGCACGTGCTCCGTCGTCAGCCGGTCGAGTTCGCGCAGATCGTTCTCGAGCGCGGGCGTGAGCGTCGTGCGCAGGTGGTCGAGGAAGGTGCGGATCTTCGCATCGAGATAGCGGCGCGTCGCGTAGACCGCATAGACGCTCACCGTCTGCAGCCGGTACTCGGGCAGCACGCGGATCAGGCGCCCTTCGCGGATATCGTCGAGCACCGTATACAGCGCCACGCACGCGATCCCGCGCCCGGCGCGCACCGCGACGCACAGCGCGTCCGGCACGTTGACCTGGAACGGCGCCGGCTGCAGCTCGTAGACGGTTTCCTCGCCGTCGCTGCGCTCCAGGCGCCATTCGCCGGCCGGCGACGCGGGCGTGTCGAGGCGCAGGCACACGTGGTTCGGCAGTTCGTCGGGCGTCTGCGGCGTGCCGTGCCGCGCCAGGTATTCGCGCGACGCGACGAGTACGCTGCAGCTCGTGCCGCAGGTCTGCGCGACATAGCCCGAATCGGGCAGCTGCGACGCCGTCACGATCGATACGTCGTAGCCCTCTTCGACCAGATTCGGCATCCGCTGCGCCAGCGTCAGCTCGACCGATACGTCGGGGTTGTCCTCCTGGTAGCGCACGATCGACGACACGACATGACTCTGCCCGAGCCCCGTCATCGCGTGAATGCGCATCTTGCCGCTCGGCCGCAGCAGCGCGTTGCGCGCCTCCGCGTTCGCGTAGTCGATTTCCGCGAGGATCGATTTCGCGCGCTCGAAATAGCGCTCGCCGCTTTCGGTCAGGCCGAGGTGGCGGGTCGTGCGATGCAGCAGGCGCGTCTGCACGTGGGCTTCGAGGTTCGAGACCGCGCGCGACACCTGCGCGGTGGTCGCGTCGATTTCCTTCGCGACCGCAGTAAAACTGCCGGCTTCGACGACGCGCACGAACAGGCGCATGTTTTCGAGCATGTCCATTGAATTGGCTTGGGGAGAGTCAGTGGGGAGGCGTCGGCGGCGCTCGCGTCAGAGGGGCAACGGAACACGGCCGCGAACCACGTCGAATCGATCACCGTGCCGGGGAGAAGGCGGGAGAGCGGGCATCGCGTACGGGGTTCTGGCATGACGGGGGAATTCAGTGCGCCGAATTGTACGCCGCTGCAGACAAATTTGGGCGATTGTGCGCACGCAAGTTCTCATCCGGTGAAAGCATTTTGCAAGACTTGCGCGTCGCACGCGTGCAACGACGCGATGCCGCGCGACAATTTGTATCACAACACGATATAATTCCGCGCTTGGCCGCCGCGCCCTCGCGTTGTCATTTTTACCGCTTACCGTCCATGTCGTCAGGCTCCTCCCCGTCGCGCCGCACGTTGCGGCAGTGGCTGCACAGCTTCATTCCCCATCCGATGACACTCGGCTGGCGCGAGCGCCTGCGCTCGTGCACCGGCGCGCTCGTCGGCATTGCGACGGTCGGCGTCACGATGCGGCTGCTGCCCGGCGTGCCGGGCCTCGTGCCGCTGCTCGTCGCGCCGATGGGCGCGTCGGCCGTGCTGCTGTTCGCGGTGCCGGCGAGCCCGCTCGCGCAGCCCTGGTCGATCATCGGCGGCAATCTCGTCGCGGCGACGGTCGGCGTCGCGTGCGCGCAATGGATCGCCGATCCGATCACGGCCGCCGCGGTCGCGATCGCCTGCGCGATCGGCGGCATGTTCGCGTTGCGCTGCGTGCATCCGCCGTCGGGGGCCGTCGCGCTCACGGCCGTGGTCGGCGGTCCGGCGATCCATGCGCTCGGCTTCGGCTTCGTCGTGCAGCCGATCGCGCTGCAATCGGCGATCCTGCTGTCGGCCGCGCTCGTCTATCACGCGCTGACCGGGCACCGCTACCCGCACGGCGGCGTGCGCCCCGAAGCGAAACCGCAGACCGGCGGCGCCGCCCCGGCGCGCGGCGGCTTCACGCGCGGCGACCTCGACGCGGTGCTGAAGCGCCGCAGCGAATGGCTCGACGTCGATCCGGACGATCTCGAAACGCTGCTGCGCGAAACCGAAATGCAGGCTTATACGCGCACGTTCGGCCAGTTGAAGTGCGCCGACCTGATGACGAAGCATGCGATCGAGGTCGCGCCGTCGACGTCGGTCGCGGCCGCGCTCACGCTGCTCGATCGCCACCGCGTGAAGGCGCTACCGGTGGTCGACGGCGAAGGCCGCCTGACCGGCATCGTCACGCGCGCCGACCTCACGCGTCAGTTGCGCCGTCCGGCCCCGCTGTGGCAGCGCCTGTCCGCGCGGTTGCCGCAATCGTTCGGCGGCCAGCCCGCGAGCGTCGCGTCCGTGATGACGCGCGACGTCGCATCGGTGCCGGAAACCATGCCGATTACGGCGCTCGTGCCGCTGTTCACGCATTCGGGCCACCACCATATTCCGGTCGTCGATGCGTCGCGCCGGCTCGTCGGCATCATTACGCAGACGGATCTCGTCACGGGCCTGTATCAGCAGACCCAAATGCTCGAGGCCGCGTAGCGCGCACCCCGCCACGTCACCGCCTGCGACACGCGGAATGCGACCATTCCGCCTGATTTCGGCCATTTATATCATATTGTGATATATTTGCCGCCACCGTAACCGACTGCCCGACCGACCTCGATGAACGATACCCGACGCGCGCTGACGAAAGGCGATTTCCAGCAACTGTCCGAGTTCCGCTACCAGATGCGCCGCTTCGAGCGCTTCTCCGAACGCGCCGCGCAAAGCGAAGGCGTGACGCCGCTGCAATACCTGCTGCTGCTGCACATCAAGGGCTATCCGCATCGCGAATGGGCGACCATCGGCGAACTCGCGGAACGCCTGCAGGCGCAGCACCACGGCGTCGTGGCGCTGGTGACGCGCTGCGAAGCGCTCGGGCTCGTGAAGCGCAAGCCGAGCGAAGCCGACCGCCGCCAGGTCGAAGTCCACCTCGAGCACGCCGGCGAAACGCTGCTCGCCCGCCTCGCGGCCATGCATCGCGCCGAACTGAAGTCGCTCAAGGACACGTTCCAGGTTCCCCAGATCGATTACTGACCCTTGCCACTCCGATGAACGCCCCACATAAACGCGATTTCTCGACCAACGAACGCCTGCCCAGGATCGCGCTGCTTGCCGCCGTGATCGGCCTGCTCAGCACGCTTGCCGCGTTCGTGCTGCTGAGCCTGATCCACCTGTTCACGAACCTGTTCTTCTTCCAGCAGTTCTCGTTCGCCGATCATTCGCCCGCGAACAACACGCTCGGCGCCTGGGTGATCGCCGTCCCGGTGATCGGCGGGCTGATCGTCGGCCTGATGGCGCGTTTCGGTTCGGAGAAGATTCGCGGCCACGGCATTCCGGAAGCGATCGAGGCGATCCTGTTCGGCAAGAGCCGCATGTCGCCGAAGGTCGCGATCCTCAAGCCGCTGTCGTCCGGCGTCGTGATCGGCAGCGGCGGCCCGTTCGGCGCCGAAGGCCCGATCATCATGACGGGCGGCGCGCTCGGCTCGCTGATCGCGCAGTGCGTGCACGTGACCGCCGCCGAGCGCAAGACGCTGCTCGTCGCCGGTGCAGCCGCCGGCATGACCGCCGTGTTCGGCACGCCGGTGGCCGCCGTGCTGCTCGCGGTCGAGCTGCTGCTGTTCGAATGGCGCCCGCGCAGTTTCCTGCCGGTCGCGCTGGCGTGCGCGGTGGCCGGCTTCGCACGCGCGGTGTTCTTCGGCGTCGATCCGCTGTTTCCGCTGACGACCGCCGCGCCCACGCCCGTCGCGCTGCTGTCGTGCATCGTCGCGGGCCTGCTGTCGGGTGCGCTCGCATGCGGCCTGTCGGCGGCGCTCTACCGCGTCGAAGACACCTTCGCGAAGCTGCCCGTGCACTGGATGTGGTGGCCCGCGCTCGGCGCGATCGTGATCGGCGTCGGCGGCTGGCTCGAGCCGCGCGCGCTCGGCGTCGGCTACGACGTGATCGGCGACCTGCTGCACCAGCACATCGCGCTGAAGATCGCGCTCGCGCTGCTGATCGTGAAGGCCGTGATGTGGGTGATCGCGCTCGGCTCCGGCACGTCGGGCGGGGTGCTCGCCCCGCTGCTGATGCTCGGCGCCGGCCTCGGCACCGTGCTGTCGCCGGTCTTGCCGGGCGGCGATCCGGCGCTGTGGCCGCTCGTGTGCATGGCCGCGACGCTCGGCGCGACGCTCGGCGCCCCGCTCACCGCGATCGTGTTCGCCTTCGGCCTCACGCACGACACCAATGCGCTGCTGCCGCTGCTCGCGGCGACGCTCGTCGCGCACGGCTTCGCGACCATCGTGATGAAGCGCTCGATCATGACGGAAAAGATCGCACGCCGCGGCTACCACATCTATCGCGAATACGGCGTCGATCCGCTGGAGCGGCACGACATCGGCGAAGTGATGACGTCGGCCGATCTGCTCGTCGCGATCGACGGCACAGCGACGCTCGATACCGTCGAGACGCAATACTTCGGCGCGAAGCAGACACACCGCGCGTACCCGGTCGTGCAGAACGGCCGCCTGCTCGGCCTCGTCGATCGCGCGACGCTCGACGCGCAACGTGCGCAGGCCGGCGCCGACACGCCGATCTCGGCCGCGTTCGCCGATCGTGCACCGGCCGTCGCGCTGGCGCACGAAACGTGCCGCGTCGTCGCGTCGCGCCTCGCGATGCTCGGCCTCGAACGCCTGCCGGTGGTCGCCGACGAGCAATCGCTGCGCATCACGGGGATCGTGTCGCGCAGCGACCTGATCAAGCCGGCGCTCCAGCACTTCGACGACGAACACAAGCGCGAGCGCTTCCGTCCGGTCGTCCCGGTCAACCTGCGCGGCATCGGCTCGCGCAAGGCCGGCTGACGTCGTTCGCGTGCGCGGCGCTCTGCCGCGCGCCGCTTCCCTGCCTCACGCCGCGCCACGATACGGTGCGCCCGTCGCGCGCCGCATCGCCTTCCCGTCGCTTTCCGCCGTTTAAAGTTGGTTAACAATTCAACAGACGAAAGTTTGTCATCATGGTGCTCATGCGACGGGGCCATCCAATAGCCATTCCACTTCGCCATTCGATAAAGAGTCGCGGCGCGGCATGCACGTACATGCCGCCTGCCGCGACCGTCACCTCACCACACCACGACCGGGCAGCGCACCGACCGCGCCACGCATGACGTCGAGCCGTACACGACGCATGCCGCGCCGCAGCAACATGCGCAGCATCCGAGCCGCCATTTGGCAAGCGCGTTAACAACTTGTTTCGGAATGACCGGAACCGTGCCCGCCCGATGCGATCTCACTTGCACGCAGCACTGCTGCGCATCCCACTCAATCAATCACGACTCGAGGGAGATAACGTGAACGTGAAATACTTACCGCTCATCGCATTGACCGTGGCAATTTCTGCTCATGCCGCTGAACCTGCCGTGCAAAACGTGGGACAAAGCCAGAAAGACGCTCCCGACGTTTCGGCGTGCATCGCCAAGACCTGGGCCGACAAGTCGCAACAACAGGTGATCTCGCAGAACGTGCTGGCCAACGGCCTCGCGACCGATGTGTACGCACCGGGCCAGCAGCCGCCGAACGGCGCCGCCGCGATGGTGCGTCCGTCGTGGAAGCCGGGTGCGAAGACGTGGGTCGGCGTGCGCGGCGATGCAGCGTCCGCCGGCGACATCAACGCCTGCCTGTAACGATGTAACGAGAACAGGCGCACCGGATGGCCTTGCGCCATCCGCTTGCGACGAGCCCCGCTTCGGCGGGGCTTTTTCTTTGCGGCGCGGAAAGCGTCTTACAGGTAGCTGCAGACGTAATCGAGCGTCTCGAGCACTTCGATGTCGAAGCGGCTCTTGCCCGGCACCGAGAACGATTCGCCGGCGCCGTAGGTCTGCCATTCGCTGCTGCCGTCGAGCTTCACGCGGCACTTGCCGGCCTGCACTTCCATCAATTCGGGCGCATCCGTGCCGAAGTTGAGCGCGCACGGCAGGATCACGCCGAGCGTCTTGCGCGTGCCGTCCGGGAAGAGCACGGTATGCGACACGCACTTGCCGTCGAAATAGACGTTCGCGCGCTTGACGACCGATACGTTGTCGAATTGGGTTGCACTGGTCATGTGATGCCTCTGATTGCTGGATGCCGGATGGCGATGGAGTTGGAGGCCGGCCGGAGCGGCGGGCCGGCCGCTATGATACCGGCTCGCACAACGTGTATCGGAATGGCGCGCTACCGGTGCGTGCCGGGCCCACGATCGTCAGGATCACTACGTGATTCTGTGGGGCGCCGGTTCACCGCAACCCCTTGCGCCGCGCGGAATCGCGCAGGCAATCGAGCAGCATCGCCGCGGCCGGCGTCAGCGGGCTGTCGCGGCGCGTGACGACCTGAACCGATACGCCCGGCAGGCGCTCGCGAATCGGCAGCACCGCGAGCTGCTCGCGCGCCCACTCGCCTTGCAGCAGTTGCTCGGGCATCGATGCGATCAGGTCGCAGCCGGTCATCAGGCTGTGCGCAAGACCGAAGCTCGGGCATTCGACGACGCGCGCCGGCACCGGCAGCCCGTACGCGACGAACGAATTGAACAACACCTGCGTGGAGCTTTCCGGCGACGGATTCATCAGCCAGTCGGCCTCGACGAGATCGGCGAGCGACGTGGCCGACGCGAGCGGATGCCCTTTGCGCGCGACGATCAGCGAGCGGCTCGCGTAGAGCTCCGCATGATCGAACTCGGCGGCGAGCAGTTCAGGCACGACGACGGCCACCGCGAAATCGAGCGAGCCGTCGTGCAGGCGCGGCAGCGCGACCCCCGGGAAGCCTTCGACCAGATTGACGCGCGCCACCGGAAAGCGGCGCCGGAACGCACGGAATGCGTCGGGCAGGATCGTCACCGCCGCCGCGGGCGTGATCGCCGCCGCGACGGAACCCGTCATCGCGCCCTGCGCCTGCTCGATGTCATCGCGGGCGCGCTGCATTTCGGCGACGATCAGCCGCGCGCGCACCTGCAGTTGCTGGCCGAACGCGGTGAGCTGCACGCCGCGCGCGGTGCGCACGACGAGCGACACGCCGAGCGCGATCTCCAGCTCCTTCACCGCCTTCGTCAACGCGGCCGGCGACACGTTCAGGCGCCGCGCGGCCGCGCGAATGCTGCCCTCCTCCGCGGCGGTGACGAACGCTTTCAGCTGATGGTATTTCATGGGGCAATGCGTGATCCGTGGAAACCCTGTGCAGCGCGCGGCGCCATCGCTCAGGGTATTCCCGAGCGGCAACCGACGGTGTGCACCAAAGCAATTTAGCAGCTTCTGGTACGCAAAAGAAATTTATATGCTTGGTCGTCGCATGCGCATCAGACGCCCCACCCGGCCCCACAGGAGACACCATGCTGCAAGCCGTGAACCCCGTCATCCCCGGCATCGCCGCGATCGCCCCCGAGCTCGTCGAAGTCCGCCGCCGCATCCACGCCCATCCCGAACTCGCATTCGAAGAGACGCTCACCAGCGATCTCGTCGCCGAACTGCTCACCGGCTGGGGCTACGACGTGCATCGCGGCATCGGCAAGACGGGCGTGGTCGGCGTGCTGCGCGCAGGACAAGGCACGCGTACCGTCGGCCTGCGCGCCGACATGGACGCGCTGCCGCTCGCGGAAACCACGGGCCTGCCGTACGCAAGCCGCCACGCGAACAAGATGCACGCATGCGGCCACGACGGCCACACCGCGATGCTGCTGTGCGCGGCGCGCCACCTCGCGGCGACGCGCCATTTTTCCGGCACGCTGAACCTGATCTTCCAGCCGGCCGAGGAAAATTTCGGCGGCGCGAAGGCGATGATGGACGACGGCCTGTTCGACCGTTTCCCGTGCGACGCGATCTTCGCGATCCACAACATGCCGGGCCGCGCGGCCGGCGACATGGCGTTTCGCACCGGCGCCGCGATGGCGTCGGCCGACCGCGTGACGATCACGCTGCGCGGCGTCGGCGGCCACGGCGCGATGCCGCATTTCGCGCGCGATCCGATGTCGGCCGCGGGCAGCATCATGGTCGCGCTGCAGACGATCGTCGCACGCGAAGTCGACGCGCAGCATGCGGCCGTGATCACGGTCGGCAGCGTGCAGGCCGGCGAGACGTTCAACATCATTCCGGAAACCGTCGTGATGAAACTGTCGGTGCGTGCGCTGAACGCCGACGTGCGCGCGCTGCTCGCGCGCCGTATCGAAGCGCTCGCGAAGGGGCAGGCGGAGAGCTTCGGCGTCACCGCGGAAGTCGACTACGACTATGGCTACCCCGTGCTCGTCAATCACGCGGAACCGACCGCGTTCGCGGCCGACGTCGCACGCCAGATGCTCGGCGCCGACCGCGTCGAAACCGAAGCCGCGCCGCTGATGGGCAGCGAGGATTTCGCGTTCATGCTCGAAGCGCGCCCCGGCTGCTACGCGTTCATCGGCAACGGGATCGGCAGCAAGGGCGGCTGCATGGTGCACAACCCCGGCTACGACTTCAACGACGACATTCTCGCGATCGGCGCGAGCTACTGGGTTCGCGTCGCCGAAGCCTGGCTCGCGGCCTGACGGCCCTTCACCACGCAGTTTCGCGCTCAACCGGGGGAACCCCATGGAAACGTCCGCCCTTCCGTTCGCCGGTACGCCGGTCGATGCCCGCGCCGCCGCGAAGAAACGCCGGCTGATCGCGGCCGCCGCCGTCGGCAACGCGCTCGAGTTCTACGACTTCACGGTCTACAGCTTCTTCGCGATCCTGATCGGCAAGCTGTTCTTTCCCGTGCATTCGTCGTTCGGGCAGTTGATGCTCGCGGTCGCGAGCTTCGGTGTCGGCTTCGTCACGCGTCCGCTCGGCGGGCTCGTGATCGGCATGTATGCGGACCGCGCCGGCCGCAAGAAGGCGATGATCCTCACGCTGCTGCTGATGGCGCTCGGCACCGCGACGATCGCGATCGCGCCGACCTTCGCGCAGATCGGCATCGCCGCGCCGCTGCTGCTCGTGCTCGCGCGGCTGCTCCAGGGGTTCGCGTCGGGCGGCGAAGTCGGCGCATCGACGACGCTGCTGCTCGAACAGGCGCCGCAGCATCGTCGCGGCTTCTACGCATCGTTCCAGTTCTCGAGCCAGGGGCTCGCCGCATTGGCGGGCGCACTCACCGGCGTTGCGTTGACGTCGACGCTGACGGCCGCGCAGCTCGAAAGCTGGGGCTGGCGCGTGCCGTTCATCATCGGCACGCTGTTCGTGCCGATCGGCTACTGGCTGCGCCACACCGTCGAGGAAGTGCCCGCTGCCGCGCCGGCCGCCGCGCACGACGAGCCGGTCGCCTCGCTGCCGCTCGCCGACGTGCTGCTCCACCATGGCAAGGCCGTGTTCGCGGGTCTCGGCGTGACGATCGGCGGCACGTCGATCCACTACATCATCGTGTTCTACATGGCGATCTACGGCGTGCAGGTGCTGCACCTGCCGACCTGGCTGTCGATGACGGCCGGCTGCGTCGCCGGTGCGATCCTGATGCTCGTGACGCCGATCGGCGGCCATCTGTCCGACGTATATGGCCGTAACCGGATCGTCTGGTGGACGCGCATCGTGCTGATGGCCGCGATCTATCCGGCGTTCATCGCGCTGAACCGCTGGCCGGGCGCCGCGTCGCTGCTGTCGACCATCGCCGCGCTGTCGATCGTGCATGCGATCAACATCGGTGCGACGGGCGCGATGCTCGGCGAGTTGTTTCCGCGGGCGGTGCGTGCGACGGGCGGTGCGCTGGTGTATAGCGTCGGCGTCGCGATCTTCGGCGGCTTCGCGCAGTTCTTCGTCACGTGGCTGATCTCGGCGACCGGGAATCCGAATGCGCCTGCGTGGTATGCGATCGGGTGTGGCGCGATGACGTTGCTTGCGATTCGTTGCATGGACGAGAAGGCCGGGAAGGCGCTGGATTGAGCGGCGCACGATGCGCGACGCGTGAAGCGTCATTGACGTCGCGCGCGCGCATCGGGCATCATCGGCCCATGCACAACGCCACGATCACCCTTTCGACGACCACGCGCACGACCGCCTTCGGCGGGCCCGTGCGGCGAGTGCGCGCAAGATCGTAGCGTCACTGATTCCCACAGGCCCCGCCGAGTCCGGACGGGGTCTCGTCGTTTCTCCGTCCGCATCGGCCAGTCAGGAGAAACGCGATGTCCGAAGTCCCTTCCCCGAAACGCGCGCTGCTCGTGATCGACATGCAGGTCGGGCTGTTTCATGGCCCCGATCGTCCGCATGACGGCGAACGCGTGCTGGCCAATATCAACTGGTTGATCGAACGCGCGCATGACGCCGGCGCGCCGGTGTTCGCCGTGCGTCACACCGGCCCGGCCGGCTCTCCGATCGCGCCCGACGCGCCGCTCGCCGCGTTACTGCCGGAACTCACGATCGATACCGCACGCGACATCGTGTTCGACAAGACCCGGCCGAGTTGCTTCGCGGGTACGCGGCTCGCGGCGTGGTTACATGCGGCGGGGATCGGCGAGATCGTGATCGCAGGGATGAAGACGCAATACTGCGTCGATACGACGTGCCGTGCGGCCGCGGACCTCGGGTTTCGCGCGGTGCTCGTGGCCGATGCGCACACCTGCACGGATACGCCCGCGCTGCCGGCCGAGCGGATCGTCGCGCATCATAATGCGACGCTTGGCGGGCAGTTTGCGGTGCTGACGACGACCGAGGCATGCGTGTTCTGATGCAGGGCGCCGGTCGGACTGCGGTAAGCGAGTGCGCGCGTTGCAATAGCGTCAGCAGGGACCATCAATTTACAGGAATCGGCTTGCCGATCGTTCGATGCGTCATGCCGACCTTCGAGAACGGGACTGACCTCGAAGCAGCAGAAGAGCACGTGCGAGACCCTGTCGCGTCCGCTCATGGACAGCGACGATACGGCATGCACAGTAAAAGCAAAAAGACACGGGGCTTTCGCCACCCGTGCCTTTTTCACCTACACAAACCGCCCGCACTCAAAACGTATGCATCATCCCCACATATGCACCCGTCTGCGACTCGCCCGTCATCGGGCTCGTCCCCGACGTCGCGTCACGCGGCGTCGCGAGCAGCGAGAAGTTCGAATTTCCGCCGTTGCGCGCATACGCGACCGTACCGTACAGGAACGTGCGCTTCGACAGGTTGTACGTGGTGCCGAGCACATACATGATTGCGTGCCCTGACGGGTCATGCGACGCATCGCCGCCGCCGTCGCCCACCTTCACGTAGTAGCCACCACCCGTCACGGCCCACTGCGGCGTAGCCGAATAGGTCGCGCCAAGCCAGTAGTGATCGGCACGGTCGGCGACACCGGCCGGGCTGTCCGGCGCCTGGTAGTGCGTATACGCACCCTGGATCTTGAACTTCGACACCTTCACGTTCGCCCCGACGAAGTACTCGCGCGACGCCGTGAAAATGTTGCTGAACTTGCCGTTGTTGTCGCGCAGTTCGTCGTAGATGCCGCGCACGTCGAGCACCGGCGAGTGGTACGAGATCATGATCCCGTCCGAGCGGCCGAAATCGTCGGCCGCGCCGTAGTTGAAGCCGCGCGACTGGTTGCCGAACGCGTATTGCGCCTGCACGTCGAAGCCGCCGATCACCGGGCTGTGATATTCGATGTTGTTGCTGCTCTGCTGCCAGTTGCGGCCACGCACGAGCGAGGCCGACGAAAACGCCTGCTGGACGAACGGGTCGAATTCCCACACGCCGTCGCTGTCGATGAACAGGTTGCGGCCGGCCTGCAACTGGCCCCACGTGTTGCTCTTCAACCCGACGTACGCGCGCCGTGACCACATGCGCCCGCCGCCCGTCTGGCCGTTCATGACCTGGAACGCGGTTTCCAGGTTGAACACCGTCGACAGCCCGCCGCCGAGATCCTCGACGCCCTTCAGCCCGAACATGCTGGTGCCCCAGTCGCCGCTTTCCGCGCTCCAGCGCGACTTGCTGCCGTTCGGTGTCGCGATGTGGTTCAGGTATTCGATACCGCCGTCGATCCGGCCGTACAGCGTGACGCTCGTCTGTGCAAACGCGGCCGCCGGCGTGGCGGCCGCAATCAGCCATGCGAAGTATTTGAGTCGCAAAATGATGCCCCCTCGAAGTCTCGACCGTCCGACGCGCACCCCATGCACGCGCCTCGGGTCTGCTTATCCGCGATCGATCGAAAAACGTCCGGGGCCCGCCGCGCAGAGCGCGAGCAAGCCGCCCGAGATCGCGATGTTCTTGTAGAAATGAATCATGTTGTTGATCTGCTCGCCGCCCGTCATCGTCCAGTAGTGGTGGCCGATGATGCCGGTACCGATCGTGTACAGCGCAAGCAACAGCGCGAGCGGCCGCGTCTGGAAACCGACGAGGATCGCAATCCCGACGATGAGCTCCATCACGACGGAGATCGCCGCCGAGATGATCGGCGCCGGCGCGCCCTCGCTGCCCATGAACGCGATCGTACCGGAGAAGTCGATAATCTTCTTCCAGCCGAACATCACGAACAGGATCACGAGCAGGATTCGGGACAGCAGCAGCAGCACATCGCGCTGGGACGCGAGAAACGGTTGGTTCGGTGTCATGGTCTCGATCAACGAAAACGATGCGCGGCGTGCGCGCACCGGATTGCCTGTGAACCAGGACGGGCGGCCGCCTGCGCCGCCCGTCCCGCTCTGCAACAACCGGCATCGGGGCCCGCCCGATGTGCTGTGCTCCTCCTCTTTTCTATTGTTGCCCTGCCTCGCCGCGTGCCGCGTTTCAGCGCAGCTTCGCGACGTCCTGCTCGGTCACCTTCGCGGCCGGATTGCCGAACTGCCCGGTCAGGTAGTTCGTCAGCGCGGCGATCTGCGCATCCGACAGCTCGTGGCGGAACGCGGGCATCCCGACGTCCTCGCTGCCGGCCTTGCGCTGCACGCCGTTCAGGATCACCTGCACGAGGTTGGTCGGATTCGACGCGCCGACCGTCGAGTTGTGGAACAACGGCGGGTAGTAACCGTCCGGCGTGCCCTTGCCCTGCATCTGGTGGCAGGTCGCGCAGTTGCCGAGATACAGCCGTGCCGGATCGATGCCCGACGACGCGAGCGCGACGCCGCGCAGCTTCAGGCCATCCTCGGCCGGCTTGCCCCACGACGAGCGCGACTGCTTCGCGTCGCCGCTGGCGACGGCCGGCACCGTACGGATGTACGTCGAGATCGCGCCGATGTCGGCTTCGGTCATCTTCGAGAAGCTGTGCTCGATCGCCTCGGCCATCGGGCCGGCCGCCTGCGCGAGGCCCGGCACGCTGCCGGTGCGCAGGTACTGGACGAGCTGCTGCTGCGTCCAGCCGCCGATCCCCGCGTTCGGGTCGGACGTGATGTTGTAGCCGTCCCAGCCCGCGAGCACCGAGCCCGACAGAAAGCTGCCGCCCGTTTCGTCGAGCGACTTCTCCTGCATCGCGATGCCGCGCGGCGTGTGGCACGTGCTGCAGTGCGCGAGGCCCTGCACGAGATAGGCGCCGCGGTTCCACTCGGCGCTCTGCTCGGGCTTCGGCTGGTACACGCCGTCCTTCAGGAACAGCCAGTTCCAGATCTTCAGCGGCCAGCGCATGCTCAGCAGCGCGGGGATCTCGTTCTTCGGCGGCGCCTGCTTGACCGGTTCGACGCCGTGCATGAAGTACGCGTACAGCGCCTGCACGTCGTCGTCGTTGATCTTCGCGTACGACACGTACGGCATCGCCGGGTACAGGTTGTCGCCGTTCTTCGATACGCCGTGCCGCACCGCGCGCTCGAAGTCCTCGAACGTCCAGTTGCCGATGCCGGTATCGGGATCCGGTGTGATGTTGCTCGTATAGATCTTGCCGAGCATCGGCACCGGCATGCCGAGGCCGCCCGCGAACGGCTTGCCGCCCTTCGCGGTGTGGCATGCCATGCAGTCGCCCGCGACGGCGAGGTATTCGCCGCGCTTGACCTGCGCCGGATCGGCCGAATCGGCCGCGCGTGCGAGGCCGGGCAGCGCGAGGCAGCCGGCGAGGAGGAAGGTGAGAGTAGATTTCCGCACGGTCAGACTTCCTTCTTCAGCGTGTCCGACATCCGCAGCGCGAGCGCCGCGATCGTCAGCGTCACGTTCACCGTACCGACGGTCGGCATCGTCGAGCTGCTCGAGATGAACAGGTTCGGATGGTCGAACGTGCGGCAGTCCTTGTCGACGACCGAGTCGCGTGCATCCGCGCCCATGATCGTCGCGCCCGTGATGTGGTTGTTCGGCGCGAACTCGTCGTTGAAGACGACGTCGGTGCCGCCCAGCACCTTCGCGGCCGTCGCGTAGACCTCGCGCGTGTGCACGGCGCCGCGCTTCACGTAATCGTCGATCGCATACGTGATCTCGGGGCGCGGGATGCCGATCGCGTCGGTGGCCGTCTTGCTCGGCACGATGCGGTTCTCGGGCTGCGGCAGAATCTCGTGGAAGCAGTCGAACTGCACGTAGCGCGCGGAACGGTCACGGATCTGCGCGTCGAGCTCCTCGTGCTTCATCAGTTTGCCGGCCTTGAAGATCTTCTGCGTCTCCTGGTTGATGCGGGACATGTTCGACAGATGGATCTTCTTCGCGGCTTCGGTCGCGCGGAACGGGCCGTCGCGGAACCCGATCAGCGACGTCATCTCCTGCGGGCCGCGGCCCGGCCACAGCTTCTCGTTCGCGTAGAACGACACACCGGTGCCCGGGTGGTCCATCAGGTTGCGGCCGACCATGTCGGAGCTGTTCGCGACGCCGTTCGGGAAATCGCGGTTCGCGGACATCAGCAGGATCTTCGGCGTCTCGATGCCGTTCGCGGCGAGCACGAAGTACTTGCCTTCGACGCGATGGTCGGCGCCCGTCTTGTCCTTGTAGATCGCGGCGACGATGCGCTTGTCCGGGCCCGTCTCGAGCTTGTAGACGACCGCGCTGTCGATCAGCTTCGCGCCGGCCTGCTCGGCCTTCTCGACGTGGACGATGCCGTTGTACATCGCGCCGATCGGGCAGATCGGCATGCAATTGTTGTTCCCGCAACAGGTGGGCCGGCCGTCGTACGGGCGGCTGTTGCGGGCGACCGGCTCGGTCACCACGTGGAACTTCGGGTCATAGCCGTTGAGCGCGCTCTTGATGGTCTGCTCGTTGAACGACAGCGGCAGCGGCGGCATCGGGTACGCCTGCTTGCGCGGCGAGTACAGGTCTTCCTCGGGGCCCGGGCCCCACACGCCGAGTTCCTCCTCGGCGCGCTGATACCAGTGCTCGAGGTCGTCGTACTGGATCGGCCAGTCGCGGGCGACGCCGTACACCGTCTTCATCTTGAAGTCGTTCGGGATGAAGCGCCACGCGGAGGCGGCCCAGTGCCACGTCGTGCCGCCCACCGCGCGGATGTACTGCGAGTTGAACTTGTGCTCGCCCTTCAGGATCAGGTAGTCGTTCGGCGGGCCGTATTCCGGATGCGGGGCCCACGGGCTCGACGGGTACGGCGCCATGAAATCGGTCTTGTCGGGCTGGTTGCGAAAGCGCTCGACGATTTCCCAGCGCGGCATGCGCGGGCCGGCTTCCAGCAGGATCACGGACTTGCCCGCCATCGCGAGCTGGTGCGCAACGATCGCGCCGGCGACACCCGATCCGACGACGACGATGTCGGCTTTTTGCGTATCGGTATCGGCCATCAGGCTTGCCTCTCGATCGGTTTTTCGGCCCAGAAGCCGGGTTTGTTGGGGCAATACGAAGGGATCACGAGCGTATCGGACACCACGCTGAACATTAATGCTTCCTCGTAGGTAATCACGACGTTGTCGACGATGCCGAGATACCACGCGCCGAGAATCGTCAATGCGAGCGATTCCTGGTCGGGATTCAGCGAACCGGATGCGAGCGCACCGGCGAGTTGCGGCAGGCTGTCGGCCGTCTTGAACGAGCCCTTCTGCAAGGCCTGCAGATAGCGCTGGCCGGTGACGCGGCTCAGCCCTTTCTTGCCGGTCAATGCTTCGGAGAGCGTCATGAACGTATCGAGCGGCGCGGTGCCGGGATCGTCGGCCAGGGCCCGCAACGCCAGCGAGCCGGTGAGGCCCGCCGCCGTCAGCGCCAGTGCGCCCTGCAGCCATTGACGCCGCGTGATGCCGGTTGCGGCTGCGTCGTCGTCACGACGCGATTGGGGGGTGTTGTCGTTGTGCATGTTTCCTTCTCTCGAACACCGGATTCGGGAAAACCACGCTTGATATTTCTCAAACATTGGCGCGGACCTGCAATGTACGCGCACAAATCGGATCGAACAATCTTTTTATAGTCCATTAAATGTTCCGCAATCCGGGACAATCGATATTTCGCTGCATTTTTGTGTCGTCGACGCGACAAATCCGCCGCAGGCACGCGCGTGTCGCGTGCCGACCACACACCACACCTGCACGCCGCACTGCGCACGCATGACGGTCGGTTAGAATTCCGTGCAATCAAACAGAAAGCTTCCCTCCGAGGGCAATCGAGCGATGAAGCAGCGCGACAAGTACAACAAAGAAACGAACCAAACCAACCACACGACCCGGCTGCTCTGGCGCATCGGCGCCGTCGCGGCGCTCGGCGGCGCCGCGGCCCTGTCGCTGCACGCCGGCGCGGCGCGCACGGTGAGCGTGTCGCCGCAAGGCACCGTCACCGAAGTCCGGCAGAGCGTCGTCAAGTTCGACGAACCGATGGTCGCCTTCGGCTCGGCCTCCGCGCCGAATCCGGCGCGCGTGACCTGTAACGATTCGACGGCCGCGCGCGGCCAGGGCCACTGGCTCGACGACAAGACCTGGGTTTACGATTTCGAAAGCGACCTGCCGCCGGGCGTCCGCTGCGCGGTCGCGCTCAACGACACGCTGCGCTCGGTCGCCGGCAATGCGGCGAGCGGCCCGCGTCGCTTCACGTTCCAGACGGGCGGCCCGTTCCCGGTGTCGGTGCGCCCCGGCTCCCGCGAGATCGAGGAGCGTCAGGTCTTCGTGATGAAGCTGAACGGCCCGGCCGAGCCGCGTTCGGCGCTCGCGAACATCTGGTGCGAAGCGGCCGGCATCGGCAACCGCATTCCGGTCACGGCGGCCGACGACGATACGCGCAATGCGCTGCTCGATCATTTCGGGCTGAAGAAGGAGGCGGCGCGCGTGCTGACGCTGTCGTGCTCGCAGGCGCTGCCGGCGAGCGCGAAGATGCAGCTCGTGTACGGCAAGGGCGTCGCCAGCCCGAGCGGCATCGCGAACGAAACCGAACGGCGCTTCGATTTCACCGTGCGCGCACCGTTCGCCGTGAGCTTCTCGTGCGAACGCGAGAACGCGAAGGCGCCCTGCACGCCGCTGCGCCCGCTCACGCTGTCGTTCAACGCACCGATCGCGCGCAAGCAGGCCGAAGCGATCAAGCTGCGTGGCCCCGACGGTTCGCTGTCACCGACCTTCGCGGCCGACGATCATAGCGAGGAAGTGACGACCGTCACGTTCAACCCGCCGCTGCCCGCGCAAGCCGCCCTGACCGTCGAGCTGCCGTCGGGCCTGCACGACGTGACCGACCGGCCGCTGTCCAACGCCGACCTGTTCCCGCTCGCGACGCGCACCGCGCCGATGCCGCCGCTCGCGAAATTCTCGTCGGGCACCTTCGGGATCGTCGAGCGCTTCGCCGAACCCGGTACGCCGGCGCTGGTGCCCGTCACGCTGCGCAACGTCGAGGCCGACCTGCATATCGCCGGCCTCAATGCGGGCGGCGCGCAATTCGCGAACCTGAAGGTCGAGAACGACACCGCGATCCGTCAATGGATGCGCACCGTCGATCGGTTCGACAACTGGTCGATGACGGCCGGCTCGATCGACGACCAGATTCCCGGCCTGCTGCAACGCAAGGGCCAGCACCCCGTGTACGTGCCGCTCGAAGCCGGCGAAAAGCAGCCGGCGCCGAAGAACCGCCGCATCGACGTGCGCTCGCTGTCGCTGCTGACGGGCGAGCCCGGCGCGCAGGTGCTGACGCTGCCGAAGGCCGACCCGAAGACGCTGCGCCCCTTCGAAGTGGTCGGCGTGCCGATCGACAAGCCCGGCTTCTACGTGCTCGAACTCGCGTCGCCCGCGCTCGGCCGCTCGCTGCTCGCGAAGCCGTCGAGCATGTACGTGCGCACCACCGTGCTCGTCACGAACCTCGGCGTGCATCTGAAGCAGGGCCGCGAGAACAATCTCGTGTGGGTCACGACGCTCGACAAGGGCAAGCCGGTGCCGAACGCGCAGATCCGCGTGTCGGACTGCAACGGCGACGAAATCGCGGCCGGCAAGACCGACGCGCAGGGCCTGCTGAAGATCGACGGGCCGTTCGAGCCGAAGCGCGCGTGCAGCTCGTCGGAGCAGCGCTTCGACGACTATTTTGTGTCGGCGCGCGTCGACGATCCGAAGACGGGCCCCGACATGGCGTTCGTTAGCTCGGGCTGGAACCGCGGGATCGAATCGTGGCGCTTCAACGTGCCGACCGACACCGACAGCGCGCCGACCGTGCGCGCGCATACGGTGTTCGACCGCACGCTGCTGCGCGCCGGCGAAACCGTGTCGATGAAGCATTTCATCCGCACCGAGACGCTGCAGAGTCTCGCGTTCCCGTCGCAATACCCGACGCGCGTCGCGATCCGCCATCTCGGCACGGGCCAGACCTACAAGCTGCCGCTCACGTGGGCGGCCGACCACAGCGCGGACTCGCAGTTCACGCTGCCGGCCGCCGCGAAGCTCGGCGAATACAGCGTCGAACTCGAAGGCGGCCCGGAAGATGCGCCGAGCGCCACCTACTACAGCGGCAGCTTCCGGGTCGAGGCGTTCCGGCTGCCGGTGCTGAAAGGCTCGATCGGCGCGCGCGACGCGCAGAAGAGCCCGCTCGTCGCCGCGAAGGAAGCGCCGCTCGCGGTGCAGATCGACTACGTGTCGGGCGGCGGCGCATCGAACCTGCCGGTACAGGTGTCGGCGCTGATGAAGTGGGCGTCGCCGCCGTTCGCCGATCGTTTCGAGGATTTCAGCTTCACGCCGTATCGCCCCGACACGAGCGACGGCAACGCCGACGACGATGCGCAGGACGGTGACAACGCGTCGTCGTCGAACCACGACCCCGACGCGACGAAGCTGATCGCCGACAAGCTGCCGCTGACGCTTGACCGCAACGGCGCGGGCACCGTCACGCTCAAGGGCCTGCCGGACGTCGACGCACCGAAGCGCATCGCGCTGGAGGCGACGTTCGCGGACCCGAACGGCGAAGTGCAGACGATCCGCGGCGATACGATCCTGTGGCCGGCCGCGGTGGTGGCCGGCATCAAGGCCGGCCGCTGGGTGTCGGTCGGCCAGCGCGTGCCGGTGCAGGCCCTGGCGGTCGACCTGCAGGGCAAGCCGCGCGCGTCGGTGCCGATCGAGATCAAGGGCGTCGCGCGCATCACGACGTCGTCGCGCAAGCGGATGGTCGGCGGCTTCTATGCGTACGACAACAAGAGCGATACGCGCGACCTCGGCGTGCTGTGCTCGGGCAAGACCGACGACAAGGGCCGCATGGCCTGCGACGCGACGCTCGAACAGGCCGGCAACGTGCAGTTGGTCGCGGTCGCGAAGGACGGCGACGGCCGCACGTCGAATGCATCGACGTCGGTGTGGGTCACGCGCGAGGACGAACTCTGGTTCGGCGGCGACAACACCGACCGGATCGACGTGATCCCCGAGAAAACGTCGTACGAACCGGGCGAAACGGCCCGCTTCCAGGTGCGCATGCCGTTCCGCTACGCGACCGCGCTCGTCGCGGTCGAGCGCGGCGGCGTGATGGAAACGCACATCGTCGAGCTGAACGGCAAGAACCCGACCATGGACCTGAAGGTCGGCGACTCGTGGGGGCCGAACGTCTACGTGTCGGTGCTCGCGCTGCGCGGCCGGATTCGCGAGGTGCCGTGGTACTCGTTCTTCACGTGGGGCTGGAAGGCGCCGGTCGAATGGGCGCGCGCGTTCTGGCGCGAAGGCCGCCACTATGAAGCGCCGACCGCGTTCGTCGACCTGTCGAAGCCCGCGTTCCGCTATGGGCTCGGCGAGATCAAGGTCGGCACGGGCGTTCACCGCCTCGGCGTGACCGTGACGACCGACGCGACGCGCTACACGGTGCGCGGCAAGGCGCAGGCGCACGTGAAGGTCACGCTGCCGAACGGCCAGCCGGCACCGGCCGGCACGCAGATTGCCATTGCGGCCGTCGACGAGGCGTTGCTCGAACTGATGCCGAACAACAGCTGGGACCTGCTCGACGCGATGCTGCGCCGGCGCGCGTACGGTGTCGAGACGGCCACCGCGCAGATGGAAATCGTCGGCCGCCGCCACTTCGGCCGCAAGGCCGTGCCGGCCGGCGGCGGGGGCGGCAGCGCGCCGACCCGCGAGCTGTTCGACACGCTGCTGCTGTGGAACCCGCGCGTGACGCTCGACGCCAACGGCAGCGCGACCGTCGAGGTGCCGCTGAACGACGCGCTCACGCGCTTCCGGATCGTCGCGATCGCGGCGGTCGGCCCCGACCGTTTCGGCACGGGCAGCACGTCGATCCGCAGCACGCAGGATCTGCAACTGATCTCCGGCCTGCCGCCGCTCGTGCGCGAAGGCGACGCGTTCCGTGCGCAGGTCACGCTGCGCAACACGACCGACCGCGCGATGCAGGTCGTCGTGACGCCGCACGTGACGGGCCTCGACGTCGCACCGCAAACCGTGTCGCTGGCGGCGAATGCGGCCACCGAAGTCGCGTGGACGATCACCGTGCCCGAACAGGCGCTCGATGCGGCCGGTGCGCTGAACTGGCGCATCGAGGCGGCCGAGCAAGGCGGCAAGCGCGCGTCCGACGCGCTGGCGGTCGCGCAGAAGGTCGTGCCCGCGCTGCCGGTCACGGTGCAGCAGGCGACGCTCGCGCAGGTCGATGGCACGCTGACGGTGCCCGTGTCGGCCCCGGCCGGCGCGGTGAGCAACGCCCAGGGCGTCCCGCGCGGCGGCATCGCCGTGTCGCTGCAGTCGAAGCTCGCCGACGGCCTGCCCGGCGTGCGCCGCTGGTTCGAGCGCTATCCGTACCGCTGCCTCGAACAGCAGACGTCGCGTGCGATCGGGCTGCGCGACCCCGCGCAATGGCAGGCGCTGATCGCGCGCATGCCCGTCTATCTCGACAGCGACGGGCTGGCGAGCTACTTCCCGCCGTCGTCCGACGATTCGCACCATGGCAGCCCGACGCTGTCGTCGTACCTGCTCGTGGTGTCCGACGAAGCCAGCCGTCTCGATCCGCGCTTCGCGCTGCCGGAAGACCTGCGCACGCAGCTCGAAGCCGGGCTCGCGCGCTTCGTCGACGGTCGCCTCGAGCGCAACGCGTGGGCGCCGCGCCAGGATCGCGACCTGCGCAAGCTCGCCGCGATCGAGGCGCTGTCGCGCTACGGCGCCGCGCAGGGCCGCATGCTGGGTTCGATCGAGATCGCGCCGAACCAGTGGCCGACGTCGGCGGTGATCGACTATCACGCGATCCTGACGCGCGTGAAGGACATTCCGCAACGCGACGAGAAACGCGCGCAGGTCGACCAGATCCTGCGGGCGCGCCTGACGTACCAGGGCACGCAGCTCGTGTTCTCGACCGCGCGCGACGACGACCTGTGGTGGCTGATGACCAGCAACGAGACCAATGCCGCACGCCTCGCGCTGGAATTCGCGGGCGACCCGGCATGGAAGGATGAAATGCCGCGCGTGACCGCCGGCCTGCTCGCGCTGCAACGCCAGGGCGCCTGGCAGACGACCACGTCGAACGCGCTCGGCCTGCTCGCGGTCGAGCGCTTCTCGCGCACCTACGAGAGCACGCCGGTTGCCGGCACGACGAAGATCGCGCTCGGCGGCAACGAACGCGCGATCTCGTGGTCGCAGGCAGGCTCGGCCGCGCCCGCCGATACGCCCGCGTCGGCGTCGGCCACGCCCGCGACCCGCGCGGCCGCCGCGCACAGCGTGCTGATGCCGTGGCCGCGTGCGTCACAGGGGCCGGCGACGCTGTCGGTCACGCAGGACGGCACCGGTCGCCCGTGGGCGACCGTCGAAAGCCTCGCCGCCGTGCCGCTGCGCGCGCCGTTCGCGGCCGGCTACCGGATCACGAAGACCGTCACGCCCGTATCGCCGGCCGTCAAGGGCGTGCTGACGCGCGGCGACGTCGTGCGCGTGCATCTCGACATCGATGCGCAGAGCGACATGACGTGGGTCGTCGTCAACGATCCGATTCCGTCCGGCGCGACGATCCTCGGGTCGGGCCTCGGCCGCGATTCCGAAGCCGCGACGCAGGGCGAGAAAACGCCGGACGGTGCATGGCCAGCGTTCATCGAGCGCGACTTCGACGGCTATCGCGCGTACTACGACTATTTGCCGAAGGGCAAATTCTCGGTCGAGTACACGGTGCGGCTGAACAACGTCGGCACGTTCGGCCTGCCACCGACGCGCGTCGAGGCGCTGTATGCACCGTCCGTGTACGGCCTGTGGCCGAACCCGCCGCTGACCGTGAAGCCGGCCGACGCGGGCAAGTAACGAGCAAGTGATGATCGATCTGGCTTTGCCGCGGCCGGCGCGTTTCGCCGGCCGCGTATTCGTCGCCGTCGTACTGGCCGCGCCGCTCGTCGCGCATGCGCTGCCCGGCTACGACGACGTGCGCCGCAACTGGCGCAGTTCCGACTGGGTGCTGCTCGCGCGCGACGGCACGCCGCTGCAGCGCACGCGCATCGACCTCACCGAACGGCGCGGCGACTGGGTGTCGCTCGCCGACGTATCGCCCGCGTTCCGCGAGGCGATCGTCGTGTCCGAGGACAAGCGCTTCTACGAACACAGCGGCGTCGACTGGCGCGGCATCGCCGGCGCCGCGTGGGGCAACCTGTGGAACGAGCGCACGCGCGGCGCGTCGACCGTCACGATGCAGCTCGCGGGCTTGCTCAGCGATTCGCCGCGCCGCTCGGGTCAGCGCTCGCTGCCGCAGAAAGCCACGCAGGCCGTGAACGCGCTGTGGCTCGAACGCAGCTGGCGCAAGGACCAGATCCTCGAGGCCTACCTGAACCTGGTGCCGTTCCGCGGCGAGACGATCGGGCTCGGCGCGCTGTCGCAGGTGCTATTCGGCAAGGCGCCGTCGGGCCTCGACGCGCGCGAGGCCGCGATCGCGGCCGCCCTCGTGCGGGCCCCGAACGCGGCACCCGCGAAGATCGCCGAGCGCGCGTGCCGGATCCTGCGCGACATGCATGCCGGGCAGGCATGCGCGTCGCTCGACGGCTACGTGCAGCTCGTCGTCGCACGCCCAGCCAATACCGTCCGCGACGACGGCGCCGCCCTCGCCCCGCACTTCGCGCGGCGCATCGCGGCCGAGGTCAAGCCGGCGGCCGGCGCGCAGATCCGCACGACGCTCGATGCGCCGCTGCAGCGCTTCGCGCGCGACACGCTGACGCGCGCGCTGACCGAGCTCGACGCGCCCGCGCACCGGCGCAACGTGCAGGACGGCGCGGTGGTCGTGATCGACAACGCGACCGGCGAGATCCGCGCGTGGGTCGGTTCGTCGGGGGCGCTGTCGAGCGCGCGCGACGTCGATGCCGTGCTCGCGCCGCGTCAGGCCGGCTCGACGCTCAAGCCGTTCCTCTATGCACAGGCGCTCGACGAGAAGCGGCTGACGGCCGCGTCGCTGCTCGACGATGCGCCGATCAACCTCGCCGCCGGCGGCGGCCTGTACATTCCGCAGAACTACGACAAGGATTTCAAGGGCTGGGTGAGCGTGCGCAGCGCGCTCGGTGGTTCGCTGAACGTGCCGGCCGTGCGCACGCTCGTGCTCGTCACGCCGCACCGCTTCGCGCGCACGCTGACCGCACTCGGCCTGCCGCTCGCGCAGGAAGGCGATTACTACGGCTTCAGCCTCGCGCTCGGCAGTGCCGACGTCACGCTGCTGTCGCTGACCAACGCATACCGCGCGCTCGCGAACGGCGGCGTCGCGCGCAAGGTCGTCGACCTGCCGGCCGGGGCGCCGACGGCGGCAGCCGGCGCAGCGGCGCCCGCGCGGCCGGACGCCGGCACGCGCGTGTTCAGCGAGGCGGCCAGTTTCGTCGTCACCGACATCCTGTCCGACAACAATGCGCGCGTGCGCACGTTCGGCTTCGACAACCCGCTCGCGACGCGCTTCTTTTCCGCGGTCAAGACCGGCACGAGCAAGGACATGCGCGACAACTGGACCGTCGGTTTCACGTCGCGCTATACGGTCGGCGTATGGGTCGGCAATGCGGACGGCTCGCCGATGTGGGACGTGTCGGGCGTCACGGGCGCGTCGCCCGTGTGGTCGGCCGTCGTCGGCTATCTGCACCGCGACCTGCCGAGCCGTGCGCCGCGTGCGCCGGCCGGCGTCGAGACGCGCCGCATCGCGTTCGAGCGCGACATCGAGCCGGCCCGCAACGAGTGGTTCATCGCGGGCACGGCGGTCGACACGATCCGGCTCGCGGCGCCGGTCACGCCGGGCAGGGACGGCGCGCGCGCGCCGTTGACGATCGGCGCGCCGACCGACGGCACGATCTTCGCGATCGACCCGGACATTCCGCCGAAGAACCAGCGGATCTGGTTCGAGCGCTCGTCCGGGCGCGCGGCGAAGTTCGCGTGGCGGCTCGACGACAAGGTGATCGGGCATGCCGATCGCGTCGCGTGGCTGCCATGGCCGGGCCGGCACCGGCTCGAACTCGTCGATGCGCGCGGCAACGTCGCGGATGCGATCGGCTTCGAGGTGCGCGGCGCGTTCGCGAAGCCGGCCGCGCGCAAGCCCTGAGGCGGCGAGCCGGCCTTACTGGCCGGCCGTATTCGCCTTCGGCGGCCGGCCGGAGAAGTCGAGTGCAGTCGCCCGATTATTCGACCGGACCGGCCAAGCCGCAAATCATTGTGGACGGGATGAATTAGTTCGACAATATCGCGCATGCGGTGCATTCGGGCACCGACGACGAACCGACGCAGGCCGATTCCGGACCGACAACGATGACACCCGAAACCGAGGGCAAACTGCTCCGGCATGGCGTACAGATCATCCCGCTCTGCTTGGGCCTGTATGCCGCCGACAGCCTGTGGGACGCGTATCGCAACGGCGGCATCCTGGAATGCCACCAGGCTCGCATGCATCCGATAAGCTGCTGGTGGATCACGCCGGACATGGGCGAACACTTCCAGCGATTGCTCGCCAGCCACTGGCACGTGCTCGGGCTCAGCGTTCTGCTGAGCCTGTTGCTCGCTTACGTCTTGGCGCCGGCCCGCCACCCGCGCCAATGACGCCCCGGCCCGGCCATACCGCGCGCAAGCCGCCAGCGGCAGACCGAACGGGCCAGCAGCACCGCGGTTCAGCACCTAGAATGACAGCAGCGCCGCATTCCCGACGCGCACCGGTTGCCTCATTCTCTCGATGGCCTGCGACCATGAACATCCGCCACGAACGCTTCACCCGCCCCGCGCTGGGCGTCTTGTGCGTTGCAGCGCTCGCCGCCCTCCAGGCCTGCAACGGCGATGCCTGCTTCGGTGTCGACGTATGCTTCAACGACAACACGCAGACCGTCGCGCTATCGGGCACGGCCGCGACGGGCGACGCGCTCGCGAGCGCGCAGGTCACGGTCAATTGCGCGGTCGGCTCGGCAACGACGCTGACGGACGGCGGCGGCAACTACCGTGTGACGCTCGACGCCGCGCTGCCATGCGTCATCACCGTGGCGTCGGGCGGCGCGAGCCTGCATTCGCTCGCCTATGCGGGCGGCACCTTCAACACGACGCCCGAGACCGAGCTGATGCTGGTCTATCTCGCGGCGCAACTCGGGACGAACACGGCCGGGCTGATCGGCAATTTCCAGGGCAGCCTGCGCTACCAGCGGGCCATGAACAGCCCGGACACCGTGCAGGCCGCGCAATCGGCCGTCGTGACGAACCTGCAGCAGCGCTATGCGGTCTCGCTCGCCGCGCCGGCGTTCCTGACCACCTCGTTCGTGGCCGGGCAACCGGGCGTCGACGGCGATCTCGTTGCGCTGGCGAAGGCTGGCGCGATCGATCCGAACGGACTGCCGGATCCGGTTGCCGTGTCGCTGTTGCAGCAGGCCGGGGCCGCGCATCCGCTGCAAGGAATGTGAGCGGGACGGGAATCGACCGTCAGGTGCCGGCTTCGCGCGCGTCGTCGGCCAGCAATGCCCAAACGCTCGTGGTCGCGCCATTCGCCGCCGATGCGCAGACAGCGCGGCGAACATCCCGCTTGCCTGAACCCGAGCCGTCGAACCAGCGCGATCGACGCACGCTTGCCGGATGGTTCGCGGCGATCACGTCAGCGGCGTCGGACCGGGCGACGCGATTCAGCAGGATCCGGCTCGTGGGCCGCGGTCACCACCCGGCGCTTACGCCGCCTCCCCGCTCCCGCACACCACCGGCGCCGCCTGCTGCTGCGACAGATACCGCAGCAGCTTCGTCACCATCCACACGACGATGAACGACAACGCGACGAAAAACACCGCCAGCGGCGTCAGCACGTGAATCGACACGAAACCGGCCAGCCCCATCATCGCGGACGACACGAGCAGCAGCGCACAGCCGAGAATCGCGCTCGTCAGGCCGGCGATATGCGGAAACAGCGAATTGCCCTTGGCCATCAGCGTCGGATACATCGCACCGGCGCAGAAACCCATCACGAGCACCGGCGTCGCGAGCGTCCACACGCGCAGGCCGACGGTCAGCGCCAGTACCAGCATCGCGACCGACGCGCCCGCCATCACGCGCGCGCCGATCCGCAGCCGTTGCTCGGCGCTCGGCAGCCCGCGCCCGTGAATCCGGTTCGACAAACCGCCGAGGAAATACATGAGGCCGATGCCGAGCGCGAGATAACCGAAGAAGGTCGGCGGCTTGTGCAGCGTGGTCTGCACCATGAACGGCCCGACGATGTTGAACACCAGCAGGATGCTGTAGCACAGCCCCTGGGCGAGGAAGCAGCTCTGGAACACCGGGCTGGCCAGCACCTTGCCCGCGTTCGCCATCAGCGTGCGCGGCTCGAGATGCACCGGCTTCGGCAAGGTCTCGCGGTAGCGCCACAGCAGCGCCCACATCGCCAGCGAATAGACCAGCAGGAACACGAGGCACGCACGCCAGCCGAACCATTCCTGCAGGTGCGCGCCGATCACCGGCGCGATGATCGGCGCCAGCCCCCATGCGATCGACATGTACGTGAACGCGTGCATCAGCGCCTGGCCGGAAAACGAATCGGTGATGATCGCCTTCGCCAGCAGGTTGGTCGTCGCGATCCCGAAGCCCTGCAGGCAGCGTGCGAGCACGAACGTCTCCAGGTTCGGCGCGCCGAGCGACAGCAGGCAGCCGATCGTGTAGATCACGAGCCCGAACGCGAGCACGCGCTTGCGGCCGTAGGCGTCGGCGATCGGCCCGAAGATCAGCTGGCCGAGCGCGTAGGCCGCCATGTAACCGGACACGCTCGACTGGATCGCCTGCGGCGTGGTCGCGAACGAACGTGCCATGTCAGGCAGCGCGGGCACGTAGATGTCGATCGCGAGTTGGCCGGCGGACGCGAACAGGCAGATCAGGAACAGCAGGAAGCGCGGCGAATTCGACTCGCGCGCGGGAGTGAGCGTGGCGTTCATGACGACTGGGAAGGAGGTCGGACAGCAGTGCCGCACCGTCAATGTTCGAATGTCGAACATGCGTGCGGTGGTGGCGAATTCCGTATTGTGCCTGTTGTTGCATCCGGCGACAGGATTTCCCTGGCGCGGGCGAGGTTGAATGGCCGGTCCCGACATGCGCCGATCGGGCCGCCGGCGGCGGTTTTAATGTTGATTTAAGCCGGCGGCGGCATTGTCTCGGGTGGCTCACTCCGTGAGCCGCACGTCATTGTTGATTCGATCAGTCTCGTTTGATGGAGATACGAAGATGCGATTCCGTTCGTATATGGCGGCGGGCGCGCTCGCGCTGGTGCCCGTGCTCGCGCTGGCCGGGCAGCCCGGCGCGGCGGCCGCCGCCCAACCGATGTTCGTCAATGTCAACGGGCAGGCCGTGCCCGTGAAAGCCGAGACGCGTGTCGTCCAGACGGCCGTCGGCCCGATGAAGGTCAGCACGTGGAGCTGGCACAGCCCGCAAGGCGGTGCGAGCTTCGAGATGCAGACGTCGTCGTCGGGCGGCATGCCGCCCGCGGCAGCGTTGCGGCAAATGCAGGCCGTGCAGTACCGGATGCAGGCGACGCAGGCGCAGATGGTCGCGATGCAGCAGCAGATGATGGCGCTCCAGCACATCGCGCTCGCCAACGCGTTCGCGATGCCGATGCCGCAGCCCGTCGGGTTCGCGATGGCGCCGTGGGCCATGCCGGAACCGGTCGTCGTGATCGTGCCGGTGCAACCTTCGGCGCGTTCGATGGCGCCCGCTCCCGCCCCGGCGGCGCCGGCACGGCCGGCCGCACGCGGGCCTGAAATCAAGGCCTGACGCGCGCGTCCGGCGCACGAGCGACCGGGCCGCAAAGCGAAACCGCCGGCACGTGCCGGCGGTTTTTCATGGGTGGCGCGACATCGCCACGACGCGGTGCTCAGTACTGCGCCTGATCGGTCGGATTCTTGAACAGCTGCTTCATCTCCGCCGACAGCGGATAGTTCAGGCTCACGCCCTTCGGCGGAATCGGCTGCGTGAACCACTGGTCGTACAGCTTCTCGGCCGCGCCCGAGGTCTGCATCTTCGCGATCACGCCGTCGACGACGCGCTTGAACGGCGGATCGTCCCTGCGCATCATGCACGCGTAGTTTTCATGAACGAGCGGCGTACCGGTGACCGTGTACGCGCCCGGGTTGCGATCCTTCGCGATCTCGCCGTACAGCAGCGGCTCGTCCATCACGAACGCCACCGCGCGCCCGGTCGTGACGTTCATGAACGCTTCGGCGTGATCCTTCGCGCTGATGATCGTCATGTTCATCGCCTTCTCTTCGTTGAGCTTGCGCAGCAAGCGCTCGTCCGACGTACCGGCCGTCGTCGCGACCGTCTTGCCGGCCAGGTCCGCGAAGTCCTTCACGCCCGAATCCTTGCGCGTGCTGAAGCGGATGCCGTACAGAAAGATGCTGTTCGAGAACGCGGCCTGCTTTTGCCGTTCGAGCGTATTCGTCGTCGAGCCGCATTCGAAGTCGATCGTCCCGTTCTGCAGCAGCGGAATCCGGTTCTGCGACGTGATCGGGATTTCCTTCACCGCGAGGTTCGGCAGGTTCAACTCCGTCTTCAACTGGTCGATGATGCGCGACGCGATGTCCCGCGAATAGCCGATGTTCTTCTGCTGGTTGTCCGAATACGAAAACGGCACCGACGACTCGCGAATGCCCAGCGACACGACGCCCGTGTCCTTGATCTTCTTCAGCGTACCGGTAAGAGCCTGCGCGTGCGCGGTGCCGGCCAGCGCACAGGCCAGCGCGACGGCAAGCCAACGGAAACGACGATCCATGCTTGTCTCCTGACGAAACGTTGATCGAGTCGCGATCGTACGCCCGACAATATTCGCGTCATATCAGGGGAAGCGTAAACCACCTTCCGCCACGGCCGGATCCTGAAAGACGTTTTCCGTGCCGCGCAAACCCGCTCGCCCGCGCCTCCTGCCCGACCGGTCCGCGCACCGGCTCTGTGCCGGTCGTTCCAAACGCGCGTTCATGCTGCGACGCACCAACGTAATCGTTTGCGGCACCGCCTGTTTTTCTCGCGAAACGCACTCAAGAAGCCGCCGCGCACGCCGTTACCCAGTGCATGGCGCGTCGCAGCAACCTGCTGCAACCGTCAGACAAAAACGACAAGGTCCGGCTCGCCCGGACCAGCGCCACCGCCGGCACGACGGTTATCTACGAGGATCGACTTTCAACATGAGAGCCAAACGTTTCAATTTCGCGCTGGCGCGCCTCGCACATGCGCGCATGCTCGCCGGCATGCTGTCCGCCGCCGCCCTGCTGCCCCTCGCCGGTTGCGGCGGAGGCGGCGGCGACGGCAGCAACCCGTCTTCGTCCAATGCGTCACCCGCACCGGCGCCCGCGCCTGCGCCGGCGCCCACGCCCGCACCGACCACCCCGCCCGCGTCGTCCGGCACCAATGCGTGCACGTCGCAGCAGGCCGCCGTGCAGATGGCCGCGCAGACCGCACCGGTCGAGCCGCCGGTCGATCACCTCATCGTCAAGCTGAAGACGCTGACGGCCCCCCGAGCGATGGCGGCCGTCGACAACGGTGCGCGACTCGACGCGGTGATCCAGCGCGCGATGACGCGCTGGACGGCGCCGGTGACCGGCAGCGCCCGTGCGTACGCGAGCACGGTCGCGCAAACGCCGGTGAACGTGCAGGTCGAGCGCACCATCTCGAACGGCGCGGCCGTGCTGTCGCTCGGCCAGCGCATGGCCGCCACCGATGCCGCCGCGCTCGCGCAGGCGTTCGCGGCCGACAGCGATGTCGACTACGCGGAACCCGATCACCCGATGCAGATCCGCGACACGCCGAGCGACCCGCTCTACAACCAGCAGTGGTATCTGTCCGACCCGACCGCCGGCATCGACCTGCCGCCCGCGTGGAACGTGACCAAGGGTTCGCCGACCGTCGTCACGGCCGTGCTCGACACCGGCTATCGGCCGCACGGCGACCTCGTCGGCAACCTGCTGTCCGGCTACAGCTTCATCAGCAACGTCAACACCAGCAACAACGGCTTGACGCGCGGCCCGGACGCGACCGATCCGGGCGACTGGGTCACGCAGCAGGAACTCGACAACGCCAACGGCCCGTTCTATCACTGCGCGAGCCAGCCGAGCGACAGCAGCTGGCACGGCACGCGCGTGATGGGCGTGATCGGCGCGACCGCCAACAACGGCACCGGTATCGCCGGCGTATCGTGGCTCGGCCAGATCCTGCCGGTGCGCGTACTCGGCAAGTGCGGCGGCGTGACGAGCGACATCGCCGACGGCATGCGCTGGGCGGCCGGCATTCCGGTGACCGGTGTACCGACGAACCCGCGGCCGGCGAAGATCATCAACCTGAGCCTCGGTGGAGTCGGCGCGTGCAGCACGACGTTCCAGCAGGCGATCGACGACGTGACCGCGAAAGGCGTGACCGTGGTCGTCGCGGCCGGCAACGACGGCCTGTCGACCGGGCTCGACCAGCCCGCCAACTGCCGCGGCGTGATCTCCGTCGGCGCGACCGATGCGACGGGCCGCCGCGCATCGTTCAGCAACTTCGGCGCCGATGTCGCGCTGAGCGCACCGGGCGTCAACATCCTGTCGACGTCGAACACCGGCACGACGACGCCGGGCTCGGACACCTACGGCCTCGCGAACGGCACCAGCCTCGCGACGCCGCAGGTGACGGGGGTCGCCGCGCTGATGCTGTCGGTGAACGGCAACCTCACGCCCGCGCAGATCCTGCAGAAGCTGCAAGGCGGCACGCGCGCGGCGAAGCTGGCGGCCGGCACGTCGTGCACCGCGCTGCCGGCCGGCTCGGGCATCCTCGATGCGGGCGCCGCCGTCGCGACCGCGAACCAGTAACCGGCACCGCGTTCGACGCAGCCGCGCGCATGCCGACAAGGTGTGCGTGCGGCTGTTTCGTTGCGGGCTGTCCGGCGCGCCCGCGAACGCACACCGGCGCGATCAAGCATCTCGAAATAACGCCTGACAAAAGGGTTGACGCTTCGCACAGCGAGCCATTACCATCGCCCCCGTCTAGTTACATGGAGTGTTCTGTGAACACCGATGCGAGTTGTAGTTGGTTCCTGGCCAACTTGACTGCTGCCTGAGGAAAACGCGCAGAGCCTCGTCTTCTGCCGCATCCCGGGAAGCAGGATGCGGCGCCCTTCCGGCCTGACCACGGGCCAGATCTCCCGCCGAATTTTTCGATGTTGTCGAATGCACGCGACGCGCCGTCGCGCGCGTGCGTTCGTGTTGCGCGCGGCGCCAGCCGCGTGCGCTCTCCGTTCGCGTGCCGTCGGGCCGCGCGCCTCGTTGCGCGCGCCGCTGCCGATCGCCCGTGCCGACTATCCGCAACCGACAGGAGTGCAGATGAACTCAGACGACAGTAGTCGATTACCGCTCGCCGGTGCGACGCTGCGCATCGACACGCCGTCCGCATCATGCGCGCCGGCGAGCGTTCCCGCCTTTACCGATCCACAGCCGATCGCGCCTGACGCGACGCGGCGGGGAGCGCTCGTGCGTCGATAGCGTCACGGTCGCTCCCCGCCCGCCGCCTCGTGCGCAAGGAGCGATTCATGACGACACGACACAACACCTCGCACAAGAAACAGCGCGGCTTCATCAAGGCCGGCGCCGGCCAGCAGAACGAACCGCGCACCATGCGCGCCGCGCAGGAAGCGGCCCGCCCGCTCGAAGACACGCTGAAGTCGCTGCACACCAGCACGCGCGGCCTCACCTACGACCAGGCCGCCGACCGCCTGCAGCAGCATGGCCCGAACGAAATCGCGCACGACAAGCCGCCGCACTGGACCCGGCAGTTGCTGCTCTCGTTCCACAACCCGTTCGTCTACGTGCTGCTGGTGCTGGCCGCCATCAGCTTCTTCACCGACGTCTACTTCGCGGCGCCCGACGAGCGCGACTACGTCGGCATGACGATCCTGCTGACGATGGTCACGATCAGCGCGCTGCTGCGCTTCGTGCAGGAATTCCGTTCGCTGCGCGCGGCCGAGAAGCTCAAGGCGATGGTCCGCACGACCGCGACCGTGCAGCGCGCGGTGACCGACACGGCCGAGCCGTCGCGCCGCGAAGTGCCGATGCGCGACGTCGTCGTCGGCGACATCGTGCATCTTTCCGCCGGCGACATGATCCCCGCCGACGTGCGGCTGCTCGCGTCGCGCGACCTGTTCATCAGCCAGGCGGTGCTGACCGGCGAGGCGCTGCCCGTCGAGAAGTACGACACGCTCGGCGCGGTGGCCGGCAAATCCGCGGGCACGCACGCGGCGAGCGCGGCCAATGGCGCACCGGCGTCGCTGCTCGATCTCGAGAACGTCTGCTTCATGGGCACCAACGTCGTCAGCGGCACGGCGACGGCCGTCGTCGTCGCGACCGGCGAAGAGACCTACTTCGGCTCGCTCGCGCGCAACGTCGTGAGCCACAAGCGCATCGAGACGAGCTTCGACCGCGGCGTCGCCAGCGTCAGCTGGCTGCTGATCAAGTTCATGTTCGTGATGGTGCCGATCGTGTTCATGATCAACGGCCTGACCAAGGGCGACTGGCTGAGCGCCCTCACGTTCGCGCTCGCGGTGGCCGTGGGCCTCACGCCCGAGATGCTGCCGATGATCGTCAGCGCGAACCTCGCGCGCGGCGCGGTCGCGATGGCGCGCCGCAAGGTCGTCGTCAAGCGGCTGAACTCGGTGCAGAACTTCGGTGCGATGGACGTGCTGTGCACCGACAAGACCGGCACGCTCACGCAGGACAAGATCATCCTCGAACATCACCTCGACCTGTCCGGCCACAAGAACGAGGACATCCTGCGGCTCGGCTGGCTGAACAGCTTCCACCAGAGCGGCCAGAAGAACCTGATCGACATCGCGGTCGTCGCGCGCGCCGACGAGATCGGCGAACGCGTGAAGCCGCAGGGTTACAAGAAGATCGACGAACTGCCGTTCGACTTCGTGCGGCGCCGCCTGTCGGTCGTCGTCGAGGATACGCGCGGCACGCATCTGCTGATCTGCAAGGGCGCGGTCGAGGAAATGCTGGCGGTGTCGACGCACGTGCAGGATGAAGACGGCGTACGCCCGCTCGACTACGTGGCCCGCAAGCGGCTGCTCGAACAGGCCACCGCGTACAACGAGGACGGCTTCCGCGTGCTCGTGCTCGCCACGCGCACGATCCCGCGTGGCGACGAGCGTGCGCAATACCGCACCGCCGACGAACACGATCTCGTCGTGCGCGGCTTCCTGACCTTCCTCGATCCGCCGAAGGAGTCGGCCGCGCCGGCGCTCGCCGCGCTGCGCGAGAACGGTGTCGCGGTGAAGGTGCTGACGGGCGACAACCCGACCGTCACGATGAAGGTGTGCCGCCAGGTCGGCCTCGAACCCGGCAAACCGATGCTCGGCACGGAAATCGAAGCGCTCGACGACGACACGCTCGCGCAGGTGGTCGAACGCACGACCGTGTTCGCGAAGCTCACGCCGCTACAGAAGGCGCGCATCGTCAAGGCGCTGCAGGCGAACGGTCACACCGTCGGCTTCCTCGGCGACGGCATCAACGATGCGCCCGCGCTGCGCGACGCCGACGTCGGCATCTCGGTCGACAGCGGCGCCGACATCGCGAAGGAGACCGCCGACATCATCCTGCTCGAAAAGAGCCTGATGGTGCTGGAGGAAGGCGTGATCAAGGGCCGCGAGACGTTCGGCAACATCCTGAAGTACCTGAACATGACGGCCAGCTCCAACTTCGGCAACGTGTTCTCGGTGCTGGTCGCCAGCGCGTTCCTGCCGTGGGAGCCGATGCTCGCGACGCAACTGCTCGTGCTGAACCTGATCTACGACACGTCGCAGATGCTGCTGCCGTGGGACAAGATGGACCCCGAGTTCCTGAAGAAGCCGCGCAAGTGGGAAGCCGGCAACATCAGCCGCTTCATGCTGTGGGTCGGGCCCACGTCGTCGGTATTCGACATCACGACGTACATCCTGATGTGGACGGTGTTCGGTGCGGGCGCGCTGTATCACCTGAACGGCGGCGCGAGCGGCCAGATCGTGATGAACTCGGGCTGGTTCATCGAGAGCCTCGTGTCGCAGACGCTCGTCGTGCACCTGCTGCGCACGCAGAAGATCCCGTTCCTGCAGAGCACGGCGTCGCTGCCGGTGCTGCTGTCGACCTTCACCGCGATCGCGATCGGCTGCTGGCTGCCGTTCTCGCCGTTCGCGGAGGCGATCGGCTTCATGCACCTGCCGGGCACCTACTGGCTGTGGCTCGCCGCGACGATGGTCGGGTACATCGTGCTCGCGCAGATCGTCAAGACGATCTACGTGCGCCGCTACAAGCAGTGGTTCTGATCGCGCTCGGATGACGATGCGCCGGCCCGTGCGCCACCTGCACGGGTCGCCCCCCGATCTGCCGTCGTTCGGCGATGAACGGGCCGCCTCGGCGGCCCGTTTTTTCATTCAGCGGGCATCGTTCGCGCCGAACAGCTGCGCGCACACCGCGCGCCCCTCGCCGGTCAGCGCGGCACTGCCGGTCCCGTCCTCGTTCAGCGTCGTCGCGCTCAGGCCGGCGGCGTCGAGTTGCGTCAACACGCGGCGCAGCGTGCTCATCGGCAATTGCGCGCGCTTCGCGATCTTCGGCAGCGACCATGGCTTGCCGGCCGGACCGCTGGCGGCTTCGTTCAGCGTCGCGAGCGTGGCGACGAGCGCGGGATCGAGCGGGGATTCGTCGGATTCTGAAGTCATCGGTTCGGGTTCGTCGGCCGGCGTCGCGCCGGCATGCAGGCAGAAAGCGATCGCGGACACTATACGCCGCGTCACGCCCCCTTGAGCGCCGCGCGCATGAACGACACGAAACGCGTGGTGACGGGATCGTCGCGATCGGACCGCCACGCGAGCCCCACGCGCCACTTCGCGTCCCGGCCGTCGAGCGGCAGCACCGTCGCGTCGCGCAACAGGTACTGCGCGCTCGACGGGATGAACGCGACACCGCCGCCGGCCGCGACCGACGTCAGCACCGATTGCACGTCCTCCGCCTGCTGCATCACGTGCGGCACGAAGCGCCGCGCGACGCACCATCGGTCGATCTGCGCGGCCAGCCCGGGACCACGCGCACGCTGCAGCGCGATGAAGCCGATCTCGTTGAGCACGTCGAGGTCGGCCGGCACGCGCTTGAAGCCGAGATGCGGCGGTACCGCGAGCGCGAGCGCTTCGTCGATCACCTTGAACGACGACAAGCCTTCGCCGGAAGGCAGGCGCAGGAAACCGGCGTCGAGCTTGCCGGTGCGCAGCCGGCGCGTCTGCTCGGACGACGACAGGTCGCTCAGCGTCACCGCGATACCCGGATTGCAACGGCGGAATTCGGCGATCAGTTTCGGCACGAGCGTCAGCACGGACAGGCAGATGCCGAGCCGCAAATGCCCGCGCTGCCCGCTGGTCGCTTCCCGCGCACGCGCCAGGATTTCGTCGGCATCGCGCACGAGCGCCTGTGCGTCGGGCAGGAAGCGTTCGCCGAACGGCGTCAGCTCCGCGCCATGCCGGCCGCGCTCGAACAGCTTGCCGCCGAGGCTCGCCTCGAGCGCGCCGATCTGCTTGCTGAGCGCAGGCTGACTCATGTGCAGCGCATCGGCCGCACGGCTGAAATGGCACAGCTCGGTGACCGTCAGGAATGTGCGCAGCAGTTTCAGTTCCATTCTTTAACGGAATCGTAACGATCGAAATATTCATTTTACCGATCGAATGCAATGGCGTTCAATACGGACATGCCCTTTCCGGAATTCACGTTCATGTCCCTCGATCCAGCGGCCGACTGCGTGGCCGAGCCGTCATGCGATGTCGCGGATGCCAACACCTGCGCAGTGGCCGCCGAGACCCGCGCACCGAAGCGTCGTGCCGAGCGCACGGACGGGCGCAGCCGCCGCTTTCGCTTCGGCGATGCCCTGGAAGACGCGCCGCCACGCGCGGTGACCGGTTCGATCGCGATCAGTTTTGCGGTCGTGTCGCGGCGGAACTGGCCGCGCTGAACCGCGTGGCTGCGCGCCTTTCACCCCACACCCACCGCGGCCCGACAGCGCGAAAACGACCGAAATCCTCCCGCATCACGCGTCAATGCGCGTCATCCCATCGTCATCGCCCCGCGATCGACCGTATAATTTCCCGCACCCGCTGACCGCCCACGCATTCCGCGCAGCCGCATCGCGCGTGAAAAGGAGACTTTCGCTTGACCGGCCTCATCGCGCGCCTGCCTCGCGCCCGGACCACCCTGATCCTCGCCCTGTCGTTCCTGCTGCTCGCATTCGCCGCGAATGCGTCCGCGCAACGCGTACAACCGCATCGCGCCGCTCATGTGCAACCGCATGCCCATACGAAGGCCGTCAAGAAGAAACCCCATCGCAAGAAAAAGGCCGTCAAGCATCGTCGCTCGCGCGTGACGCATCAGGCGGCCAAACGCCACGCGGCGCCCGCGCCGCAGCAGCGGCGCGCGAAACGCACGGCCGCCGTGCGGCCGCGCCCGCCCGCGAAGCCGAAGCTGCTCGCCAGTTGCGGCTATACGCCGCGCGCGGTCGGTTCGCTGCATTCGCGCGCGGCCTACGTGCTCGACGTCGATTCCGGCACCCCGCTGCTGGCCCGCAACGCGCGTACCGTCCGGCCGATCGCATCGATCTCCAAACTGATGACGGCCGTCGTCGCGCGCGACGCCGATCGTCCGCTGAACGGCGTGCTGCGCGTGACCGCGCGCGATCGCGACACGATCAAGTTCACCGGTTCGCGGCTGCAGGTGGGCTCGGAACTGTCGCGCCGCGAGATGTTCCATATCGCGCTGATGTCGTCGGAGAACCGCGCCGCCGCCGCGTTGAGCCGCGACTATCCGGGCGGGCGCGTCGCGTTCGTCAAGGCGATGAACCGCGAAGCACGTCGGCTCGGCATGCGGCATACGCACTTCCGCGAGCCCACCGGCCTGTCGCCGCACAACGTATCGACCGCGGAAGATCTCGCGCGGCTCGTCGGCGCGGCCGCGCAGGATCCGTTGATCCGCTATTTCTCGACCGATCTGTCGACCACCGTGCGCCCCGGCGACGGCGAACTCGTGTACGTGAATTCCGACCCGCTCGTGCGCTACCGCCGCCTGCCGATCCGGCTGCAGAAAACCGGCTTCATCAACGAATCGGGGCACGGCGTCGTGATGCGCATGCGCGTGAAAGGCCGCCGCGAAACGGTCGTGCTGCTCGGTGCGCCGACGCGCGCCGGCGTATCGAGCGACGCCATCCGGATCCATCGCTGGCTGTCCTGTTCGATCCGGTAAACACACGCAGGCAGCCGGCGCATTCACGCCAGGGGAGCGACGCCATGCACGACGAATACCGCTTCAACGCATTTGGTCGGCTGCTCGCCGTCGTGCGCATGGACGGCCGCTGGGCCGTGTTCGATCTCGGCGCCGAAGGCAAGCGACGCCCGGCCAATCTGCAGATTCCGTCCGCGCTCGCCGCGGACGAACTCGGCCAGTATCTCGGCGATCTGCTGCACGAAAACGCGACCCCGCGCTACAGCGAAGTCGTACCGGTCGCGCATCGGCGTACGTAATCGCGTGCCGGACGGCGTCGCCAACGGGCAATCAATTCGACAGTTAAACTTGCAAGTTTAACTGTCTTATTCTATGATTCGCCGCATGAACCCGCCACGCAAACCCGGCGTTTCCGCCGACGCCGTCGCCGCCGACCTGACCCTCGCGGTCGGCCAGCTCATCCGCCGGCTGCGCTCCGAGATCGATTCCGAAGGGCTCGGCATGTCCCAGACGAGCGCACTCGCACGGCTTCACCGGCACGGGCCGATGACGACTGCCGATCTCGCGCGCGCCGAAGCGATGAAGCCGCAGTCGATGAAGGCGATCCTCGCGAGCCTCGAGGAAGACGCGCTCGTCGAGCGCGAACCGCATCCGACCGACGGCCGCCAGATCCTGTTCAAACTCACCGCCGCCGGCCTCGACGCACGACACAAGCGCAACGCCGCGAAAAACAAGTGGCTCGGCGCCGCGATCGAGAAGCTCGATCCGCACGACATCGACACGCTCGCCGCCGCCATCCCGCTGATCCGCCGCATCGGTGAGCAATGAACCCGGTCGGCGCGCGACGCGGCATGCGCGCGCACGGCTTTCCCCGCCCTGTCCCCGGAGCCCCATCATGAGCGCAACCCGTCTCGACACGAACACGGCGCTGGTCGTCATCGACCTGCAGAAAGGCATCGTCGCCCTCCCCACCGCGCACCCGGTCGCACCGGTGATCGCCCGCACCCGCGAACTGCTCGACGCGTTCCGCAGCCGCGGCCTGCCGGTCGTGCTGGTCAACGTCGCGGGCGGCGCACCGGGCCGCACCGAACAAGCGCCACGCACGGCGCAGCTTCCGGCCGACTGGACCGAACTCGTGCCCGAGCTGAACCGCCAGCCGACCGACCACGTCGTGACGAAGCAGACCTGGGGCGCTTTCACCGGCACCGGTCTCGACGCGCACCTGAAGGCAGCCGGCGTCACGCAGATCGTGCTGACCGGCGTCGCGACCAGCATCGGCGTCGAATCGACCGCGCGGCAGGCGCACGAACTCGGCTACAACGTGACGCTCGCCGTCGACGCGATGACCGACCTCAACGCGGACGCGCACGTCAACAGCGTCGAGCGGCTGTTCCCGCGTCTCGGCGAAACGGGCACGACTCAGGACATCGTCGCGCTGCTCGACCGGCGCGGCGCGTGAGCGACAAGCGCATCCGGCCGGCGCCGGGCCACGCGGCCGGCCGGCTCGATCCGTCGATCTGGAAAGTCGGCGCGGTCGCGACGCTCGGCTCGCTGCTGTCGCAACTCGATGCGACGATCGTCAACGTGTCGCTGTCGAGCCTCGCGACCGACCTGCATGCCAGCCTGTCGACGATCCAGTGGGTGACAAGCGGCTACCTGCTCGCGCTGACGCTGGTGCTGCCGCTGAACGGCTGGCTCGTCGACCGCATCGGTGCGAAGGCGCTGTATCTGTGGTGCTTCTCGGCGTTCACGCTCACGTCGGCGCTGTGCGGGCTCGCGTGGTCCGCGCCGTCGCTGATCGCGTTTCGCGTGTTGCAAGGCGTCAGCGGCGGCCTGCTCGCGCCGATGGCGCAGATGATGATCGCGCGCGTCGCCGGCCAGCAGATGGCGCGCGCGATCGGCTACGCGGCGGTGCCGGTACTGCTCGCGCCGATCCTCGGCCCGGTCGTGGCCGGCGCGATCCTGCAGCACACGTCGTGGCGCTGGCTGTTTCTGGTGAACCTGCCCGTCGGCGCGCTCGCGCTCGCACTGGCCGCGCGGTTCCTGCCCGGCGACCGGGACGATGCGCCGCGGCGCGAACTCGACTGGCTCGGCCTCGCGTTGCTGTCGCCGGCGCTCGTGCTGTTCCTGTACGGCGTCGAGCGGATCGGCTCGACGCTCGGCATCGCGGCGGTCGCAAGCTCGGCGCTGCTGCTCATCGCGTTCCTGCGCTTCGAGCGCCGCCAGCGCGAACGTGCGCTGATCGACCTCGCGCTGTTTCGCTCGCGCGTATTCGGCGCGGCAGCGAGCACGCAGTTCCTGTCGAACGGCGCGATGTATGCAGGCCAGATGCTGATTCCCGTGTTCCTGATCCAGGCGTGCGGGCGCTCGCCGGGAGAGATGGGCTGGCTGCTCGCGCCGCTCGGGCTCGGCATGCTCGTCACCTATCCGTCGATGGGCGCGCTGACGAGCCGCTTCGGCGTACGCCGGCTGGCCGCCGCCGGTGCATTGCTGGCGCTCGTCGCCACGCTGCCGTTCGTGTTCCTCGCGCTGACCGGTTACGATCCGCTCGTGCTCGTCCCCGCGCTGTTTCTGCGCGGCATGGGCCAGAGCGCGATCGGCGCGCCGTCGATCGCCGCCGCGTATGCGTCGGTCGAGCGCCGCAACCTGCCGATGGCGACCACGTCGCTCAATATCGTGCAGCGGCTCGGCGGCCCGACGTTCACGACGCTGTGCACGCTGTTCCTCGCATGGCGGCTGCAGGCCGAATCGGCGACGGCCGGCGGCACGCAGGCCGTCGCCTATGCGTGGGCGTTCGGCCTGCTGTGCGCGCTGCATGCGGCAAGCTTCGTGACGACGCTGCGGCTGCCGTTGCGCTCGGCCGGCGCAGGCGCAGGCGACTGACCTCGATATCCTGCCGGCCGACGGCGGCCTGCCCGTCCTGCCGAATTTCTCGATCAACCTCCATGTGCCGCGCGGCCAGCACACGCCGGCCGCGGCGAAACTGGCCCGCTGCCTGCGCAACGGTTTCGCGCGCCTGCGCGCGCTCGCGTAGCGCCGCATCGCGCTACACCGTGCCCGGCTCCTGCGGCGCGGGTGTCGTACCGGCCGCCTCCAGCGCCTGATGCAGCGTGGCAAAGATGCACGTCGCGCCGACCACCTCGGTGATCCCGTGACGATCCATGTCCGCGCGCAGATAACGGTTCACGCGCCCGAACAGCACGCCGATCCCGCGCGCATGCAGCGACCTGACGAGATCGGTCAAGGTCCGCGCGGCCGAATAGTCGACGTCGGTGATCGCGCCCGCATCGACGACGAACCAGCGCGGCGGCACCGGCGCCGCCTCGACGAGTTCGGTCACTTCGGCAGCGAACAGGTGATCGTTCGCGAAGAACAGGTCGGCGCCGAACCGGTAGACGATCAATCCGGGCGCCGTCATCGCGCCGCGCCGGGTCGGCACCGGCTGCCACCGGCCGTTGCCGCCGACGGGTTCGAGCACCATCGTATGCGGCTGGTAGCTGTGGCGCACGTGCCGCATCAGCGACAGCGCGACGGCCAGCAGGATGCCCTGCTCGACGCCGACCGTCACGACGGCCGCGGCCGTGATCAGCGCGAGCGTGAATTCGCCGGGGCTTTCCTCGCGGATCGCCGCGAGACTGCGCACGTTGATCAGCCCGAGCGCGATCGTGAACACGATGCCGGCCAGCACCGCATGCGGCAGATACTGCAAATACGGACTGAAGAACAGCAGCACGACGGCGACGACGACGGCGAACGCGAGATGCCCGATCTGGCTGCGCACGCCCGCGCCGTCGGCCATCGCCGTTTGCGTCGGGCTGCCGTTGACGACGAACGCACCGCCGAGCGCCGCCGCCGCGTTCGCGGCCGCGAGCCCGAGGATATCGGCGTTGGTGTCGACGTCCTCGCCGTACTGCTGCGCGAATACGCGCGCGGCGGCCGCGCTCTGCGCGATGATCATCACGAAGCACGAAGCGGCAACCGGCACGAGATCGAGAAACTGCTGCCACGTGACGGACGGCCAGCGCAGCGCTGGCAGCCCGCCGGCCACGGGCCCGAGCACCGCGATGCCGTGCGCCGCGAAGCCGAACGCAGCGCTCGCGGCGATGCTGCCCACGACCGCGATCATCGGCATCGGCACGCGCGGCAGGAACCGCTTGCACGCGAGAATCGCGCCGACGACGAGCGCCGCGAGCGCGAGCGTCGGCCGGTGCGTGTGAGCGAGGTGCGTGACGACGTAGTCGAGTTGCGCGAGGCTGCGCGACGCCGGGTACGGCACGGCGAGGCCGAACATGTCGCCGAGCATCGCGATCGACACCTGCACGCCGACGCCGGCGAGAAAACCGACCAGCACCGTGCGCGACAGGAAATCGGCGAGAAAGCCGAGCTTGAAGATGCGCGCGAGCAGCAGCATCGCGGCGGTCAGCAACGCGACCATGCCGGCCAGCGCCGCATAGTCGGCGCTGCCGGCCGGCGCCATCGACGACAGCCGGCTCGCGAAAATCGTCGCGGTCGCGGAATCGGCGGCGACCACGAGATGGCGCGACGCGCCCAAGCACGCGAATGCAACGAGCGGCAGGAACACCGTGTAGAGCCCGGTGACGGCCGGCATGCCGGCGATGCGCGCGTAGCCGAGCACCTGCGGGATATCCATCGACGCGAGCGAAATGCCCGCGACGATGTCGCGTATCGCCGCCGCGCGGCGGATCGGAAGGAGGCCTTTCAGCAGCCGCACGCGTGACGGACGGCTTTCGTTGGAATCTGGCATGCGTGAAATGCGTGAGGTCGAAATGACGGGGCCGCGAACGGGTGCGCGACGGTGTCGCGTGTCGCTCACCGTCGCCGGACCGGCCGCGCACCAACGCGAACGACGCACCGACGACGCGTGTGACGTCCGCATGATTGCATGGATCGGCTATCGCGCGCATCGAAGCGCAACAGCCGGCCGTCGCGGCTTCCGGACGATCGCGCCCCCGTGAACGACACGTCCGGCGCCCTGCTCGCACACCGGCTTGCGGTGACGTCGATTCGCCGCTCGTCTTCACCTTGATAGAGAGGATACCTGCACAAAGGTGAGCCGATTCGGGAGCCGATCGCCCGCCTTCGCGGCACGCCTCCGGAACCCGATGGCACAATCACGGTCCCTTTCATGTGCCCTTCACCAGGCGCGCGCCGCGTCGCGGCGCCGATTCAACGCACAAGAAGGCCCCAGTCTGCTCCTATGACCCTGAACGAATCCTGGTTGACGCCGCTCGTCGGCATCCTCGTCCTGCTCGCCGCCGCCGGCGCGATCACCGCCGTCGTGCATTTCCTGCTGTTTCGCGTGGTCGCGCGACTCGCGCGGCTGTCCGCCACGCGCGTCGACGACGCGCTGTTCGAATTCGGCGCCTTCAAATGGCTGAACCGCATCGTGCCGTTCGTCGTGATCAAGCTCGGGCTCGGCGCGGTGCCCGGCATTCCGGGCCTGGCCGCGCAGGTCGTCGACAAGGTGCTGTTCGCGCTGATCGTGTTCCTCGTGACGATGACCATCAGCGCGACGCTGTCCGCGCTCGAACACACGCACCGCACGTCCCGGCGCGACCAGCCGCGCCTGTCGCTGAAAGGCGCGATGCAGCTCGTCAAGCTCGTGATGTTCATCACGGCCGCGCTCGTCGTGATCGGTGATGCGACCGGCAAGCAGATCGGCCTGCTGCTGTCCGGCATCGGCGCGATGTCGGCGGTGCTGATGCTGATCTTCAAGGACACGCTGCTCGGCCTCGTCGCCGGCGTGCAGCTGTCGTCGAACGACATGCTGCGGATCGGCGACTGGATCACGATGCCGTCGGCCGGCGCGGACGGCACGGTGATCGACATCACGCTGAACACCGTCAAGGTCGCGAACTTCGATCACACGATCATCACGGTGCCGACGTGGAAGCTGATCACCGAGAGCTACCAGAACTGGCGCGGGATGACCGAGGCGGGCGGCCGCCGCATCAAGCGCGCGCTGTTCATCGATGCGACGAGCGTGCGCTTTCTGTCGAACGACGAGATCGAACGTCTCGAACGCCTGACGCTGCTGAAGGATTATCTCGAAGACAAGGTCGATGCGATCGCGCAATGGAACGGCACGCTGGGTGCGGCCGGCGACTGCCCGGCGAACCGCCGCCAGCTGACCAATCTCGGCACGTTCCGCGCATACGTCGCGAACTACCTGAAGGGCCATCCGCGCATCCGCCGCGACATGACGAACATGGCGCGGCAACTGCCGCTCACGGCCGAAGGCATTCCGCTCGAACTGTACTGCTTCACCGATACGACGACGTGGGTCGACTACGAGACCATCCAGGCCGACCTGTTCGACCACCTGATCGCGGTGCTGCCGGAGTTCGGGCTGCGCGTCTACCAGCATCCGTCGGGCTTCGACATGCGGCAGATGGTCGACACCGCGCAAGCCGGGCTACAGGAGCCACGCGCGGCCTGATACCGGCGCCCGGCGGCCGGCCGCCGGGCGGCCGCGCTCACCGCGCCGCGCACTCCGACGCGAGCCGCCCCAGCACCTTCAGCGCGTCCTCGATCTGCCGCGACCACGGGTAGCTGTAATTGAGCCGGATGAAATGCCGGTAATCGGTGCCGGCCGAGAACATGTGTCCGGGCCCGACCGTGATCCGCTGCGCGAGCGCCAGCGAATACAGCTTCATCGCGTCGACCTGCGGCGGCAGCTCGACCCACAGCACGTACCCGCCCTGCGGCTGCGACAGCCGCGTGCCTTCCGGGAAGAAACGCCGCACCATCGCGCTCATCAGGCTCGCCTGCTGCGCATACTGCTTGCGCATGCGCCTCAGGTGAAAGTCGTAGCCGTCGTATTTCAGGTACTCGGCGATCGCGAGTTGCTCGATCGCGGGCGTCGCGAGCGTGTTCAGGAATTTCAGCTTCTCGACCTGGTCGCGGTAGCGGCCCGGCATCGCCCAGCCGATCCGGTAGCGCGGCGACAGGCTCTTCGTGAACGACGCGCAATGCAGCACCAGCCCGTCGCGATCGAACGACTTCAGCGCGCTCGGTGCCGTGTCGCCGAAGTGCAGCTCGTGATAGACGTCGCTCTCGATCGCCGGCACGCCGTGCTTCGCGAGCAGTTCGACCAGCGCGCGCTTGCGCGCATCGGGCATCTGGAAGCCGAGTGGATTCTGGAAGTTCGGCATCACCATGCACGCCGCGATGCGCTCGCTCGCGAGAATCCGCCCGAGCGCGTCGAGATCGATGCCGTCGCCCGGATGCGTCGCGACTTCCAGCGCACGCATGCCCATCCGCTCGATCGCGTGCAGCATCGCGTAGAAGGTCGGCGACTCCACCGCGATCGTGTCGCCCGGTTTCGCGACCGCCTGCAGGCACAGGTTGATCGCCTCGGTCGCGCCGATCGTCATCACGATCTCGCCGGGCTCGACCGCGACTCCACGCTCCGCATAGCGCCGCGCGATCTGGCGGATCAGCTCCTGGTTGCCGGGCGGCAGGTCGTCGATCACGCCCCAGCGCGTGCGGCGCCGCCCGATCGCCTGCGCATAGCGCGCGAGACGCTGCACCGGAAACTGCGACGCGTCGGGATACGGCGAGCCGAGCGGCACCGCGTCGTCGCGCGCGATCGAGCGCAGCGTCGACAGCACGAGCCGGCTCACGTCCACGGCCGACGGCTCGGCGGCCGGCGCGGAGACATGCAATTCCGCCTCGGCCGGCGCCACGGCGCGCGCCCGCACGAAGTAGCCCGACTGCGGCCGGCTTTCGATCAGGCCGCGGCTTTCGAGCACGAGGTACGCGCGCAGCACGGTCGTGACGCTGAGCTGCTGCTGCCGGCTCGCCTGACGCACCGACGGAATCCGCTCGCCGGGCCGGTATACGCCCCGCTCGATCTGCGCCTGGAGATCGTCGGCCAGTTGTTCGTAACGCTTCACGCGCCTCCCTTTCAGCTTCCCTTCAGCAACACAGTTGCGATCCGCACTGTATGAATGGCCGAAACTGTACTCTTTTTTGAAGTGAACAGGTGTACACACAGCGGGACGGGTGCCGCGCGTACTCTGCACGCATCGACCCCGACACCCGCATCATGAAAAAGAAATCCGCCACCGCGCGCATCGAACCGTACACCCACCCGGCCGCCGGCTGGGGCGCGCTGAAAGCCGTCACGATCAACCTGATCAAGGAAAAGGTCGCCGGCGGCAACTACCGCACGCTGCTGCGCCAGAACCAGCCGGACGGCTTCGACTGCCCGGGCTGCGCGTGGCCCGACCGCCAGCACGCGTCGACGTTCGAATTCTGCGAGAACGGCGTGAAGGCCGTGGCCGCGGAAGCGACGAGCAAGCGCGTGACGCCCGACTTCTTCGCCGCGCACACGGTGACCGAACTGCTCGAACAGTCGGATTTCGAGCTCGAACAGCACGGCCGGCTCACCGATCCGATGGTGTACGACGCGCGGACCGACCGCTACGTGCCGATCGCATGGGACGACGCGTTCGAACTGATCGCCCGCCACCTGCGCGCACTGCCCGACCCGAACCAGGCCGCGTTCTACACGTCCGGCCGCGCCAGCAACGAGGCCGCGTTCCTGTATCAATTGTTCGTGCGGCGGTACGGCACCAACAACTTCCCCGACTGCTCGAACATGTGCCACGAGGCGACGAGCCGCGGGCTGCCGGCGTCGGTCGGGGTCGGCAAGGGCACCGTCACGCTCGACGATTTCGAGCATGCGGACACGCTGCTGATCTTCGGCCAGAACCCCGCGACCAACCACCCGCGGATGATGGGCGAGCTGCGCGAATGCGCGAAGCGCGGCGCGACGATCGTGTCGATCAACCCGCTGAAGGAGCGCGGCCTCGAACGCTTCGCCGATCCGCAAAGCCCGCTGGAGATGCTGACGATGTCGGGCACCAGGATCGCATCGACGTTCATCCAGCCGACGCTCGGCGGCGATTTCGCGCTGATCAAGGGAATGGCCAAGCGCGTGCTCGAACTCGACGACGACGCGCGCGCCGCCGGTGCGCCGCGCGTCATCGACACCGCGTTCATCGGCGAGCACACGGCCGGCTTCGACGCGTTCGCCGACGACCTGCGCGCCGAAAGCTGGTCCGCGCTGACGGCCGAAAGCGGCGTGCCGTACGAGCAGATCGACGCGCTCGCGCGGCTCTATGCGCGCAGCGAACGCGTGATCGCGACGTGGGGGATGGGCATCACGCAGCACAAGCATTCGGTCGCGACGGTGCAGATGCTGACCAACCTGATGCTGATGCGCGGCAACATCGGCCGCCCCGGCGCCGGCCTGTGCCCGGTGCGCGGCCATTCGAACGTGCAGGGCAACCGCACGGTCGGCATCGAGGAAAAGCCGTCGCAGGCGTTCCTCGACCGGCTCGGCCACGTGTTCGACTTCGAACCGCCGCGCCATCACGGCTACGACGTCGTCGAGACGATCGAAGCGATGCTCGACGGCCGCGTGAAGGTGCTGATCGGCCTCGGCGGCAACTTCGCGATGGCGACGCCCGACACGCCGCGCACGTGGGAAGGCATGCGCCGCTGCGAACTGTCGGTGCACATCACGACGAAGCTGAACCGCAGTCACATGATCCACGGCCGCGACGCGCTGATCCTGCCGACGCTCGGCCGCACCGAGATCGACCTGCAGGACGACGTCGCGCAAGGCGTGACGGTCGAGGACTCGATGAGCATGGTCCACGTGTCGTACGGGATGAACAAGCCGGCTTCGCCGAACCTGATGTCGGAGCCCGCGATCGTCGCGCACATGGCGCACGCGCTGTTCGGCAGCGACACGATCGACTGGCTCGCGTACAAGGACGACTACGCGAAGATCCGCGATGCGATCGAGGCGACGCTCGACGGCTTCTACGACTACAACACGCGCATCGCGCGGCCGGGCGGCTTTCACCTGCGCGTGGCGTCGCGCGACCGCGAATGGCTCACGCCGACGGGCAAGGCGAATTTCATCGCGCACGCGCTGCCGACCGACACGCCGATCCAGCGTGCCCGCGCGCTGCACGGCGACCGGCTGATGACGCTGATGACGACGCGCTCGCACGACCAGTACAACACGACCGTCTACGGGCTCGACGACCGCTATCGCGGCGTGTTCGGCCAGCGCCGCGTGGTGTTCGTCAACCGCGACGATCTCGCGATGCTCGGCCTGAAGGCCGGCGAATGGGTCGACATGGAAACCGTGTGGCACGACGGCATCGAGCGGCGCGCGAACGGCTTCCTGCTCGTCGAGTACGACATCCCGCGCGGCTGCATCGGCGCGTACTACCCGGAAACCAACCCGCTCGTGCCGCTCGACAGCGTCGGCGACGTGTGCAACACGCCGACGTCGAAGTCGGTGCCCGTGCTGCTGCATCGCGCGGCCGCGCCGGCGTCGATCGCCGCCTGACGGAGCACGACGATGATCGTTCGTCCGCGCGAACACTGGCTGCGGATGCTGCTCGTCTGGAACGGCTCGGTGCTGCCGACCATCCTGCCGCAACTCGTGCTGACGCTCGCGATCAGCCTCGTCGCGGTCTGGGGCGGCGGCCGCGTGCTCGGCGAGAAGGTGCCGCTGAATCCGACGCCGTTCACGCTGATCGGCCTGACGCTCGCGATCTTCGCCGGGTTTCGCAACAACGCCAGCTACGAACGCTATCGCGAGGGCCGGCAGCTGTGGGGCGGCGTGCTGACCGCCACGCGCACGCTGGTGTCGCAGGCGCTCTGCTACGGCGCGGTCGACCGTGACGACGCATCGCGCCGCGCGTTCGTGCGCACGGTCGTCGCATTCGTCTACACGCTCAAGCATCAGCTGCGCGGCACCGATCCGGCCGCGGACCTGCGCGGGCTGCTCGACGGCGCGACCTATACGCGCGTCGCCGCTGCCCGGTTTCGTCCGGTCGTCATCGTGCACGCGCTGCGCGAAGCGTTCGCCGCGCGCGCCGATGCGGGCCAGCTCGCCGACACGCGGCTGTGGATGCTCGATGCGCGCCTCGACGATCTCGTCGCGATGGTGAGCGGCTGCGAGCGCATCGCGTCGACGCCGATTCCGTTTTCATACGACGTGCTGCTGCACCGGACCATCTACGCATATTGCGTATTGTTGCCATTCGGCCTCGTCGATTCGATCGGCGCGGCGACACCTTTTGTAACAGTTTTCGTCGCCTATACGCTGATCGCGCTCGACGCGATCGCGCATGCGATCGCCGAACCGTTCGGCGACGGGCCGAACCATCTCGCGCTCGATGCGATGACGCGGCAGATCGAGCGCACGCTGCTCGAACTGAACCGCGAGCCGCTGCCGGCCGAGGTGACGCCCGGCCCGTCGTACCGCCTCACCTGACCGGCCGCCCCGCCCGATCGCGCCGGCCGCGCAGGAAGTCGCCATGCTCGGCGGCCGCATCCGCGATCCGCCGCAGCAGGACCACGCCATTCAGCAACGCATGCGCGGCGTCGCCGTCGCGCGCGGCCACGCGACGGCGCAACAGGCGGGCCGCCGCGTCGCAGCTCCGTTCGAGCCGCGCGAAATCCGCCCGCGCAACGCGCTCGCGCACCGCCGCCGCCGCGCGGCGCGCGGCCGGTTCCCGCGTGGCCAGTTCAGCGAGCGCCAGCAGGCTGTCGCCGATTCCCCAGATCGCGAGCAGATCGCGCATGTCGTGCTCGATCTGCGTCTGCGGCACGCTGCCCGCGAACCCGAGCTCGCGCGCGAGCCGGTCGGCCGTGCGGCTCAGCCACGCGCTCGCCGACCACGCCCGCGGATCGCGCGCGATCCGCACCAGATCGCGGCGCACCGCGCGATGCAGGCGTCGCCGGCTCGTGCCGGGATCACCCGGAAACACCAGCGCGAACACCAGCGCACCGAACGCGATGCCGAGCAGCGTCGCGAGCGCGCTGTTCAGGAACGCGGCGTCGCCGATGCGCGCCGTGTTGTTCGGCGACGTGAAATTCCAGAAGAAGATCGAGAACGCGCTGCCCATCGCGGCCGTGCGCGGATGGCGTATCGCCAGGCCGGTGCCGATCAGGAACACGCCAAGGATGTAGGCCAGCATCTCGAAGCCCGACACCGCGGGCAGCAGCGCGAAGTTGCAGACGACGCCCGCGACCGCCGCGCATGCCGTGCCTTTCATGAAACCGACGATCGCGCGCACCGAATTGGGGCGTGTCGAGAACAGTGCGCTCACCACCGCCGTGATCGCGACGAACCCGCCGCCCGCCGGCCACGCGGTGAAGATCCAGATCGCCGACGCGGCCAGCACCGCGATGAACGCGCGGACGCCGTTGTGACACGCGAGCACCGGATCGCGGTGGAACGCATAGCGCACGCGTGCAGGCGGCGGCACCGGCCGCTCGAGCAATGCCTGGCTCGCGAATGCGCGGTCGAAGCCGCCGAGCAGCGCCGACAGCCGGTCGAGCGTGAGCAGGCGCGACGTGTCGGTGCCGGCCGGCACGGCCGCTTCGACCCGCAGGGCGGCGTCCACCCGTGCGCGCAGCGCCGCCATCTCGTGCCTCGCGTCGCCCGACACGGCGACCCGGTCGAGCACGCCTGCCGCCTCGTCGACGAGCGGCTCCGGCGCACCGCCGGCGCGCGCCGCATGCTCGCGGATCGCCTGCCCGGCAGCCTGCGCGGCGAGCACGCCGAGCGCCGCCACGCGCAGATGGCCGATCATGTTGCGCACCGGCGGCGCGCCGGCCGCCGCGTATTCGGCCGCCGTGTCGAGTTCGAGCGCGTCCGCGAACAACCGGTGCACGGCCGCGTCGTTCGGCTCGCGGCGCAGCGCGCCCGCGCCGACCGCCACCGCGCGGTCGAGATAGCGCGCAAGCCGCGTGCGGACGTCCTTCAGCGGCGCGCCCGGTGCGAAGACCGTTTCAAACAGCGCACCGCACAGGATGCCGACCACCACGTACAGAAACCGCGCGACCGCGATATCGAACGCATGCAGCGGCGCCGATACCGCGTCCATCGCGACGATCGCGGCCGTATAGCCCGCGAGCACCGCCGCATACGCACGAAAATTCCGCTGGAACGTCGCGATGCCCGCGCACAGGCCGATCCACGCGGCAAGCGCGGGCAGGAACAATTGCGGCGTCTGCTCGAATGCGCTGGTCAGCGCGAGCGCCACGGTCGCCCCGATCGCGGTGCCGAGAATCCGGTACTGACTCTTCGACAGCCCCATCCCGCGGCTGCCCTGCGCGACGATCCACACGGTCGAGGCGGCCCAGATCGGATCGTCGAGATTCATGCGGAACGCGATATAGAGCGCGAGCAACGACGCGGCGGTATTGCGTAATGCGAAGCCGAGCGCGCCCGGCGGCAAGGTGGGCCACGCATCGCGCAGCGCGGCGCGCACGGCCGCGATCGGCGGCAGGCCGGGGACGGAAAATTTCATGCGTCGAGCATACGAGCGTGCGACGCGCGCCACTACCGGCCGAAACGGAATGCGGTATTGCAGCGCACGGAATAATCTGGACAACTGACATGAAAATGCAGTGGCATGACCGACAACGGTAAGATGCGCGCAGGTTGAACACGTAACCAATTTGTATGGACCTCGATAGCATCCGAATCTTCTTGCGCGTAGTGGAACGCGGCAGCTTCACCGCCGCGTCCGTGGAACTCGACATGCCGCTCAGTCGCGTGAGCCGCAAGGTCAAGCACCTCGAGGACGATCTCGGCGTGCAACTGCTGTACCGGACCACACGCCGCGTGTCGGTCACCGAAGCCGGGCGCGATTACTACGATCGCTGCCTGCGCGCCGAGGACATCCTGCTCGACGCGGACCGCCAGGTCCGCACGCTTCGCACCGACCCCGAAGGCACGCTGCGCGTGCTGGTGCCCTATGCGATCGGCCTGTTCCAGCTCGAACCGGCGCTCGCCGAATTCCGCTGGCGCTACCCGCTGGTGCAACTGGTGCTGATCTACGACAACAGTCCGCTCGACCTCGTCGAGCATGGCTTCGACGTCGCGCTGCGCGCGGGTCTGCTGAACGATTCGGGCTACGTCGCGCGCTCGCTCGGCTGGTCGCATGCGAAGCTCGCCGCGAGCCCAGCCTACCTGGATCGCACCGGCCGGCCGCGCACGCCGGACGATCTCGCGCAACACGACATCCTGTTCGTCGGCCGCGATGCGCCGGGCCTGACGCTGCGGCTCAGCAACACCGACGGCGAGCGGGCCGACGTCCCGGTGCAGCCCGTGCTGATCTCGAACGAATCGGTCACGGTATTGCGCCAGGCCACGAGCGGCGGCGGCATTGCGCTGATCTCCACGCATTTCACCGCGCGACGGCTCGCGAGGAACGAGCTCGAGATCGTGCTGCCCGACTGGCACCGTACGAACGACGTCGAGCTTCACGCGCTCTATCCGCGCCGCGCGACGCTCGACAGCAAGGTGCGGGCATTCGTCGAGTTCCTCACCGAACTGTTCGCCACCTGGCGAACCGCGCCGTAACCGCCTCGCACGGCCGGCAATCGATGCACGTCGACTACATTATTGCAGCGCAGGAAAGGAATTAATGAGCGCGCAAGCGTTGATCGTCGTTCGCCGCATGGTTAGCCTGTGGCGATGAAAAACGACCACACACGCCACGGCAGCCATGTGAGTGCTGCCCGCCGACGCGTCACGCGCGTCGCGCCCTCCTGAGCGGCGATAGCCGCCCCGCGAAGCCCGCCCCGGCTTCGCCATTCCGATTCACCGATCGAACCGCACACCGCACGCGACCGCGCCGCTTGTCGGGCCGCCGTGCGGCGTGCGTGCGCCCGTTCGTTTCGCGCTTCGTCCCCGCATTGCACGTCACATGCATGCGCGGCGTACGGCGCGCGCCGTACGGCCTTCGTCCATCACGCAGGAACGCCATGTCCTCTCCCTCGTCTTCAGGCCCGCTGTCGGGCGGCCGGCTCGTCATCGGCACGATCGCGGTATCGCTGGCGATGTTCATGAACGTGCTCGATTCGTCGATCGCGAACGTCGCGATCCCGACGATCTCGGGCGACCTCGGCGTGTCGGTCGACGAAGGCACATGGGTGATCACGATCTTCGCGGCGGCGAACGCGGTGTCGATTCCGCTCACCGGCTGGCTCACGCAGCGCTTCGGCCAGGTACGCCTGTTCGTCACGTCGATCCTGCTGTTCGTGTTCGCGTCGTGGCTGTGCGGGATTGCGCCGAACCTGCCGACGCTGCTCGCCGCGCGGATCCTGCAAGGCGCGGTGGCGGGGCCGCTCGCGCCGCTGTCGCAGGCGCTGCTGCTCGGCGCGTGGCCGCGGCAGAAGTCGTCGACGGCGCTCGCGCTGTGGTCGATGACGGCGCTCGTCGGGCCGATCGCGGGGCCGTCGCTCGGCGGCTGGATCACGTACGACTACAACTGGTCGTGGATCTTCTACATCAACATTCCGGTCGGCTTCTTCGCGGCGGCCGTCACGTGGTTCGTGTTCCGCGATCGCGAATCGGCCACGCGCCGCCTGCCGATCGATACGGTCGGCCTGCTGCTGCTCGTACTGTGGGTCGCATCGCTGCAGATCATGCTCGACAAGGGCAAGGATCTCGACTGGTTCAATTCGCCCGTCGTCGTCGCGCTGGGCATCGTCGCGCTGATCGGCTTCGCGTTCTTCCTCGTGTGGGAGCTGAACGAAGCCAATCCGATCGTCGACCTGCGCCTCTTCACGCAGCGCAATTTCGCGGGCGGCACGATCGCGATCTCCGTCGCGTACGGGATGTTCTTCGGCACGCTCGTGCTGCTGCCGCAATGGATGCAGGGCTATCTCGGCTACCGCGCGGTCGATTCGGGGCTCGCCACCGCGCCGCTCGGGGTGTTCGCGATCCTGCTCACGCCGGTCATGGGGCGCCTGCTGCCGCGCACCGATCCGCGCTATATCGCGACGCTCGCATTCGTCGGCTTCGCGGTCGTGTTCATGATGCGCACCACGTTCTACACCGACGTGTCGCACTGGGATCTCGTGCTGCCGACGCTGCTGCAAGGCATTCCGATGGCGATGTTCTTCGTGCCGCTGACGTCGATCATCCTGTCCGGGCTCCCGCCGGAGAAGATTCCGGCCGCGGCCGGCCTGTCGAATTTCGGCCGCACGTTCTGCGGCGCGGTCGGGACGTCGCTGATCAGCAACGCGTGGAACGACCGCACGATCCTGCACCACGTGCGGCTCACCGAACAGGCGAGCGTCACCAATCCGGTTTTCACGCAGCAACTCGACACGACCCGTTCGCTGCTGCACCTGAGCCCCGATTCGGCGCTCGCGTTCTTCAATGCATCGGTCGATTCGCAGGCGGCCGTGATGGGCCTGAACGACATCTTCTATGTGTCGGCGATCATCTTCATCGCGATCATCCCGCTCATCTGGATCACGAAGCCGTCGCGCTCGGGCGGCGGCGATGCCGATGCGGCGGCGGCCGGCGCGCATTGACCCGCATGCGTTGCGGCGCCGCTCCGTGCACCGGCATCGCGACGACCGCGGGATCCGCCGGTAACGGCGAGCACCGAGCAAGCGCCCGTCCGGCAGCGGGCGCTGGTTGTGTATCGAATCGTTTCAACGCGCCAACGGCGTCAAATGCTGCGGGTATACTCCGTCGTCAGCCGCCTGCCGTCTCGTCGTCCGCCAAAAGCGGCCCGATTCCGGGCGGTTTCGTCGCGAAGCTTCGCGTTTCGCTACCCCGCGCCCCAGCCTCGATACGAGACACCCGACGACCGACCATGAAACGATTCCTGCTGCTCCTTCCCGCCGCCGCCCTGCTCGCCGCCTGCGGTTCCGCGCCCTCGTCCGACTCGGCCGGCTCGGGTGCCGCGCCGATGATCTACGTGTCGTCGCAACGCCCGGCGTACGCGGTCGCGAACTGCCTCGACAGCCGCCTGTCGGGCACCGAACAATCGCAGCACAACGGCGTGACCGACATCGCCGTCGGTTCGAATTCGTACTTCGTCACGCTGACGCCGTCGGGCAACGGCTCGGTGATCAAGGTCGTGCGCGGCTCCGGCAGCGAGCCGGCCGAGGAAGCGATGCGCTTCGCGATCGCACGCTGCGCGATCTGACCACCTCCCGCGCCGGGCGCCCGCCCGGCCCGTCGCCACGCGCCAGCCGGCGCGCCCGCCGAATATTTTCATCCGGGTGCCCGTCGATGAGAGAATCGCACCACGATTCCCTTTCGATGGAGCCCGCATGAAGCACCTGCTGTCCCGGCTGTTCGTCAGCGCCGCGCTCGTCGCGCTTGTTCCGGCGCTGCCGGCGCAGGCTGCCACGCCGCCCGGCATCTTCGTCGTCGCCACCCAACTCGGCGAATTCACGACCCTCGACCCGAGCGGGATCTACGAGCTGGTGCCGTCCGAATACGTCGCGAACACCTACGAGCGGCTGGTGCGCGTCGACCTGAAGGACCCGACGCGCTTCGACGGGCAGATCGCGCAATCGTGGACGGTCGGCGCCGACGGCGTGACCTACACGTTCAAGCTGCGCCCGGGCCTCACGTTCCATTCCGGCAACCCCGTGACCGCCGACGACGTCGCGTGGTCGCTGCAGCGCACCATCCTGCTCGACAAGGGGCCGGCCGGCGTGCTCGCCGATCTCGGCCTCACGAAGGCGAACGTGACGCAAAAGGTGCGCGTGGTCGATCCGCAAACCGTCGTGCTCGAAACCGACCGCAAATACGCGCCGAGCTTCGTGCTCAACGTGCTGAGCGCATGCCCGGCCTCGGTCTTCGATAAAAAGCTGCTGCTGTCGCACCAGCAAGGCAACGATTTCGGCAGCGGCTGGCTGCGCACCAACGACGCGGGCTCGGGCCCGTACCAGCTCGTCAAGTGGACGCCGAACGAAACCATCGTGCTGCAGCGCTTCGACAAATACCGCACGCCATACCCGATGAAGCGCGTGGTGCTGCGCCACGTGCCCGAAGCGTCCGCGCAACGGCTGTTGCTGGAGAACGGCGACGCCGACGCCGCGCGCAACCTGAGCCCCGACAGCCTCGCCGCGCTGTCGAAGGCCGGCAAGATCAAGGTCGCGTCGTGGCCGGTGTCGGCCCTGCTGTACCTGAGCCTGAACACGAAAAACCCGAATCTCGCGAAGCCCGAGGTGCAGCAGGCGATGAAGTGGCTCGTCGATTACGACGGCATCCAGCGCAACGTCGTCAGTACGACCTACAAGGTGCATCAGACCTTCCTGCCCGAAGGCTTCCTCGGCGCGTCGAACGCGCGGCCGTACAAGCAGGACGTCGCGAAGGCGAAGGCGCTGCTCGCGAAGGCCGGCCTGCCGAACGGTTTCGACGTGACGATGGACATGCCGAACGACTATCCGTACCTCGAGATCGCGCAGGCGCTGCAGGCGAACTTCGCGCAGGGCGGCATCCGCGTGAAGCTGATCCCGGGCGACGCGAAGCAGGCGATCGGCAAGTACCGCGCGCGCCAGCACGACATCTTCATCGGCGAATGGTCGCCCGACTACATGGACCCGAACAGCAACGCGCGCGGTTTCGCATGGAATCCGGACAACTCGGACCAGTCGCCGACCAAGATGCTCGCGTGGCGCAACAGCTGGAACATTCCGCAACTGACGAAGGACACCGAAGCCGCGCTCGTCGAGCCGTCGCCCGCGAAACGCGCGCAGCGTTACGAAGCGCTGCAGAAGGCCGTGCTCGCGAACTCGCCGTTCATCATCATGTTCGAGAAGGTCGTGCAGGTCGCCACGCGCCCCGGCGCGACCGGACCGGAAATCGGGCCGATCAACGACCTCGTGTCGTACCGGACGCTCGCGAAGTAATCGCCGCCGCGCGGGCCAGCGCCGCGGGCCGCCGAGCCGGCGCGGGGCCTGCGCCGGGCCGTGCGGCGGCGATCTACAATGGCCGGCATCGCGCGGACACCGCGCCGGGCACACGTAACGGGACACCAACATGCATTCGAGCGAGCACGCAGTCTGCGTGGCGATCAACGACAACAACCGCGCGTGGTACGAAATGCTCGTGCCGTTCCTGCTGTCGCTGCGGCACGCCGGCTACGATGGGCGGATCGCGGTGATCGGCTACGGGCTGTCCGAGCGCAAACGGCAGATTCTCGCGAGCCAGTCGGTCGACGTGATCGACGCGTCGAGCGCCTACGCGCTGCCGGTCGGCCGCTTCATCGAGGCCGCCGGGTATTGCGCGCGCCATCCGCAGATCCGCAAGCTCGCGCTGTACGACGCGGACATCTGGTTCTGCGCGCCGCAGTTCGACCTGTTCTCGCAGATCGGCGACGACCGGCTCCACGTGTGCCCCGACCCGCTGTTCTGCACGTTCGTCGTCACGCCGCTGATCGGCGAGCGGCGCGACCATCACTGGCGCCTCGTCGTCGACGAAGTCAACGCGCGCCACGGCGGTGCGCTGCAAGCCGGGCTCGTCGCCGGAACCGCCGACGCATGGGCGCGTTATGCCGACCACCTGCGCGACTGCATCGCCCGCATCGGCACCGATTTCCAGGAATGCTTCGGCATCGATACGACGTTCCTGCACCTGTGGAGCGCGCAAGGCGAAACGGCGCTGCTCGACCCGGTCCAGAACTTCGTCAGCAAGTACGGCATTCACGAATCGTTCGACGCGGGCACCGGCACGACGACGCTCAGGTACCACGGCGAGCCGATCCGTGCGCTGCACATGACCGGCGACATCCGCTTCCTCGACCGGTGGCGCTACTACGCGAACCACACCGACGCCTCGCTGCGCGACGGCCAGCCGTTCGCGCTGTCGGACGGCACGCCGGCGCCGTCCGATGCGGTCGCCGCCCGCATCGCGGCGGCGGATTACGTGCGTTCGGCCGGGCTGACCGTTGCGTCCGCCGCGATCGAGACAAGCGCGGGCGCGTACCTGCAGGCGATCGACGAACCGGACGGCACGATGCTCGTCGGCAGCGGCAACCACGAAGTCGTGTTCACCGCGACCCGCGACATCGCACGGCTGAACGTCTACGTCACGCATCCGTCCGGTTCGCCGTCGCCGCTGCTGTGCGAGGTGCGGGTCGACGGCCACGCGCAGCGCAAGGGCACCGAACTGATGGCGCATTTCTGGTACCAGGTGGCGGCCGGCGCCGTCATCACGCTGCGTGCGACGAGCCTCGGCGGCCAGCAGTGCAACGCGATCTGGCGGCTGCGTGAAGCGCCGGACATGCAGCAGTAAGCGCCGGCCCGCACCGGCTCAATTGAAGGCCGCCCATACCAGGTACGCATTCAGCCCGACGATCACGACCGTCGCCGCGCCGGCGACGATCCGCAGCGGCATCCGCAGCGCGTAAGCGCCCATCACGTCTTCGCGCGCCGACAGTATCAGCAGCGCGATCATCGGCATCGGCAGCACGAAACTCAGCACGACCTGGCTCGCCACCATCGCCCGCGTGACGTCGCAGCCGAGCGCGACCACCACGAACGCGGGCGCGATCGTCACCGCGCGCCGCACCCAGAGCGACATGCGGCGGTGGATGAAGCCCTGCATCACGACCTGCCCGGCCATCGTGCCGACCACCGAGCTCGACACGCCCGACGTCAGCAGCGCGACGAGAAACAGCGCGCCGGCCGCCGGCCCGAGCACCGGGATCAGCGTGTGATAGGCGTCGCCGATGTCGGTCATGCCCGGCGCAGTCGCGTGAAACGCCGACGATGCCATCATCACCATCGCGAGATTCACGAACCCGGCGAGCCCCAGCGCGACCACCACTTCGCGATTCGAGAACCGCACGAGCCGCCGCCGCTCTCCGTCGTCGCGCGGGGCGGTGCGATCCTGCGTGAGACCCGAATGCAGATACAGCGTGTGCGGCATGATCGTCGCGCCGATGATCCCGACCGCGATCGTCAGCGCCGCGTGATCCGGAATCTGCGGGACCACCAGATGGAACGCGGCCGCGTGCCAGTCCTGCGGCGCGATCAGCAGTTCGCCGAGATAGCACGCGCCGATCACGCCGACCAGCGCCGCGATCGCCGCTTCCAGCGGCCGGAAGCCTCGCTTTTCGAGCGCGAGGATCGCGCAGGTCGCGAACGCGGTCGCGATCATCCCCGTGAACAGCGACGAATGGCACAACAACCCGAACGCGAGCGCGCCGCCGAGAAATTCGGCGAGATCGGTCGCCATCGCGGCGATCTCGGAAGCCATCCACATGCCCCACACGACCGGCACGGGGAAACGGTCGCGGCACAGTTCGGCGAGATTGCGGCCGGTCACGATGCCGAGCTTCGCCGACATCGCCTGGAACAGCATCGCGATCGCGTTCGCGGCCAGCACGACCCACAGCAGCCGGTAGCCGTACGCGGCGCCGGCCTGGATGTTGGTCGCGAAGTTGCCGGGGTCCATGTAGCCGATCGACGCGATCACGGCCGGGCCGACGAACGGCAGCAGCGCGGCGACGCCGGTGCGGCGCCCTTCCAGCGCGGCGCGCGCCGCGCCGTCGGTGTGCTCGGTGGACAGGCCCGGCAGCGCAAGGCCGCCGGCAGGTTTGCTCGGGACGGGAAGCATGGTGGAGTTTCCGTTCGAATGGCGCAGACTGATTCGGGAGCGGGCACCGTGGCCGGCATGCCGCCTGCCGGCCGCGGCGCTGTGCGAAGACCGCGTTACAGCGGCACGACGTCGGGACGATTGCGCGGAAACTGCGCGATCACGTCCGGCGCGACGTTCAGGTGCGCTTCGACGAGCTTCGGCGGCGTATGCGCGAGCCAGTCGGACAACGACACCTCCGCATAGCGGTCGGTCTTGAAGATCTCGAGGAACACGAGGTCGGTCTGGCCGGTGTTCTGCACGTAGTGCCCGAGGCTCTTCTTCACATAGCCGACGTCGCCCGCGCGGAAATCGGCCGTCTGCGCCTTCGGCCCCGTGTCGAACACCGTCATCCGCGCCTCGCCCTGCAGGTAGTACTGCCATTCGTCGGCGTTCGGGTGCCAGTGCAGTTCGCGCATGCCGCCCGGATGCACGGTGACGAGTGCCGCCGCGACGGTCGTCGACACGTTGAAGTTGGTGCTGTCCGCGATCCGCACCTCGCCGCCGCGCGTCTTTTTGACCGGCTTCATGTCGCCGAGCGAAAAGATGAACGGATGCGGCGGCGCACCGGCCGATGCGGCGGATGCGCGCTGCGCGTCCGCGAGCGGGCCCGGTTCGTCGCCCTGGAAGATCCACAGGTTGTCGAGCGGCACGTTCCTGAACGCGTCGGCCGGCACGCCGAAGTTGAGCGCGAGCACGTCGGGCGGCGTATGCGCGATCCAGTCGGTCAGCAACAGCGTGTTGAATTCCGAGGCGCGGCCGTTATCGAACGCGAGCAGGAATTCGGCGCCGTCGCTGCCCAGGCCCTGCAGCGAATGCGGCAGACCGGGCGGGAAATACCAGAGATCGCCGGTCTTGACGTCCTGCACCGACGGCCGCCCGAGTTCGTCGAGCACCGTGATCCGGCAACGGCCGTCGAGCATGATGGCCCACTCGGCCTGCTGGTGCCAGTGCATCTCGCGAATGCCGCCGCGCGTCAGCCGCATGTTGACGCCGGAAATGGTTTCGGAAATCGCAAAATCGTCCTGCGTCACTTCGCGCGCCCATCCGCCATTTTGAATGCGTTTATGAGCATTATTGAAAGACGCCCAGAATAACGGCATCCCGTTAATATCGGTGGCCGGCGGATCCTGAAAAGACGGGAATTGATTGGCAATGGCCGGATTTTTTGGCCCCGGGTCGGTCAGGCTCTGGCGGTTACGGGCATTCACCGCGCCTTCCGGCGGACTGTCCGGATTACCGAACGAGGCGGCCTTGGCCGATACCGCGATGCCCGCGGCGGCGATGGCGCCGGCCGTACCGGCCAGCATCTTGCGTCGAGAAAGATTCGTCATGATTTCCTCTTCATCCCTGCAATCGAGAGAATTTCCATTACGGAACACTTGCTGTTTCTTCGAATTACCGAAAATCAAACATCCCGTGACGCAAGTTAAATACAAAGCCACCGGAAAATTAAATGAATTATTAACCTGAATTAATGACTTAATCTGATCGGCTTTAATTTTGTAATTATTGCGATGCAGCAGGGGATGAATGGCGAGGAAAAGAAATCGATATGCGCACCGCGCGATGGCGGCCCACTGCCATCGATTCAGGTGGCCTGGCGCGCCACCCGGAACGGAAAAATACGGATGCGCCGGCTTTCACCTGCCCGGCCGGGACCGGGCCCGCGTCACTCCCGCGGCATGTCGGCGAGTCGCTGCGCGGCGAAGCGCAATCCGCCGAGAATGCGTTCGGCGATCCTTGCCGGAAACCCGGCCGGCAGCGCCGCGCCGACCGATTCGATCACATGTGGCGTCATTGCAATGAGTCGTTCGACGATCGGTGTCGCGATATCGCCAAGCAGGCAATGCTCCGCCATCGCAGTGAAGTGCCGGCGCGTGATGTCGCGCATCGCATAGTGCTTGCGCTTGCCGTGCACGGCCATCGCGAGCTTCGCCTTGTGCCACGACCACTGGTTCGCGCCATCCCCTTCGACCGGCCAGATCGACATCACGTCGTAGAGCGGCGTCAGACGGAAGCGGCCGCCCGGCAGCAGGCGCAGGCTGAAGTTCTTCGCATGCCCGTCCGGTGCGGCAAGCATCCAGAACACCACCAATGCGGTGAACAGCGTGTCGAGGTCGGCCTGCGCCGTTTCCGACCGGCGCAGGATGCCGGCCAGATCGGGCACGCCGGGGCCGCCCTGCGATTCGTATTTCAGATGCGGCGGCACGCCGAGCGCTTGGCAGAAATCCTCTTGCGGCAAGCGCAACAGCCGGCCGCCGTCACGATGCAGCGCGCGATCGAAGCGCGCGACCAACAGCACCTTGTATTCGCCGAAACGCACGATGTCGGCATCCGCCGTCGGCAGGCCGAACGCGCGCAGGATCGCGAGGCACAGCCACTCGTTTTCGACGGAAGTCGTCAGATCCGCACGCTTGTTGCCGACCAGCCCGAGCGGCAACTTGAGGATATGCGTGGTCGGCGTCGCGCCATGCGGACGCATCCATCGCCCGTCGTGAAACAGCAGCGCGGTCTTTTCCTGCGCGCCGGCCAGCGACAGGCGGAAGTCGTCGTCCTGCGCACCGCCCGCCGCCCCGCTCGCCTGATCGAGCACACGCGCCACGTCGTCGTCGGACAACGGCATACCGTCGATCCGGTCATGGCCGGCCGGGGTTTCATCCTCGCCGAGCAACTGCACCGCGCCGACGCAGTCCCGGCCGAGCGCGGCGAGCAGATCGAACGGCTCGGTCGTCGCCGTGCCGAACCGCGACGCAAGCCGGCGCCGAATGGCGTCGCTGTCGGGCAGCAGATTATCGAAGTAGTGATTGACGCGCTCGCCGCGCAACGGCGCATCACCGACGCCGAACGGCAGCGACAGCGACAGCGGGCGGCCTGCATCCGACTGTTTCCAGCCGGCGTCGTACAGCAGTTCCATGTCGCCGCGCGCGGGAATCCGCCAGATTCCGACCCGCACGCCATTGGCCCAGATCGATAGCGCGCGGCTGTGCGATTTGCGTCCCACCGATTACCACTCGACGTTGGCAGCGTCGCGCCCGTCCTTCGTGCGGATGCTGAGCTCGAGACCGTACAGCGCGGTCAGTTCGAGCAACTGCTTGAGCGACAGGCTTTCGGTGCGGAGCGTTTCCAGCGACGACAGGCGCGATTGGCCGACGCCGATGCGCGCCGCCGCTTCGGCTTGCGTCAGCCCCTTGGCCTGACGCGCGGACGACAGGATTTCGCCCAGTTGAGCAGGGGTATTGACGATGAGATTCACGGCTGGAGTCCTGTATGCGATCCATGCAGTATATCTCTGACAGGCATAAACGCAAATTATCTCTGATAGAGATAAACGTAAAATATTCCTGTCAGAAATATTTCCACACGCCAGTGCGTTGCTCCCCCAGTCGTTGCATTCACGCCCAGCCCGCTATCGCTCACCGCCACCTGATAGTTTTTATCCGCTGGCGTGAATGATTTTGGCTTTGTCAGATAGATGACATCAAATCACTAAATGACAACGATCTAACAGCTCGATGACCTGCGCCTTCGCCCATACCGTCGAATCCCGCTTTGCCGAGCTGACGCCGACCGCGAAGCGCATCGCGAGCTACATGCTCGCGAACCTCGACCGGCTCGGGCTCGAGACGGCCGACCAGATCGCGCAGCAGGCCGGCACCAGCGGCATCTCGGTCGGGCGTTTCCTGCGCAGCATCGGCTACCGCAATCTCGACGACCTGAAGCGCGAACTGCGCGGCGGCGGCGATCGCCCGTGGATGATCACCGACCGGCTCGACGAATACCGCCGCATCGCCGGCACGCCATCGGCCGAACGCAACGGCGGCAACGGCAGCGCCGGCACGCTGGCGTCGTCGCTCGAACGCGAGCTCGACGCGATCCGCCACGTGTACCGCCTGGCCGAAGGCCCGGTGTTCGCGCAGGTCGCCGACCGGATCGCGCATGCCGACGCGGTGTTCATCCTCGGCATCCAGTCGACCCGCGGCATCAGCAACGCATTCAGCAGCTACCTCGAATACCTGCGCCCGCGCGTGTTCTATTCCGACGGCCAGTCGGGCTCGTACGTCGATTCGCTGAACTCCGAATTCGAGCATCCGTACTGCGTCGTCACCGATACGCGCGCGTATTCGCGCAGCGCGCGCCGCTATTGCCAGGCGGCCGCCGAACGCGGGCAGCCGTTCGCGCTGGTGACCGACCTGTCGTGCCCGTGGGCGCGCGAATGGCCGGCCGATCTGCTGCAGGTGAAGACCGACGTCGGCCAGTTCTGGGATTCGCTCGCGCCGCTCACCTGCCTGTTCAACCTGCTGATCACGGCCGTGGTCGATCGCCTCGGCCCCGCGATCGACCGGCGCGTCGCGCGCAACCGCGAACTGCAGCGCACGTTCGACCAGTTCGAATCCTGAGCGAGCCCACCCTGCCGATGAACGATCACCGCCTCGTCGAAATCACGCCCGCCACGCATCGCGTCGAGATCGATCTCGTCTACGCGACCGACCGCAACCTGACCGGCAAGCCGATCTACCGCAACGCGCACTGCCTGCTGCTCGAGCCCGCCGAAGCCGCATTGCGCCGCGCGGTGGAGGTCGCCGCGCAGGCCGGCTTCACGCTGCGCCTCTACGACGCCTACCGGCCGCCGCAGGCGCAGCAGGTGCTGTGGGATTTCCTGCCCGATCCGAACTTCGTCGCCGACCTCGGCCGCGGCTCGAATCACAGCCGCGGCACCGCGCTCGACCTGACGCTCATCGGCGCGAACGGCGCGCCGCTCGACATGGGCACCGGCTTCGACGAGATGGTCGCCGCATCGGGCCACTTTCACGCGGGGCTGCCCGAACACGTGCAACGCAACCGCCTGCTGCTGCTCGGCGTGATGCATGCGGCCGGCTTCACGCACATCGACAGCGAATGGTGGCACTACGAACTGCCCGGCTCGCGCGCGTTGCCGCAGATCGACAATGCGGCGAGCGGCCCGTGGCGCCTGATGTAACGACGATCCACGCCTCCTTTTTCATGCACGTCCACGTTCAACGACTCAAACGACAGATGGAGAAGCGCACATGACATTCCCGACCTCCCGGCTCGTCGCGGCGCTGGCCGCCGCGTCCGTATTCGCCGCCGTTCCGCTTGCCGCCGCGCATGCGGAAACGCCGAAGGACATGTTCGTGATGGCCACGCTGCTCGACGAATTCACGACGCTCGATCCGGGCGAGATCTACGAGCTGGTGCCGGAGGAATACGTCGCGAACACGTACGACCGGCTCGTGCGCGTCGACCTGCGCGATCCGTCGAAATTCAACGGCGACGTCGCGCAGTCATGGACCGTGAGCCCCGACGGCCTGACCTATACGTTCAAGCTGCGCACCGGCCTGAAGTTCCACTCGGGCAACCCGCTGACGGCCGACGACGTCGCGTGGTCGATCCAGCGCGCGGTGCTGCTCGACAAGGGGCCGGCCGCCGTGCTGACCGGCATCGGCCTCACGAAGGCGAACGTCGTCGCGAACGTGAAGAAGCTCGACGACGCGACGGTGTCGGTCACGACCGACCGCAAGTACGCGCCGACCTTCGTGCTGAACGTGCTCGGTTCGTGGCCCGCATCGGTGCTCGACAAGAAGTTGCTGCTGTCGCACCAACAGGGCAACGACTTCGGCAACGGCTGGCTGAAAACCAACGAAGCGGGCTCCGGCGCCTACAGGCTGGTCAAGTGGACGGCCGGCGACAGCGTCGTGCTGCAGCGCTTCGACGGCTACCGGCTGCCGCTCGCGATGAAGCGCATCGTGCTGCGCCACGTGCCCGAAGCCGCGAGCCAGCGCCTGCTGCTGGAGAACGGCGACGTCGACGCGGCACGCGACCTGAGCCCCGACGATCTGGCGTCGGTCGTGAAGTCGGGCAAGGCGAAGGTAGCGGCCTCGCCGCAGGCGACGCTGCTGTATCTCGGCCTGAACACGAAGAACCCGACGCTCGCGAAACCCGACGTGCAGGAAGCGCTGAAATGGCTCGTCGACTATGCGGGAATCCAGGGCAACGTCGTGAAGACGACCTACAAGGTACACCAGACCTTCCTGCCCGAGGGCTTCCTCGGTGCGCTGAACACGAACCCGTACAAGCTCGACGTCGCGAAGGCGAAGGCGCTGCTCGCGAAGGCCGGCGTGCCCGGCGGCTTTTCGGTGACGATGGACGTGCGCAACGACTATCCGTACACGGAGATCGCGCAGGCCGTGCAGGCGAACTTCGCGCAGGCCGGCATCAAGGTGCAGCTGATCCCCGGCGACAACAAGCAGACGCTCGCGAAATACCGCGCGCGCCAGCACGACATCTACATCGGCGAATGGTCGGCCGACTACATCGATCCGCACAGCAACGCGCAGGGTTTTGCGTGGAATCCGGACAACACCGACAAGTCGAGCTATAAAATGCTGGCCTGGCGCAACAGCTGGGACATCCCGCAACTGACGAAGGAAACCGACACCGCGCTCGCCGAACCGACCGCCGCGAAACGCGCGCAGCTGTATCAGGCGATGCAGAAGGAAGTGCTCGCACGCTCGCCGTTCGTGATCATGTTCGAGAAAGTCGCGCAGGTCGCGACGCGGCCCGGCGTGAGCGGGCTCGAAGTCGGGCCGATCAACGATCTGGTGTCGTACCGCAACCTGAAGAAGCAATAAGATTCGCCGCATGTCGACTCCCGCCTCCTCCCTCGAAGCACTGCGCACGCTGCCCGCGCGGCGCCCGGCCGTGCGCTGGGCACTGCGCGTGCTGCGCTGGGCGCTCACGCTCGCCGTCACGTTCGCGGGGCTGCTCGCGCTGACGTTCGTGATCGGCCGCAAGGTGCCGATCGATCCCGTGCTCGCGATCCTCGGCGATCGCGCGTCGGCCGAGGCGTACGCGGCCGAGCGCATCGCGCTCGGGCTCGACAAGCCGCTCGTCACGCAATTCCTGATCTACGCGCGCGACGTGCTGCACGGCAATCTCGGCGTGTCGCTGCTGACCGCGAACCCGGTGCTCGACGACATCAAGCGCGTGTTCCCGGCCACGCTCGAACTGGCGACCATCGCGACGCTGATCGGCATCGCGATCGGCGTGCCGCTCGGCGTCGCGGCCGCCGTGAAGCACAACCGCCCGATCGATCACATCGCGCGCTTCGTCGGGCTGATCGGCAATTCGGTCCCGGTGTTCTGGCTCGGGCTGATGGGGCTGCTGCTGTTCTATGCGCGGCTGCACTGGGTCGGCGGCCCCGGCCGGCTCGATCCCGTCTACGACGGCATGGTCGACCCGCGCACCGGCAGCCTGCTGCTCGACGCGGCGCTCGCGGGCGAGTGGGACGTCTTCCGCAACGCGGTGTCGCACATCGCGCTGCCGGCCGCGATCCTCGGCTACTACTCGGTCGCGTATCTCAGCCGCATGACGCGCTCGTTCATGCTCGACCAGCTGAACCAGGAATACATCGTCACCGCGCGCGCGAAGGGACTGTCCGAGCGACGCGTGATCTGGCGGCATGCGTTCGGCAACATCGCGGTGCCGCTCCTGACCGTGATCGCGCTCACGTACAGCAACCTGCTGGAAGGCTCGGTGCTGACCGAGATCGTGTTCGCGTGGCCGGGGCTCGGCTCGTACCTGACCGGCGCGCTGCTGAACGCCGACATGAACGCGGTGCTCGGCGCGACGCTCGTGATCGGCGCGATGTTCATCACCGTCAACCTGCTGACCGACGCGCTGTACCGCGTGTTCGATCCGCGTGCGCGCTGAGGGCCGCTCCGACATGACCGCTTCCCCCCTGCTTCTTTCATCGTCCATGCCGAAGGTCGTCCAACCATGAGCGCCGAGCGTCTCTCCCTGCGCGCGTGGCTGCTGTCCGACGCGCCCGCGTCGCGCTCGCAGGCCGCATTCGGCCTCGCGTACCGGCGCTGGCGCCGGTTCGCCACGAATCCGCTCAACCTGTTCGGGCTCGCGATCCTGGTCGCGCTGATCGCGGTCGCGATCGTCGGCCCGCTGATCATGCCGCACGATCCGCTGCGCCAGGTGCTGTCCGACCGGCTGCTGCCGCCGGGCTCGCCGTCGCACTGGTTCGGCACCGACCAGCTCGGCCGCGACATCCTCTCGCGGCTGATCGCCGGGTCGCGCCTGACGCTCGGCATCGCGCTGCTGGTCGTCGTGATCGTCGTGCCGATCGGCCTGCTGATCGGCACCACGGCCGGCTATTGCGGCGGCTTCGTCGACAGCATGCTGATGCGCATCACCGACATCGCGCTCGCGTTTCCGAAGATCGTGCTCGCGCTCGCGTTCGCGGCCGCGCTCGGCCCCGGCGTGATCAACGCGGTCGTCGCGATCTCGATCACCGCGTGGCCCGCGTATGCGCGGCTCGCGCGCGCCGAAACGATCCGCATCGCGCAGGCCGACTACATCCACGCGGCGCGGCTGCAAGGCGCGTCGGGCCCGCGCATCCTGCTGCGCTACATCATGCCGCTGTGCATGTCGTCGGTGATCGTGCGCGCGACGCTCGACATGGCCGGCATCATCCTGACCGTCGCGGGCCTCGGCTTTCTCGGCCTCGGCGCGCAGCCGCCGAGCCCCGAGTGGGGCTTCATGGTCGCGTCGGGCCGCAACGTACTGCTCGACGCGTGGTGGGTCGCGACGCTGCCCGGCATCGCGATCCTGCTCGTGAGCCTCGCGTTCAACCTGCTCGGCGACGGGCTGCGCGACGTCTTCGATCCCCGCCATGGAGCGTGACATGCCGATGCATTCCACCGCCGCGCCGGCACCGCTCTGCGAGATCGACGGGCTGAAGATCGGTTTCCGCGGGCACGACGGCAGCGTCACCGACGCCGTGCGCGACCTGTCGCTGACGCTCGCGCCGGGCGAGCGGCTCGGCATCGTCGGCGAATCGGGCTCCGGCAAGTCGCTGACCGGCCGCGCGCTGCTCGGCCTGCTGCCCGACGCCGCGCGCTGGTCGGCGCGCACGATGCGCTTCGCGGGCCACGACCTGCTCGCGATGTCGCCGCGCGAGCGCCGGCGGCTGTGCGGCAGCCAGATGGGCATGATCCTGCAGGACCCGAAATATTCGCTGAACCCGGTGATGACGGTCGCGAAGCAGATGGGCGAGGCGTTCCGGCTGCACGAGCCGGGCCTGCGCGGCCGTGCGCTGCGCGAGCGGATCGTCGACGCGCTCGCGGCCGTGCAGATCCGCGACCCGGCGCGCGTCGCCGATGCGTATCCGCACGAGTTGTCGGGCGGCATGGGCCAGCGCGTGATGATCGCGATGATGGTGTCGACCGGCCCGCGCCTCTTGATCGCCGACGAGCCGACCTCCGCGCTCGACGTCGCGGTGTCGATGCAGGTGCTCGCGGTGCTCGACGCGATGATCGCGCGGCACGGCACGGGCCTGATGTTCATCAGCCACGACCTGCCGCTCGTGATGTCGTTCTGCGACCGCGTCGCGGTGATGTATGCGGGCCGCGTGGTCGAGACCTGCGCCGCGCGCGACCTGCGCGACGCCACGCATCCCTACACGCGCGGGCTGCTCGCGGCGAACCCGCCGCTCGCGGACCCGCCCGACGAACTGCCGGTGCTGCGGCGTGACCCGGCATGGCTCGAGCCCGCGCCGCCGGCCGCCGCGAGAACCGATCGACAGGAGGCCGCACGATGATCGACGTCGATCATGCATCGATCCGTTTCCCGACCCGCACGGGTCACGTCGACGCCGTGCGCGACGCGAGCTTCGCGGTGCGCGACGGCGAAGTGTTCGGGCTGGTCGGCGAATCGGGCTCCGGCAAGTCGACGCTGCTGCGGGCGCTGACGGGCCTCGTGCCGCTCGCGTCCGGCAGCCTGTCGATCGACGGCCGCCCGGTGGGCGGCACGCCCGATCGCGCGTTCCGCCGCCACGTGCAGATGGTGTTCCAGGATCCGTATGCATCGCTGCATCCGCGCTTCACCGTCGACCAGACGCTGCGCGAGCCGCTGTCGATCCACGCGATCGGCGACGCCGATGCGCGGATCGCCCGCGCGCTGTCCGCAGTCGGCCTCGGCCCGGCGTTCCGCTTCCGCTATCCGCACCAGTTGTCCGGCGGCCAGCGGCAGCGCGTCGCGATCGCCCGCGCGCTGATCGTCGAGCCGCGCGTGCTGCTGCTCGACGAGCCGACGTCCGCGCTCGACGTGTCGGTGCAGGCCGAGATCCTGAACCTGTTGCGCCGCCTGCATCGCGAACGCAACCTGACGATGATCCTCGTCAGCCACAACCTCGCGGTGATCGGCTTCCTGTGCCAGCGCGTCGCCGTGATGCAGCACGGCGAGATCGTCGAGCAGCTGCGGATCGAGGACGTGCGCGCCGGACGGGTCGCTCGCGACTACACGCGCACGCTGCTGAATGCGACCGAAGGCTACCGCCGTCTCGACCCGGTGGTCGACGCGCCTGCCTCGTGACATCCGCCGGACGCGAACGCATGCGATACTGCGCACGCCACGCGCCGGCTTGCCGCCGCATGGAACCCTTGCGTACCGCACGGGTCAACTTCCTTTCGTCAACAGCTCAATCGCAATAGGGAGGCGTTCATGCTGCAATTCATCGAAACCCTGGTCGTCGGGCTCATCGTCGGCCTCCTCGCCCGCGCGTTCAAGCCGGGCGACGACAAGATGGGCATCCTGATGACCATCGTGCTCGGCGTCGTCGGCTCACTGGTGGCCGGCTATGTCGGCCGCGCCGCCGGCTGGTATGCACCGGGCCAGGGCGCCGGCTGGATCGCGTCGATCATCGGTGCGATCGTGCTGCTCGTCGTCGTGGGTGCGATCCGCAAGCGCACGAGCTGAACACCGCGCGCCCCGCACCAGCGCAAAACGGCCGCTCGATCACGAGCGGCCGTTTTGCTTTCCGGACGACGCTAACCGTTGCCGGCGCAACGGTTACCGCGATCGTTCGTCATGCGATCTTGTCCCATCCCGCGTTTCCCCACCTTGCGGATGCGCAGATCCGGCCTACATTGGTTGAAGCACTGCGCGGTCATTTGCTTATTACCTATATTTTCGTTTTTTGATTCAAGAGGTCCGATGGTTTTGCCGTTTACGCAGATAGCATCGCAGCGTTGACGGACTGCCACCCGAGCGGCCCCGCTGCGACGCGCTTCCTCTCTGGAGCCTGTCATGAAGCATCGCGTGTTCGCCTCGTTCGCCCTGGCTGCCTCGCTTCTGGCCTCGTCCTCGTCATTCGCCGCCGGCGCGTCCGGCATCATCTACTTTTCCGGCATGATCGTCGAGCCGCCCTGCTCGTTCGCGCTCGACACGACCAACGCGGTCCGGGCACACGTGCGCCCCGACTGCCCGCGTCCGGCCGCCGGCCAGATCGCGTTCGTCGACGCGGCGACCCAGCGCTCGCTGAAGACCGCGCTCTTTACGCAAGCCTCCCGCGCAATCGTTTTACCTGACCGTCCGGGCAACGACCATGCACCGATGATCGCCGTCGTGACCTACCAGTAAAGCCCGCCGCGGCGCCGCGCGTCAGTCGCGGTGACGCGCGATCCAGTCGCTGAACGCACGGATCTTCTGCTGGCTGCCGAGGTTCTCGGGGTAGACGAAGAAGTAGCGTGCGCCCGTTTCGAGCACGATGTCGAACGGCCGTTCGAGCCGGCGTGCGCTCACGTCGTCGTCGACGAGCGTCACGTCGCCGATCGCGACGCCGAAGCCCTGCATCGCCGCGTTCGTCGCGAGATCGAGCGTGTCGAACGTCGGCCCGCGCGCGGGATCGACGCCGCGCTCGCCCGCATGGTCGAGCCATGCACGCCAGTCGCGGTGGTCGCGCGTCGGGTGCAGCAGCGTGTGATGCGCGAGATCGCCGACCGCGCCGAGCGGCGACGCCTGCCGCAACTCGGGCGCGCAAACGGGTGTCAGCCGCTCGTCGAACAGCGGCAGCGCGACGACGCCCGGGCCCGGCGACGTCCCGTAGACGATCGCCGCGTCGAACGGCTCGCTCGAGAAATCGACGACGTGCTGCCACGTGGTCGTGATCTGCACGTGGAGATCGGGATGTTCGCCCTGGAAGCGCATGATGCGCGGCAGCATCCAGCGCATCACGCAGGTCGGCACCTTCAGCGCGAGATCGGTGCGCTGCCGCGTGAGCTTCATCGAGATGTCCTCGATCCGCGCGAAGCTCTCGTCGACCACCGGCAGCAACTGCTCGCCTTCGGCCGTCAGCGTGAGGCCCTTCGCATGCCGCCTGAACAGCGGAAAACCGTAATGCGCCTCGAGCGTCTGGATCTGGCGGCTCACCGCACCCTGCGTGATGCACAGCTGCTCGGCCGCGCGCGTGAAGCTGCGGTGGCGAGCCACCGTCGAGAAGATCTGCAGCGCGTGCAGGGGCGGAAGTCGGCGCATGGCGAACGGGAAACGGAAAACGGCGCGGAAGGACCGCGCGCCGACGCCGGCGCGCGCTGACCGACACGATAAGCCAAACGCCGGCTTTGCGCGAGACGCCGGGTACTCAGGCCGTCGCGGTGAGCGCGCCCGCCGCGATGCGCGCCGCCGAGGCGACGACGTCCGCGCGCGCCGCGGCATCGGCCTGCGGCTGCGTGAACGACACGGCCATCACGATCGGTGCGCGCGCCGGCGGCCACAGCACCGCGACGTCGGTCGTCGTGCCGAAGCCGCCGGTCCCGGCCTTGTCCGCGACGCGCCAGCCGGGCGGCACGCCCGCCGCGATGCCGGTCGCGCCGCGCGCGCCGCCGACCATCCACTCCGTCAGTTGCGCGCGCTGCGGTTCGCGCAGCGCGTCGCCGAGCAACAGCCGCTGCAGCGTGTCGACCATCGCGACCGGCGTCGACGTGTCGCGCTCGTCGCCGGGCGCGGCCTTGTTCAGTTCGGGTTCCCAGTGATCGAGGCGGAAGGTGGTGTCGCCGCTTTCGCGCGCGAACGCGGTGACGGCCTGCGGGCCGCCGAGCACGCCCATCAGCAGGTTGCCCGCGCCCTTGTCGCCCGACTGCAGCATCGCGGCGCACAGCTGCGCGATCGTCATGCCGGTGTCGACGTGGCTCTCCGTAATCGGCGAGCCGGACACGATTTCATAGCGGCGATACAGGATGCGACGCGGCAGCAGCGATGCGTCGAGCGAACCGCGCGCGAGCATCGCGGCGGCCGCCATCACCGCATACGTACCGCACAGCGGGAAGCGTTCGCGTGCGTGATGCGCGATGCGTACGCCGTTCGACGTATCGAGCGCGGCGACGCCGAGCCGCCCGTTCGAGGCCTTTTCGAGCGCGGCGAGTTCGGCTTGTGCGGTGTGGGCGCGCCCCTGGTCGGCGACCGGCGCGGACGTGCACGCGGCAACGAACGGCGCGGCAACGGCGGCAAGCAACAGCGAGCGGCGTGTCGGAGAGTGTTCCATGAATGAGGTCTGTTCTGTCGGAAACGGTGGCTCGAAGCAACGCGGCCGCGCATCCGCGACGCGCGACCGTTCACGCCGACGGCCGGCCCGCGACGGCATTCGCCGCGCATCCCCGAAAGACGCCCGTCGGCCCCGCGCGATGGCGGGATTCGCATGAACAGACCCTAGCGTAGCAGCGACCGCCGTCGCGTTCCAGCGAAACGGCCCCGCCTCACCCTTGCGACGAAGGCAGGTACGGCATCGGATTCACCGGCTTGCCGTCGCGTCGCACCTCGAACAGCAGCGCGACGCGCGAGTTGTCGAGATCGCCCATCTCGGCGATCGCATCGCCCTGATGCACGATGTCGCCCGTCTTCACGAGCAGCTTGCGGTTGTGCGCATAGGCGGTCAGGAAATCCGCGTTGTGCTGGACGATGATCAGGCTGCCGTAATCGTTCAGGCCGGTGCCCGCGTACATCACGCGGCCGTCGGCCGCGGCGCGAACCGGGTCGCCCGGCCGGCCGGCGATCTGGATGCCGCGGTTCTGGCCGGGCCGGAACCCGTCGACGATCTTGCCGGTTGCCGGCCACTTGAGCGCGACGCCGCCCGCATGGCGACGGGTTTCCTTGACGACCTGACGGTCGCTCGCGCTCGATGCGCCGGCCTGCGAAGTGGCTTGCGCGGTTGTCTGCGAATTGCCCTGACTACCCGCCGCGCCATTGCTCGCGACGGCCTGCGTGGCGGCCGCTCCCGCGGGCGGCAACGGCTGCTGCCTGACGATGCGCAGCACCTGCCCCCTGCGCAGCCTGCCGTTCGCGGCCAGCTTGTTCCAGGTGCGCAAGTCGGCCACGCTGCAATCGTTCGCGGAAGCGATGCCCGTCAGCGTGTCGCCGCGTTTCACGACGTACTTCTGCGCGACGAGAATCGGCGCGGGCGGCATCGCGGCGGCCGACGGCGCGGCAGGCGGGCTCGAATCAGCGGGCTTTCCCGCCAGCGTGTCGCTCGGCGGAACGGACTGCGGACTTGCACAACCGGCCATGACGAGCACGGCGGCCAGGCCCGACAGCCACGCCGCCTTGCGGTGAATCTCGCGCGTTTTCATGGACGATCCGACTCCGGTTTGACAATCTTTCAAGCATCTCAAAAACGGAACGGCCGACGTGTAACCGGATGCAAACAATGATGACAAACGATCACGGACCGGATGCCGGCCGGCATTCGCTACCGGTAATACGGTCCGATCCGGAAAAACTTGATGGTGTTTTCGCAGAAAAACGGAAGAATTTTCGTCGCAAAAAACTATGGCTCATTTATTTCAATAGGCACGCACCGCGACGTTCATCGCCACCACGCGACAAGTTCGGCACCGGCCCACGCGACGCCGATGCACAGGAACAGCAGATGCAGCGCGATCTTGAACGACACGCCCCATGACGAATCGATCTGCATGACAGGCTCCCCGGTTGATGTGCGTCCATGATCGACCATCGATCGCGCCCCGAAAATGCGGAAGCGGCGAACCGGGTCTCAGGCCAGCCCTGAGACCGGCGCCGCGGTTCCTGCTAACTTATCGGCCATTCCCCACCCATCGCTCCGCCCATCATGCGCTTCGACCTGACCGACCTGCGGCTCTTCCTGAACATCTGCGAAGCCGGCACGATCACGAGCGGCGCCGAGCGGACACACATCACGCTGCAGGCCGCGAGCGAGCGCATTCGCGGAATGGAGGACGAGCTCGGCGTGCCGCTGCTGCACCGGACCAAGTCGGGCGCACAGGCCACCGATGCGGGCCGTGCGCTCGAACACCACGCGCGCACCGTGCTGCAGCAGATCGATCACATGCGCGGCGAACTGCAGCAATACGGCCAGGGACTGCGCGGCCATATCCGGCTGCTGTGCAACACCGCGTCGCTGAGCGAATACCTGCCCGACGCGCTGGCCGATTACCTGCCGCGCCATCCGAAGCTGTCGATCAGCGTCGAGGAACGCTCGAGCCAGGAGATCGTGCATGCGATCCGCAACAAGACGGCTGAGGTCGGCATCGTCGCCGATTCGGTCGGGCTCGGCGGGCTCGAACAGCAGCCGTTCCGCGAAGACTGGCTGATCGTCGTCGTGCCGGCCGCGCATCCGCTCGCGTCGCACGACAAGGTCGCGTTCGACGACATCGCCGACGAAGACTTCATCGGCCTCACCGACGGCAGCGCGCTGCAGGTGCATCTCGCCGATCAGGCACGTGCGATCGGCAAGCGGATTCGTTATCGCGTGCAGTTGAAGAGCTTCGACGCGATCTGCCGCGTGATCGCGAGCGGCGTGGGCATCGGCATCGTGTCGCGGCATGCGGCCGAGCGCGCGATGCAGACGATGGACGTGCGGCTCGTTGAACTGTCCGATCCGTGGAGCCACCGCAAACTGACGCTCTGCGCGCGATCGTTCGACGCGCTGCCGAAGTACACGCGCGAGTTCGTCGCGTTCCTGTCCGGCGACGCCCCGCCGCAATGACGCGCGTCGCGTTCGACCTGCCCCATCGACTGACGGAGACATGACCATGACCGACACCGATCTCGCCACCCGCTATCGCGCGTATATCGACTGCCTGAACCGGCAGGACTGGTCGTCGCTCGGCGAGTACGTGTCCGACGACGTGATCCACAACGGCCGGCCGCTCGGCCTCGCCGGTTACCGCGCGATGCTGGAACAGGACTTCCGCGACATTCCCGATCTGCGCTTCGACATCCGGCTGCTCGTGTGCGAGCCGCCGCACGTCGCGTGCCGCCTTCGCTTCGCGTGTGCGCCGAAGGGAACGTTCATGGGGCTCGCCGTCGACGGCCGCAAGGTCACGTTCGCCGAGAACGTGTTCTACGAGTTTCACGAAGGCAAGATCCGCCAGGTGTGGTCGGTGATCGACAAGGCGGCGATCGAGCAGCAGCTGTAGCGCCGTCGAAACGGCGGGTCGGCGCGCACGGCGGGCGGTGGCTGACAGCCCGCGGTGGCAGGTCGAACGCACCTCGACCCTTATGGATAACGTTTTCTTTCAGAAGGCGTCGGAGACCCGCCTCCATCCGATGCGCTCGCCCGCCGCTTCAAAGCCCTTCGCGCGTGCAATGACAGCCCATACACGAAGAAAAATCCCCGATATTTTCGCGTAATTCCGATCTACCCTCCGCACCACTTCCTCCCGCCATTCGGGTTTCTACCGGCGCATCCGATGTGAAAGTTCATTGACATCGCGTCGATCGATGCCTAAATTTGGAAAACGTTTTCCATTGCTGGAGCGCGACGTCGGTGACGGCCCGCGCAGGGGGAACGCTCGCGCGCTCGATTTGTGATTCAGGCCGTCCGTCTTCAGGGATCAGGGTTGCAAGGCGGAGGCCGGGTACGGGCATCGTGCGCCGCATCGGCTACATGTGCCCGGCCTTCACCACTATTCAAAACTGGAGACACCATGCATCCGCGCAGCAGATTCACGCTCGGCGCCGCGCTCGGCGCCCTTTCCGTCGTGTTCGTCAGCGCCTGCGGCGGCAACGACGTGACCGATACGCCGCAGCCACCTCCTTCGTCCAGCACGCCCGCGCTCGCGGCGAACTCGCTGCAGGCGCTCGTCTACGGCGCGCCCGACACCAGCGTGCCGGCCGGCACGAACATCCCGGTCACGATGATGAGCCAGATGCGCGCGCTGTTCGACCTGATCCGGAAATCGCCCGATTTCACGCAGGTCGTGATGGATCTCGGCGACGGCACGCCCGTCCACGTGCTCGACACGAATACCGGCGACAAATTCCTGCCCGGCAAGCTCGCGCTCGGCCTGTCGTACATCCTGATCGACATGAAGTCGAAGAACGACCCGCAATACGCAAGCTACCTCGCGACGTACCAGGCGATCACGACCGCGATGATGGCGCAGTCGGGCAGCAACTACACGTATGCGAACACGTCGTGGGGCGAGTACTACTACCTCGTCGCGCTGAACAACCTGAAGGCGCACGGGATGCTCAACGAAGTCTTCAGCGACGCGATGCTCGCGACGCTGCAGCAGCGGCTCACCTTCTGCGACATGTTCGGCCCCGATGCAAGCGGCAAGACCAGCACGTGCCCGGCCGCCGGCACGCCGATCGACATCGCGTCGCTCAACACCGCGCAGAACTACTATGCGGTGTCCTACGGCATTGCCGGGCTGCGCCAGAAGCTCGGCTGGAGCAGCCCGTCGTTCGCATCGAAGACCGACCCGGCGGTCGCGACGATGAACGCGCGCGACGCACTGCTGTACACGCTGACGAACCACATTCGCAACGACTCGTCGGGCGGGTTCTCCGACGAAGCATCGAACACGCACACGACCTACTACGACCAGGCGCGCTTCGACCGCTACAGCACGCTGCTGATCGGCGAAGTGGTCGAGCGCACGTTCGAGATGGGCAACGAAGCGAACCTCACGCCGGAGCTGAAGGGCTATCTGCGCAAATCGGTCGACCTGATCCTGCCGCAGCTGAACCCCGACGGCCAGGGCTTCAACTACGGCCGCTCGATCGGCCCGTACGGCGATTCCGCGTTCATGGAGGTGCTGACGGCCGCGGCCAATGCCGGCGTGCTGACCGACCGGGAGAAACAGGTTGCGTACGCATTCATCTACCAGGCCGCGCGTCGTTTCGACACGTACTGGTACGATCCGTCGCTGCCGACGCCGTCGGTGAACATGTGGGTCAAGGGTCGCGGCACCGACACGTATCGCGGCAAGCCGCGCGTGATGGGCGAGAACTTCAGCCTGTTGCACCAGTACCTGTACGTGAACGCGTGGTGGAACAAGCTCGGCTTCGGCGGCCAGGCGCCGATGGCCGATGCCGACTACCGCGCGTGGCTCGACGCGCTGCCGCGCTACACGCTCACCTGGTACAACCAGCCGGGCGATGCCGCGCATCCGTACAGCGCCGCGCTGCTCACAGTGCGCGACGGCCGTCGCGTGATCAACCTGAATCTCAGCCAGGCGCCCGACTACAACTCGTACACGCCGTATTACCCGGTGCCGTTCTCCGACAAGCTGATCTACGGCACGACCGACCTCGGCTATGCGCTGCTGGTGCCGCAGGTGACGTACAACGCGAAGACCTACATTCCGGTCACGTACTACAGGAACCTGAATGTGCAGGAAAGCAACGGCCAGGTGATCGTGTCGTTCGATACGACGAAGTTCCGGCTCGCGTCGAAGAACGCCGCGTACACGACGGATCTCGACCTGCAGGTGCACACGGTGCTGACCTTCGCGCACGGCTCGGTCTCGCGCAGCGATACGCTGAGCTCGGGCACGCTCGCGGGCAACCTCGCGGTCGAGACGGATTTCACGTCGTTCGCGGATTTCGCGTCGACGCAGGCCAATGGCGACGGCGTGTCGGTGACGTACGCGAACAGCGCCGCGACCGGCTATGCGGCATCCGGGTTCGACACCTGCGCGCTGTCCGCCTTCGACACGGTGAACGGCGCGGCGAATCCGCTGTCGACGACGCCGGTCGGGCAACTGCATTCGAACTTCGCGTGCACGACGAAACCGTTCGCACTCGGCGCAGGCGCGACCCGCACGGTCGGATGGACGCTGAAGTACGCCGATCCGGCGTGAGCGGGGCAAGCACCATCCCGTGACCGTTCCCGAAGCCGGTTGCCGAAACCGGCTTCGGGATCATTCAGCATCCGGGCGCGCGCTCACCACCCCGACCCCGCCATATACGCGCCGAGCGCGATCAGCCCGACGAAGAAGCAGCGCTTGAACGTCTTCTCGCTCATCACGCGCCGCGCATATTGCCCGCCGGCCATCCCCGCCAGCGCGGGCACGAGCGCGAGCGCCGACACGCCGAGATCGACCGTCTGCAGTGCGCCCGTCACGCGCAATTGCAGGCCGAGCACGATCGTCGACGCGGTAAACGACAGCCCGAGCGCCTGGATCAGATCGTCCTTCGACAACCGCAACGCCTGCAGGTACGGCACCGCCGGTACGACGAACACGCCGGTCGCGGCCGTCACGACGCCCGTCAGGTAGCCGACCACGGCCGACAGCCATTTTTCGTGGCGCCCCGGCGCGGGCAGCCGCGCGGCCGCCAGCCCCCACAGCCCGTAAAGCACCAGTACCACGCCGAGCGCCGCGTGCGTCCACGTGCTGCCGGCCGCGAGCGCCGGCAACCCGCCCGTCAGCGTGCCGACCGTCAGGCCCGCGAGCAGCGGCCACAGCCGGCGCAGCAGCGCGCCGAACGACGGGCCGAGCCACAACTGCCACACGTTGGTGATGAACGACGGCACGAGCAGCAGGCTCGCCGCGGCCGACGGCGGCATCGCGAGCGTCAGCAGCCCCATCGCGATCGTCGGCAGCCCGAGCCCGATCATGCCCTTCACCGCGCCGGCCAGCAGGAAGACCGGCACGATGATCGTCAGCGTATGAATTTGCATGGCAGGCATTCCGTCCGTCGAGTACGGCGCCGATGGTGCCTGCCCGCCATGCCGCCCGCCATCTGGTTTTGCCTGAGGCTGGCTCGGGCCCGCCCGCCGGGCCTGTCAGCCCGGCGATTCGACCCCGTGGATCACCCCCGGCCCTGCTCGCTGTCGAGGTGGGCCATCTGAGCGGCCGGATAACGCTCGCCGGCAGCCGCCCCGGCGGGAACCGCCGCTTCGATGCGGATGAGATCATTGACCGTTAGTTGCAACTCAGTCGCCAGCAAACCGTCCTGCAGTTGCGAGCGCTTGCGGGCGCCGACCAGCGGCACGATGTCGGTTCCGCGCGACAGCGCCCAAGCGATCGCGACCTGCGCCGGATTGCTGCCTTTCTCGTCGGCGATCGCGCGTAGCGCGTCGACGAGCGCGAGGTTGTGCGCGAGGTTTTCGCCCTGGAAACGCGGGCTCGCCGCGCGGAAGTCGCGCTCGCCCTGCCGCGCCGCGGTCCAACGGCCGCCCAGCAGCCCGCGCGACAGCACGCCGTAGGCCGTCACGCCAATGCCGAGCTCGCGGCATACGGGCAGGATCTCGGCCTCGATCCCGCGCGACAACAACGAGTATTCGATCTGCAGGTCGGCAATCGGCGCGACGGCCGCCGCGCGGCGGATCGTGTCCGCGCCGGCTTCCGACAGCCCGATATGGCGCACGTAGCCGGCCTTCACGAGATCGGCGATCGCGCCGACCGTTTCCTCGATCGGCACCGCCGGATCGACGCGGGCCGGGCGATAGATGTCGAGGTAGTCGGTGCCGAGCCGCTTCAGCGAGTACGCGACGAAGTTCCGGATTGCCGCGGGCCGCGCGTCGTAGCCGGCAAACCCGCCGGCCGGATCGCGCAATGCGCCGAATTTCACGCTGATCCGCACCTGGTCGCGGGTGCGGCCGCGCAGCGCGTCGCGAATCAGCATCTCGTTGTCGCCCATGCCGTAGAAATCGCCGGTATCGAGCATCGTGATCCCGTGGTCGAGCGCCGCGTGCAGCGTCGCGATGCTTTCGTCGCGGTCGGCCGGCCCGTAGAAATCCGACATCCCCATGCAGCCGAGTGCGATCGCCGATACCTGCGGGCCCGTGCGGCCCAGTTGACGCCTGTCCATGTCCGTTTCCTTCAAATGGTGAGTGGATGAAACGGATTCTGGACGCGCGACGCCGCGCGATAAACGCGAAACGCTCCACCAAACCATTCGACGCTGATTAACAATGGAGCCTGGTTTCCTCCCGCCAAGGTTCTCGCCCGCATGGATCATCTGCAAGCAATGCGCATCTTCGCGCGCGTCGCCCATCTCGGCAGCTTCACGAAGGCGGCCGAGCAACTCCAGTTGCCGCGCCCGACGGTCAGCAACGCCGTCCAGTATCTGGAAAAACACCTGAAGATCCGGCTGCTGCAACGCACGACGCGACGCGTCGCGCTGACCGCCGAGGGCGCGACCTACTACGAACGCTGCGTGCAGTTGCTGGCCGATCTCGACGACGCCGAAACGCTGTTCGAGGATGCCGGCGCGTCGCCGCGCGGCGTGATCCGCGTCGACCTGCCCGAACGGTTCGCGCTGAACCAGGTGATTCCGGCGCTGCCGGATTTCCACGCGCGCTACCCCGACCTGCGCGTCGCGATCAGCACGACCGACCGCTTCGTCGATCTCGTCGCGGACGGCATCGACTGCGCGGTGCGGGTCGGCGCGCTGTCCGACACGTCGCTCGTCGCGCGGCGCGTCGGCGAGATGGCCCAGATCAATTGCGCGTCGCCCGCCTATCTCGCGCGCCACGGCACGCCGCGCTCGCCGGACGATCTGCCGGACCACGTCGCGGTCGGCTATTTCTCGAGCCGCACGGGCCGCGAGCTGGACTGGGAATATGCGGACATGGATTCAGGCGAGATGCATACGGTGAAGATGCACAGCGTCGTGTCGGTCAACAGTTCGCAAGCGTATCTCGCGTGCTGCCTCGCGGGCCTCGGGCTGATCCAGGCGCCGCGCGACGGGCTCGCGCCGCTGCTCGCCGACGGCTCGCTGGTCGAGGTGCTGCCGGAATGGCGTGCCGGGCCGCTGCCCGTATCGGTGGTGTTTCCGACCGGCCGGCATCTCGCGCCGCGCGTGCGGATCTTCGTCGACTGGCTCGCGGAAACGCTCGGCGGCCTGCGCCGGGCGGACTGACGACGGTCGTGCCGGGGGCCGTGCGCCCCGGCACGACACCCGGTCAGAACTTGTGACGGATCGCGGCGCGCACCGAGAACTGGTTCGCCGATGCCGACGGGCCATCCGTCCCGACGACATAGCCGCCGTCGGCCGCCGTGCCCGTCTTGTCGCCGGCCACCTTCTGCCAAGCACCCTGCAGGTACACGTCGGTGCGCTTCGACAGGCTGTAGTCGGCCATCAGGCCGACCGTGTGGTACTTCGGCTTGAACGAGCCGGCCGCCGCATCGTACTTGCCGTCCGTGTACACGTACTGCGCGCCGAGATAGAAATCGGGCGTGAGCTGGTACTTGCCGTTGACCTCGAAATTCTGGAACTTCGTCGCGGTCAGCCCGAGGCCGGCGAACGTCGACGCCGGCAGGTAGACCGTCGATACCGGGTTCTTCACGTCGGTCTTCGTATAGACGAAGCCGACCGTGGCCGGGCCGAACGTGTAGTTGACGCCGCCGCCGAAGATGCGCAGCCGGTCGGCGACGAAGTTCGCGTCGTCGGCCGCGATCGCGCCCGCGCTGCCGATGCCCGGGTTGTTCGCCTGCAGGTACGCGGCCGCGACCTGCAGCCCGGCCAGCGAATACTGCGCGCCGATGCTGTACTGGCGGTTGTTCGAGAAGCCCGTGCTGTTGCTGAAGCTGTACGTGCCGCCGAACGTCAGGCCGTTCCAGTCGGCGCTCGCGTACTTGACCGTGTTGTTGACGCGGAACGAGTTGTCCGTGTTGTCGTTGTCGAACGGGTGCGAGAACAGCGTGCCGCCCCAGTTGCCGTTCGCGGTCAGCGGTGCGAGATAGTCGACGACGGAATCGTACTGGCGGCCGAACGTCAGCGTACCGAAGCGCGATTCGGACAGCCCGACGAAAGCCTGACGGCCGAACATGCGGCCGCCCTGGCCGAGCCGGCCGTTGTTCACGTCGAACCCGTTTTCCAGCGTGAAGATCGCCTTCAGCCCGCCGCCGAGATCCTCGCTGCCCTTCAGGCCCCACCGGCTGCCCTGCGCATACCCGCTCGCGAGCTGGTAATTCGTCTTTCCGACCCCATTGACGTTGACGTTGTTCGTGTAATTGAAGCCTTCGTCGATCAGGCCGTACAGCGTCACGCTGGTCTCGGCAAAGGCCGGCGCGGCGAAGGCAGCGAGCGCGGCGGCAAAAATGACGTGCTTCTTCATGACGGATCTCCGGAGCCGAGGGCCGGGCAGGCCGAGCGCCCGGCGAATGTTGGTCTGTTGTATGTGTGGCCCGCAGGGCGGACGACGCGGTGTGCGGCCGCGTGAGGACAAAATGGTGTCACGTCGGAAACCGTCCGTCCATCGGGTGCGGGTCGTCGCATGCAAAGCGTTGCGCTCGCCCAACTGCGTCGTTGCGCGGACAGCCTGACCGGGCTTATCGGCAGCGGCAGGCCGGACCGCCATCCGCGTAAACCCGGCAGGCGTCGCTTCGATGGCACAATGCGCATCCGTTCGCCATTTCTTCACGAAGTCATGCTTCACCCCGATTCATGCGCGGCGCGTGCCGGCCGTGCACGCGGCCCGCGCCGGAAGGCGCTCCGATGACCGCGCCGGCCCGGGCCGGCCGCTACGCCGAGCTCGATTTCTTCCGCGGCCTCGTGCTGCTCGTCATCGTCGTCGACCACATCGGCGGCAGCATCCTGTCGCGCGTCACGCTGCACGCGTACGCGCTGTGCGACGCGGCCGAGGTGTTCGTGTTCCTCGGCGGCTTCGCGACCGCCATTGCGTACAACTCGCTCGCCGAGCGGCACGACGAGGCCGCCGCACGGCAGCGCTTCATCCGGCGGGCGTTCGAGATCTACCGCGCGTTCCTCGTGACGGCCGGCCTGATGCTGCTGATTACCGCCGCGCTGAATGCGTTCGCGATCGACGGCCCGAACATGCCGACCAACGATCTCGACGGGCTGCTGCACAAGCCGCTCGCCGCGCTGCGCGACATCCTGCTGTTCCGCCGCCAGCCGTACCTCGCGTCGGTGCTGCCGATGTACGCGTTCTTCGCGCTGCTCGTCCCGCTCGCGCTGCCGCTCGCCCGCACGCAGCCGTGGCTGATGCTCGCGTTCAGCGGATCGCTGTGGTACGCGGCGCCGCACGTCGCGCGCTTCTTGCCGACCGTCGAAGGCGCGCCGTGGGACTTCAACCCGTTCGCGTGGCAGTTCCTGTTCGTGCTCGGCGTGATCGCGCGCTGCCAGCCGGTCTACCAGACGCTCGCGCCGCGGCCGCAGGGCTGGCTGCTGACGGCCGCGTCGCTCGCGATCGTCGCGGCCGGCGCGTACTACCGGCTGCGCATCGAGCCGTTCCCGACCGATCCGTCGATCAAGCAGAATCTCGGCGCGCTGCGGCTCGTGAACTTCCTCGCGATCGCGTGGCTCGCCGCCAAGCTCGTGCACCTCGGCTGGATGAAGAAGGTCGCGCACGCGATGCCGTGGATCGGCACGATCGGCCGGCAGGGGCTGCTGTGCTTCGTCGCGGGCACCGGCATCTCGCTCGCGGTCGATTCGCTGCTCTACCAGGCGACCGAAGGCTATCTCGACGTGCCGCTCGGCCTGACCGCCGACGCCGTCGCGATGGGGCTGCTGTATCTCGTCGCCAAGCTCTACGGCCCGCTCGTCGCGCGGCTGCCGTTCCGTTCGCGGCCATGACGCGCCGCGCCGTCATGCGCCGCTGCTACGATAGCCGGCGCCTCCCCTGAAACGATTCGCCATGCGCCGACTCGCCCTTCCGTTCGCCCTCGCCCTGATCGCCGGCGCGATCGCCACCGCCCATGCCACGCCGCCGGCACCGGCGCCCGCGCCCGCGGCATCGCCCACGCAGCCGCCGGCCGTCCAGACCGCGACGACCCCGTCGACCGCGCAGGAGCCGTCCGTCAATCCGGGCAGCAGCGTCGTGCTGCGCACGTTCCGCTCGGCGTCGCTGAAGCGCGACTGGTCGTACACGGTCTACCTGCCGCCCGGCTACAACCCGGAAGGCGCGCGCTACCCGGTGATGTACCTGCTGCACGGCAACGCGGGCAACGCGAACGACTGGGTCACGCAGGGCCGGCTGCAGGCCACCGCCGACACGCTGATCGAGCGCCACGACATCCCGCCCGTCGTGATCGTGATGCCGCAGGGCGGCACCGACTGGTACGTCGACCGCAAGGAGAAGATGCAGAGCGCGCTCCTCAACGACCTGCTGCCGGAAGTCGAAGCGCACTTCGCGGTGTCGAACCAGCGCGCGGGCCGCGCGATCGGCGGCGTGTCGATGGGCGGCTTCGGCGCGCTGCGCTTCTCGCTGCTCGAACCGGGGCTGTTCTGCGGCGCGATGCTGCTGAGCCCCGCGATCTATGCGAACGAGCCGCCGCTCAATTCCGCCGCGCGCTACGTCGGCGTGTTCGGCGATCGGCAGTTCGATTCACGCGTATGGCACGAGTTGAACTACCCGGCGCTGCTGCGCGGCTATTTCGCGCGCAGCTGGCGCGTGCCGATGTTCATCGCGGCCGGCGACGACGACCTGACGATCCAGGCGGAGTCGAGCGTGCTGTATACGCATTTGCGCCGCGCGCAGAATCCGGCCGAACTGCGCATCGTCGACGGCGGGCATACGTGGGACGTGTGGCGCGGGTTGCTCGGGCAGGGGTTGAGGTATGCGTTGGAGTGTGTGAAGTAAAACGGGGCTGAACGCACCCGGGCACGGCGGCCAGCACGAGCGCGATGCCGGCCGCTCCGCTTGCGTCACACCTCCGCCCCAATCGTCTTTGCCATCCTGAGCGCCAGCGCATACCCGGTCAGCGTCGGATTGACCACCGACGAACTCGGGTGCACCGCCGTGCTCGCGATGAACAGGTTCGGATGGTCGTGCGTCCGGCAATCGCGGTCGACGACCGAATCGGCCGGATCGTTGCCCATGATCGTCGTGCCCATGATGTGAGAACTCGGCACCCACGCATGGATGTCGTTCACGATCTCCGTCGCACCGAACACCTGCTGGAAATCGCGGTAATCGTCGAGCACTTGCGACGCCGCACGCAACGAATAGTCGTACACGTCGTAGTCGGTGCGCGGCGTCGGCAGCCCGAGCGCATCCTTGCGATCGCCGAGCGTCACGCGGTTGCGCGGGTCGGGCAGGATCTCGACGTAGCTCGCGATCTTCAGATAGCGCGCCGCGTCGTGGCGGATCCGTGCATCGAGCGCGTCGCCGACGACACCTTGTGCGATCAGCCGCCGCGTGACGATCTCGTTCGGCACCGTGTTGTCGAGAAAATGCCGGATCGCGCCGTGTTCGCGACGAAACGCGCCGTCGCGCCGCGTGTTGATGCTGCCTTGCTGGGTCGGACCACGCCCGGCCCACAACGGTTCGCGCGCGAGCATCGCGATCGCGCGGCCGGTGTGTCCCATCATGTTGCGGCCCACCTGGCCCGACGTGTTCGCGACATCCGACATCAGCAGCAGCTTCGGAATCTCGACACCGTGCGCCGCGAGCACGAAGGTCCGCGCGGTCAGGCGCGTGCTGTTGCCATCCGGCGTCATGTAGTGGATCGCGGCGATCTTGCGATTCTCGCCGCGCTCGATCTTGTAGACGACCGCATTCGTCAGCAGCCGCGCGCCCTGCGCGACGGCGCGCAGCACTGGACGATCGCCGGAGAATTGCGCGCCGATCGGGCAGATCGGCGCGCAGTTGTTGTTGCCGGCGCAGGTCGGCCGGCCCTCGTAGGGCCGCGTCGCGCGCGCGTTGGGCTCGTCGACGAAACGATGACCGATCGTCGCGACCTTTTCCGCGACCTGCTGCGTCAGGTACGACCACGGCTGCTGACGCATCGGGTAAGGCTTCGAGCGCGGCGGGAACGGCGCGCCGCCCTGCCCGCTCTGGTCGTCGGTGTCCGAGCCCGACACGCCGATCTGTTCTTCCGCGAGCTGGTACCACGGCTCGAGCTCGTCATAACCGATCGGCCAGTCGCGCCCCTGCCCGTACAGGCTGTGCAGCCGGAAATCGTTCGGCAGCATGCGCCACGTCGCGCCACCCCAGTGCCACGTCGTACCGCCGACGAGCCGCAGGAACGACGGCTTCTGCAACACCGGGCCGACACTGTCGATGTAGCGATCCGAATAGCGGCCGGTGGACGACTTCGGCGCCCACGGCAGATCCGGATACGGGCCGTTGTAGTCCGACTTGTTGCCGTAGTTGCGGAACGCGCGAACGAGCTCGGCCCGCTTCACGTCCGGCCCCGCCTCGATCACGATGACGGACTTGCGTTGCTGCGTCAGCGACTGCGCCACGGCGCCGCCCAGGATGCCCGCGCCGATGACGATGACGTCCGCGTCATAGGAACTGCTCATGATTTCGATCCTCGTTCGAAGGCGGCTCAGCCGGCGTCGGCGGCCGGGCGTGCGGTCCAGTACTCGGGGCGCGCGCGGATGTAGGTTGGAATGACCGTGACGTCGGAGGTCGGCTCGAACATCAGCGCGGTTTCGTAGCCGACCATGCGCGCCTGCCCGCCGTGACCAACGCTGCCGGTGTAGAAGGCTTCGATGATGGCCAGCGCTGTCGCGCGCAATTCGGGGGCGGCGACGCCCAGCGTGCGCACGAACCTATCGACCGGCTGCGTGCCCGTGCCGATCGCGACGGCCAGCGCGCGCAGCCGTGCGGGGAATTCGCGGTCCTGCTCGACGAGGCCGTCGTAGACCGACTGCACGTAGCGCGACGGCAGCGCCGAGCGGCGCGTCAGGTACGCGGCCACCCCGGCAAAGTCCCGCAGTGGCACGGCCTGCGGCACGGTGGCCGCGCGCGCGATCAGCATGCCGGCCGGCAACGCGGCGGCAAGCGCCGCACCGGCCGACAGCTTCACGAGCCGGCGGCGCTGCACATCCGGTGCGCCGCTCACATCGAAATCGTTCATCGCGTGCCTCTCCTGTCAGTGGGCGGGCGCCGTGCGAATCTTCGCGACCTCGGCCGCGCTCACGCGGGCCCGGCCGTTGCCGAATCGTTCGCTCAGGTAGTTCACCAGCGTCACCACTTCGTCATCGTCGAGTTCGGTCTGGAACGCCGGCATGAAATAGTGCGTGGCGCCGTTGTTCACGCTCGCGCCATGCATGACGACCTGCAGCAGGTTCGACGCGGTGGCGGTGCCGACCGCGCTGTTGGCGAACAGCGACGGGAAGAAGCCGTCCGTCGTGCCGGCGCCCGTCATCCCGTGGCAGCTCGCGCAATGATCGAGGTAGAGCGACGCGCCGGCCGGCGTCTGCCCGCCCGCGGCGGCCGCGGCGCGGATCGCGAGGTAGTCGTCGGCGGGACGCCCCTGGGTCGAACGCGGTGCGGTATCGGCGCCCTTCGCGGCGGGCACGGTCGACAGATACACGGCGATCGCGTTCAGATCGCGTGCGCTCATCCGGCTGAAGCTGCGCTCGACCGCCTCCGCCATCGGGCCCGCGGCCTGCGCCTTGCCCGGGACGTTGCCGGTACGCAGGTACTGGACGATCTGCGCGGTCGTCCACGTGCCGATGCCCGCGTCGCGATCGCGCGTGATGTTGAACGCCTGCCAGCCGGCGAGCGGCGCGCCGGCGAGATAACCGACGCCGGTTTCGTCGTACGCCAGCTCCTGCATCCCGATGCCGCGCGGCGTATGGCAGGTGCCGCAGTGCGCGGCGCCCTGCACGAGGTAGGCGCCGCGATTCCACTCGGCGTCCCGCCCGGGTTTCGGCACGTACGCGCCTTCGCGCAGATACAGCGCGTTCCAGATCTTCAGCGGCCAGCGTACGGTCAGCGGCCACGGGAAATCCGGCGCGCGATTCGGCTGACGCACCGGCGCGACGCCCTGCATGAAATACGCGTACAGGTTCGCGATGTCGTCGTCGCTGAACTTCGTGTACGACGGGTACGGCATCGCCGGGTACAGGTTGCCGCCGTCGCGCCGCAGCCCCTTGCGCAGCACGTTCGCGAAGTCCTGCTCCGAGTAGCGGCCGATCCCCGTTTGCCGGTCCGGCGTGATGTTGGTCGAGTAGATGTTGCCCATCGGCAGCGGCATCGCGAGACCGCCAGCGAACGGCTGACCGCCCTGCACCGTATGGCACGCGACACAGTCGGCCGCGACGGCCAGCGCCTTGCCCGCGGCGACGCGATCGGCCGCCTGCCCGGCCGCCGACGCGGAGGTCGCGATGAGGAAAAGCACGACAAGGGCGGAAAGGCCGGGCAAACGCATGGAAATCGTTCCTGGAGGAATCCGGTGGGAAAAGCGGTTTCGGGCGCTTTTGCGATGCGGCCCTCTATTCATTCGAAGGCACCGACCGCTTGGCGTGGCCGCACTATATCACCTTCTGTATCGATACACTAAATCGATACAGATTTGCCATTCGGGTAATAACCAGCGAGTGCTCGATCAGCGCCGCGGGATCGATCGCGCTTTGCAAGCGTGCGCGAACCGGCGCGGCGCGCATTTCGACTACATTGCCGAAGTGGCGATGACATCGGTCATCGCCGGCCTCCCCTTACTCGACTCGCAGGAAACCCAGCCATGTCTGTCTCGAAGAAATTCGCCGCCGTCACGGGCGCCGGCTCCGGCATCGGCCGCGCCGCGGCCCTCGCGCTTGCCCAGGCCGGCTTCACCGTCGCGCTGCTCGGGCGCACGGAGGCGTCGCTACGCGAAACGCAGGACGCGATCCGCGCCGCCGGCGGCGACGCGCAGGTATTTCCGGTCGACGTCACCGACGAAGCGTCGGTCGACCAAACGTTTGCATGGATCGCGCAACGGTTCGGCCGGCTCGATGTCCTGTTCAACAATGCCGGCCGCAACGCCCCGGTCGTTTCCCTCGATGAATACGAGCTCGACGTGTGGAACAGCGTCGTCGCGACGAACCTGACCGGGGTGTTTCTGTGCGCGCGGGCCGCATGGCGGATGATGAAAGCGCAGACGCCGCAGGGCGGCCGAATCATCAACAACGGCTCGATCTCGGCGCACGCGCCGCGCCCCGACACGATCGCGTACACGGCCACCAAGCACGCGGTGACCGGGATCACGAAGTCGCTGGCGCTGGACGGCCGCCGGTACAACATCGCATGCGGCCAGATCGACATCGGCAACGCCGCGACGTCGCTCACGGAACGGATGACGCAAGGCGTCCCGCAAGCGGACGGCAGCCTGGCGCCCGAAGCGCGGATGGACGTCGTGCATGTCGCGAACGCAATCGTGCAGATGGCGAATCTGCCGCTCGACACCAACATCCTCAACATGACGATCATGGCGACGGCGATGCCGTTCGTCGGTCGCGGATAGCGGGCGCCGAGGTCGTACCGGGAGGCCTCGTCCACGAACGGATGCAATGCCTCCCGTCGCTCGATGCGCGTCACCGGTCGGGCCGGTGCAGCACGCCGCGCCGCGCGTGTTCCGTCAACGTATCTTCTTTTTCTCGCCGGTCGACGGCGGCTTACATACGACGAACCGACGACGGTCCTGCCCCTGAACGACATAGGCACGGCGCGGGTACGAAAGGATTGAGCGGCCCCGCAATAGAGCCGGATGGAATGCGAACGCGCGGCGTTACGCCCGCAGGATATCCTCGGCGACATGCTCGAACGGCACGCGCCCGTGGCGAAGTTCCACCGTTGCGTCGCTTTCGAAGCCGATATGGCCGTTGTTCAGCCCGCGATTCAGTTCGATGAAACCATCGATCGCGGCAGTCGAGAACGGGTTCATCGCGAGCACCCCGGCCCATGCGGACGGCTCGAGCGCCACCGGTCGCACCGGCCGATTCAGCACGCGCGCAAAGGCATCCGCGATGTCGGCCGGTGAATACGCGCTCGGCCCCGCCAGCCCGACCTTCCGGACACCGCTCCAGTCTTCCTGCAGCATTTCCGCCGCAACGCGGCCGATGTCTTCGGTCGCGACCATCGGGATCGCCCGTTCGACCGGCCCGAGCAGACTCGGCAGGATACCCTGCACGCGGACCGGCTCGACGACGCGCGCCCAGTTCTCCATGAAGTAGGCGGCCCGCAGGAACGCGACCGGTATGCCCAGTTCGGCCAACCGCTGCTCGGCCGTCCGGTTGGTCGCAATCACGCCGGTGCCGGCCGACCGGTCCGCGCCGACCGACGACAGCAACACGAGTTTCGGCAAGCCCGTCGCGCGAACCGCCGCGGCGACGGCACGCGCCGTCACGTCCGCGTGCTCGAACAGATTTTCCAGCGCATAGTTGGGCGGCTTGACCAGATACGCACCGCGCGCGCCGGCGAACGCCTGCATCAACGCAGCGGAATCGGCCAGATCGGCAACCACCACTTCCGCACCCAGCTCCGTCCAGCGCACCGCCTTCGCTCGATCGCGCACGACCACGCGAACCGGAACCCCTGCATCGATCAGCACCCGGGCGGCGACGGCCCCCGTGCGTCCTGTGACGCCCGTGACAACGTACATGTGTTCTCCCAATAGCCGCTCCACCGGTTGGAGCGATGGTTTCGATGATGTACGCTGACCTCACATAACTCAAATGCATACCGATCATGTCAAACATGCACGAAGCGGATTTACGGTCCGTCGATCTCAACCTGCTCAAGCTGCTCGACGCATTGCTCAAGGAACGCAGCGTCACGCGTGCCGGCATGCGGCTCGGCCTGACCCAGCCCGCCGCGAGCCGCGCGTTGGGCCGGCTGCGCACGCTGCTTCACGATCGTGTCGTCGTGCGCACGCCGAAGGGGCTGGAATTCACGCCGCGCGCGGCGTCGCTTGCGCAGCGCGTGTCGCGTGTACTGACGGAAGCGGCAGGCATCGTCGCGCCTGCTGTGTTCGACCCGGCCACCGCGCGCGGACTGTTCTCGATCGCGAGCCTTGATCACATGGCGTTGACGCTGATTCCGGATGTGAATGCGCGGCTGGAACGAAGCGCGCCGGGACTGGATCTCGACGTTCCACCGTCACGCAGCAATAACGTCGAACTCGTGACGGATGGCACCGCAGGTATCGCGCTCGGCGTATTCGACGACGATACGTTGCCCGCCGGCATCTATCGTCGAAAGCTCTATGACGACAATCTGGTCTGCATCGTGCGGAACGGGCATCCAGCACTGTCGGCGCGGCTGACACCGAAGCGTTTCGCCGCGCTGTCGCACGTGCTGGTGACGATCGGCGGCCGGGGTGGAGAACTCGTCGACGCAGCGCTCGCGCGGCAAGGGCTGCACCGGCGGATTGCAATGCGGCTACCGCATTTCCTGGTGGCGCCGATGGTGGTCGCGAAGAGCGACATGACGCTAGTGCTGCCGCAACGGTTGGCGCGGCATGTCGCGTTGTCGATGCCGGTCACACTCGTGAAGTTGCCGGTCGAGGTGCCGTCTTTCTCGCCGTCGATGATCTGGCACGAACGCACACACGACGATCCCGCGCATGGTTGGCTGCGGCAGCAGATCGTGGAAGTTGCGCGGGAGATGGGGCGCTAGGTATGGCCTGCAGGCGTACGCGACGCATCGCGCTCGGCGCAACCCGCTTCTCTGTCACACATCCGGATCTGGAATCCGCGCCGACTGAATCACCACCAGCGTATCGCCCGCCTCGATCCGGCACGGCGGATCCTCGTAAAACGAATGAATCTTCCCGCAGCGGTCGAGCCCGACCACGATCGCGCCCGGCACGACGTTCGTCAGGCAGCCGATTTCATGCGGCAACGCCTCGCGCTCCAGCAGCGTCGCGCGCCCGCGCGTCGACAGCATGTCGTTCACGAACGGCACGATGTAGCGGCTATGGACCGCGTCCGCCAGCAACAGCGCGCCGATCTTCGTCGACGACACGATCACGTCCGCGCCGGCCTGCCGCAGTTGCCGCTGGTACAGGTTCTCCTGGATCCGCACGACGATCTTCGTATCGGGCGCGATGCTGCGCACCGACAGCGTCAACAGGATCGCGGTCGGATCGTCCGTCACCGAAATGATCACGGCCTTCGCCGCGCGCACCTGCGCCTGCTGCAGCAGATCCTCGTGCGCCGGATCGCCGAGCAATCCCGTCACGCCGAGCGACGTCGCCGCCTCGAGAGCCTGCTGCTGCGAATCGATCACGATGATCGTCGCCGGATCGACGCCGCTCTCCAGCAACTCGCGCACCGCGATCGACCCCGACAGGCCATAACCGCACACGACGATGTGATCGGACAGTTGCTTCTGCAGGCGTTTCATGCGGAATTCCTCGACGACGCGCTGGATCACGAACTGATACGCCGTGCCCAGGAAAATGAACCAGATGCCGATGCGGATCGGCACGATGAAGAACGCATCGAGCAGGCGCGCCCGCGCCGTGACGGGCACGATATCGCCATAGCCGACCGTCGCGACCGTAACCATCGTGAAGTACACGAGATCGGCCACGGTCATCGGCGTGCTCTTGGTCGAATCGCGCAGGCCGTCGCGATCGAGATACAGCACGAGGAACGCGAGCGTGCACAGCAGCACGACCGCACCGAGGCGGAACAGCAGCGTGCGCCGCGGCGAGGTCGCCGGGCGCGTGAACAGCGTGCGCGCACGCGGCGCCTGCCACGGATTGCGGGCGCGGCGCAGGCGCATGCGCAACGAGCGGCGCTGATCGGATGGCGTGGCCAACGGGGAATCTCCTGAAGGATGCGGGCTCGATTCTACGACGGGAACGCGTGCACCCGGCCGTCACAGCATGCTGCGCGGCCGCACCATCGTGCCGTCGACGAAACGCCGTGCGCGAAACGCCGACAGGTCGAGCGACGGCGCGCCCGTGTCGATCCATTCGGCGAGCAGCCGGCCGACGATCGGCCCCATCGCGAAACCGTGACCGCAGAACCCCGTCGCGATCGCGAGCCCCGACGGCGCGCCGGGCGCATCGATCACCGGAATGCCGTCGGGCAGCACGTCGATCAGGCCGGCCCACGCCTCGACGATCTGCGCATCCTTCAACGCGGGAAAGATCGCCTTGAGCTTCGCGAGCGCACGCGGCGCATGCGCGCGATTCGGTTGCGGCTGCGGATCGCGCGGCTCGATCGGCCCGGTCGTGCCGTGGATGCGGGCGAGCACGTCGCGCCATGCGGATGCATTCAGGTGCAGCCGGAATTTGTCGCGCTGCGACCAGAACTCCGGCCAGAAGAGGCTCAATCCGCGCAGGTGGCCGAGCGTCAGATCGACGTCGACCTGCATGTCGTCGGCGAGATTGATCGCGCCGTTCTTGCGCTGCCGGATGCCGAGACCATGGCCCCACACGGTCGCCGCGGACACCGGCGCGACCACGTTGGTGCGCATGCAGGTGCCGCGCACGGCCTGCTGCGGCAGCCGGATGCCGACGCCGTCGAGCAGCCGGAAACTGGTCGCGCCGGCCGCGCAGATCACGCGCCGCGTGCGGATCGTGCCGCGTTCGGTCGCGACGCCGACGACCGCGCCGCCGGCCGTCTCGATCGCGGTGACGCCGCAGCCTTCGAAGAAACGCGCGCCGGCCTCGGTCGCGCGCGCCGCGAACGCGGCGGCCACGCGGCGCGGCTCGGCCTGCCCGTCGGTCGCCGTATACAAGCCGCCGAGGGTACGCGCCTGCGTCGACAGTCCGCTCACGCGTTCGTCGATCTGGGTGCGCGTCAGCGTGCGCGTGTCGAGCCCGTGCTCGCGCGCGACGGCGAGCCATGCCTGGAACGACGCCCAGTCGTCTTCGTTGTCGGCCAGGTACAGGCAGCCGCCCTGCCGCCATTCGAGATCGAAGCCGAGTTGTTGCTCCAGGCCTTCCCAGATTCGCATGCCGGCCATCATCAGCGGCACTTCGGCGGATTCGCGCCCCTGCTGGCGCACGAAGCCCCACGCGCGCGTCGATTGCTGGCCGGCGATGCGCGACTTGTCGAGCACGACGGCTTTCAGGCCACGCAGGCCGAGGTAGTAAGCGGCCGCGCAGCCCATGATGCCGGCGCCGGCGATCACGACGTCGGCCTCGGCCGGAAACGCCGTATCGGCGTGGCTCAATGCGTCGTGCAGCGGATAAGTGGTGGTCATTGTTTTCTGTCGGGTATCAATGCATGGCCGGCCAAGCTTATCGCGGCAACGTCGTCACATGAAGCGGGCGACACGCGATCCGGACCCCGCCCCATCCCCACATCCAGGCCCGCCCGCCGACCGGCCCCGTTTTTTCGGCTTGACGATCCCGGTTCGGCACGAGATAAACTGTATATCCATACAGTGTCATCGCAGTAAAAATGATCCTCCCCCCATTCGATCCTCCCAAGCTGAACGACCTCACCGAATGGTGGACGCACTGCACCTACGCGGACGTGCAGCGCCTGATACTCGAAGTGCAGCACCTCCGCCTGACGCTGTGGGAATTGAAAGCCCACGTCGCGGACGCATCGCGCCGCATCCGCGTGCTCGATCCGGACATGCTCGCGCATGGGTCCGCGCTTCGGCGGCTCGGCTACCTGCTCGAAAAGGAAATCGAGCGCGCGAATCCGATCGGCCGCACGCGCGACGTGTATGCGCCGTTTTCGGACGAATGGCGTGCCCGCGCGGCACTGCGCGGCGCGTTGCGCGCGCAGCCCGAGCCGGCCGAGGCCGGCACGCTGCCGTGCACGATTCCGGAATTTCAGCGCATCACGTGGGCCGAGCTTCGCGATCGCTGGCGTCACCTGAGCGACAGGAAATCGAATCGGCAGAACGTCGAGCAACGGATGGTGCTCGAGATTGCGCGGCAGCGATCCGTGATCCTGGCGCGGGCGCGCAAGCTGGTCGACGCCGCGATCGCCGAAGCGGCGGCGGACGGCAAGCAACTGTTCGCGCTGGATCAGCTCAAACGGCTGCTGTCCGTCGAGCGGGAAGACGGCGAGCCGTTCCTGTACATGCCGGCGTAGCGCGAACGCGCGACCGATGCATGCCGGCTCGACGACGACATGTCGAACGCTCGATCAGCCACGCGGCGATTCAGCCGGAACTGCGGTCTGCGCGGGAGCAGCCGCTGCCCAAGCGCCGTCAGTGCGAATAGCGCGTTTGAGTGCCTGCCGCGCGGTCGAACGGCTGCAGCCTCGCAAGCTGCTCGATCGACATCGTGACGACTTCGAGCACATGCCGCGCGATTTCGTCGTCGGCCATGCCGGCGTCGACGTACTGCTCGATGCTCATCGTGCGGGGCGGATAGCTGCCGGTTTCGTCATCGACGATGTCGATCCGGGCCGTACGCCGCTCCGGCGACAGCACGACCTGGACAGTTTTGCCGTGAACGACGGTCTGCATGCACAAAGTGGACATTCGCAGTCTCCAATTGCGTTGCCTTCGGACGATCGATATCTCACAACAGGAGTCGTCAATCTACAAATTTCCGGGCGCATTCGCAATATTCAGGCAGGAATTCCAGCCGTTCGGGGCGCCGGGCCGCCGGTCAACCGGAGGCCCGCATTGCACGGGCACGGGCACACGCGGCACTACCTACGCATAGCGGCTCAACCACTCTTCGGAGAATTGTCTCGCGTACGCGACCGCTTCGGCTTCGGTATCGAATTCACCCAGCTTGCGGAACGCAGCCTCACGGCTGAAACCCACCTTCGTGACCTCGACCTGCGCGGCGTATTTGCCGGTCTCCGTCACGCGCGGCTCGCAGTTCATTTCGTATCCGCGCATCAAGAATTTCTTCTGCATCGGTTCAACACTTTTTTGAGACGGCGAAATCGTAGCATGCAGCTTCGTCGACTTCGCAAATGTATCCACGCCGGTTTCACTAGAAGAAACCGTCGATCGATCGTCCTGCCAGCGCCTCCGCCGGCCGTCGCGCGATATCCTGCAAAACGGGTCCGATACCTCGGTTCGGGCGAGCATGCGCCCTGCGTTGGTGCATCGCGCGGCGATTACCTGCCGCCTTGGGTGGAATCGCATCCCGGCCCACCGGAATCCGGACCGACCGGTGTCGAACGCACCGTCGCGCCCGCGCGCTCGGGCCGGTCGAGCGTAACTTCATGACACACCTTTCACACAAACGCACCTTTCACAACACTGAATGACGACCATTTTGCGGTAAAGTTATCTTTTCCGTGCGTGGCCGGTCGGCTCGCCATTGGACGTCATGAAGACTGTCCGCCGAGACTGCCGCAAGGCGTCGTTCTGAACGTCACGATCCGTTCCCGTAGCATGACCACTGAAGCAATCACCACGGATTCCCTCGCGGTTGCCGAGCGCGTGCGCGAGCTGATGACCCGCAACGGCATCGGCAAGCGCCAGCAGACCACCGAGCTGTGCCGCATCCTCGATCTGAGTTTCTCGCAAGGCCACCGCAAACTGCGCGGCAGCAGCCCCTGGACGCTCGCGCAGATCAAGAAAGTCGCCGAAGCGTACGGCGAACCCGCCGCCCAGTTGTTCGGCGCGCAAACGCTCGACCCCGGCATGGTCGGCGCCTATTCCCAGGAAGCCGTCCTGTATGCGGGCGTCGCCGAGATTCCGTGCACCGCCTGGATCGGCGCGCCGCTCGAAGCCGGCGCGCGCCCCGAGTTCGTCGCGTACGAACAGAACGGCCGCTGGCGCGTGCTGCGCCATACCGGCGTGTTGTACCAGAACGCGTACGACGTGCACAAGATCGAGATCTACCCGCGCCGCGCGGAGAGCGACAAGCTCGTCGTCGCGGTGATCGACCCCGATCGCGTCAGCGCGACCGAGCTGTGCCGCTATCTCGAACGGCAAGGTTTCGCGACGGCCGCATTCGACGGTCTCGCGCCGTTCGTCGACGCGCTGCAGGGCCAGGCCTTCGACGCGGTCCTGACCGAATGGCTGTTCGACGACAGCACGGCCGCCACCGCGATCAAGGCCGTGCGCACGTCCGACAACCCGGGCGCGCCGATTTTCGTGCTGACGGGCGACCTGCTCACCGGCCGCGCGAGCGAAGCCGACATCAGCGAAGTGATCCGCGCATTCGACGTGGTGTGCTACGAAAAACCCGCGCGCATGGCGATCCTCAGCGCCGATCTCGCGAAGCGGCTCGCGCGCGGCTGACGTCCGCCGGGCCGGCCGCCCGTCGAATGGCCACCGCCCGCGCGGCACCGCGGGCATGAGCGGGTTCCTCAGTACAATAGCCGCACCCGTTCACGCCCACGCCGGCATCCGCCGCCCGACGCCATGGCCCGCCTCATCCCCGACGACTGGAAAAGCCTCGCCGCGACCGGCGCGGCCGAACGCGAGCGCGAAACGCTCGCCGCGCTCGAACACGCGCTGCCCGACGGCTACACCGTGTATCACGGCGTCCACTGGACACGCGCCGACCAGGCGTTCTCGGTGTTCGGCGAAGCCGCGTTCGTCGTCGTGAGCCCGGCCGGCCGCGTGCTGCTGATCGAGCAGAAAGCCGGCTTCCTGCGCGAAACGCCGAAAGGGCTCGTGAAGGTCTACCTGCAGAAGGAGCGCAATGTCCCGATCCAGCTCGCGCGCACGCAGGAGACGCTGCACCGGCGCCTGACGGCCGCGCTCGGCGCGGGCGTCTACGGCGTCGAGGCGCTGCTGTACTGCCCCGACTACTCGATCCGCGACGCGTCGATCGCCGGCGTCGCGCCCGAGCGCATCGTCGATGCGTCGCGCAAGGCGCAGCTCGGGCAGGTGATCCTGCAGATCCTGCCCGAGGCCGACGAACCCTTTCCCAACGCGCCGAAGCTCCACCATTTCCTCGCGGACGAGCTCGCGCTCACGCCCGACACGAGCGCACTCGTCGGCCAGGCCGGCACGCTCGTCACCCGGCTGTCGGGCGGGCTCGCCGCATGGGCACGCCAGCTCGAATTCGCGCCGTTCCGGCTGCGCGTCACCGGCACCGCCGGCTCGGGCAAGACGCAGCTCGCGGTGCAGGTGATGCGCGATGCCGTCGCGGCCGGCAAACGGGTGCTGTACGTCTGCTTCAACCGGCCGCTCGCCGACTACATCACGCGCATCGCGCCGCCCGGCGCGAAGATCGCGAACTACCACCAGCTGTGCGACTGGGTCGCGCGCGACGGCGGCTATACGCCCGATTTCCAGGTGCCCGGCGAATTCGAACGGCTGGAGGCGCGCTTCGCGCAAGCGCCGATTCCCGAGCGCTGGCGCTTCGACGTGCTGATCGTCGACGAAGGGCAGGATTTCCATGCGCCGTGGGCCGCCGCGCTCGAGCGTCTGCTGGCGCAGGACGCCGCATGGTGGTGGCTGGAAGATCCGCTGCAGAACCTGTACATGCGCGAACCCGTCGCACTGCCCGGCTGGGTCACGCTGAAGGCGCTCACGAATTACCGCAGCCCGCGCGACCTGCTCGAATTCGTGCGCGACGTCGTCGGCCGGGTCGAGCCGCTCGCGGCCGAACTGCGCTCGGGCAGTCCGTTCGACGGCTCCGATCCGTCGGTGTCGGCCTACGGGGACGATGGCGCGTCGGGCGACGCCTCGGCGCAAGCCTGCATCGACGCGACCAAGCGTGCGATCACGCACGCGTTGTCGCTCGGCTTCCGCAAGCAGGACATCGCGGTGCTGTCGTACCGCGGCCGCGAAGGCTCGGTGCTCGCGCCGCTCGACCAGCTCGGCCCGCACCGGATCAAGCGCTTCACCGGCAAGTACGACCTGTTCGGCAACCCCGAGTATCGCGACGGCGATGTGCTGCTCGATTCGATCTACCGTTTCAAGGGTCAGTCGGCGCCGTGCGTGATCCTCACCGAAGTCGACTTCGACACGCTCGACGCGCGTGCCGCGCGCAAGCTGTTCGTCGGTGCGACGCGCGCGACGATGAAGCTGCTGATCGTCGCGTCGTCGCGCGCGGCCGCGCAACTCGCAACGGGTTGACGCCGCGGGTCGACGCGGCCGGCGAGCGAGCGCCGGCCCGTCATCGCGCCGCCGTCATTTCGGTTCAGGCGACGCGGAACGCGCCGACCGCGCGACGCAGCCCATCCGCCTGTTCCTCGAGCGATGCGGCCGCCGCGGCCGCCTGCTCGACGAGCGCCGCGTTCTGCTGCGACACCTGATCCATCTGCGACACCGCGCGGTTCACCTGCTCGATCCCGTCGCGCTGCTCGCTCGACGCGGCCGCGATCTCCGTCATGATGCCCGTCACGCGGCCGATCGCCTGCTGGATGTCCTGCATCGTCGTGCCGGCCATGCCGACGAGCCGCGAGCCGGTCGCGACCCGTTCGACCGATTCGCCGATCAGCGTGCGGATCTCCTTCGCCGCGGACGCCGAGCGTTGCGCCAGCGTGCGCACCTCACCCGCGACCACCGCGAAGCCGCGGCCCTGCTCGCCCGCGCGCGCGGCTTCCACCGCCGCATTCAGCGCGAGGATGTTGGTCTGGAACGCGATACCTTCGATCGTGCCGATGATGTCGGCGACCTTCTGCGAGCTCTGGTCGATCTCGTTCATCGTGCCGATCACCTCGCCGACGACCGTCGCGCCGCGCGTCGCGATCTCGCTCGCGCTGTCCGCGCAGGCCTGCGCCTCGAGCGCGTGGTCGGCATTCTGCTTCACGGTCGCCGTCAGTTGCTCCATGCTCGCGGCCGTTTCCTGCAGCGCCGATGCTTGCTCTTCGGTGCGCTGCGACAGGTCGGTGTTGCCGGCCGCGATCTGGTGCGTCGCCGTCGAGATCGCTTCCGAACCCTGGCTGACCTGGCGCACCGTATCCGCGAGGCTGCGCTGCATGCCGGTCACGCCCTTGACCAGCTCGGCCATCTCGTCGCGCGACGACCAGCGCACTTCCGACGTGAGGTCGCCCTCCGACAGGCGGCGGAAATGCGACAGCAGACGATTCACCGGCTGCGTGATCGCGAAATGCAGGCCGATCGCGCAGCCGAGGCACGCGGCCAGCCCGAATGCGATCCCCGCGATCGCGCCCATCCGCATCCAGCCGTAATAGGTCTGCGCGGTGTCGTACACGTCCTTGCCGCGCGCGGCCTGGTACGCATCGAGCGCGTCGGTCGCCTGCGTGAGCGCGACCGACAACGGCGGCGCGACGGTCATCAGCAAGCGGTCGGCTTCGTCGCGCCGCCCTTCGCGGATCGCATCGATCATCGGCTTCAGCGCCTGCCCGATCAGCGCCTGGCGCGCGGCATCGAGACGGCTCGCGAGCGGGCCTTCGTCGTCGCCGTGCGGCATCGCCGCGTAGCTGCGCCACGCCGTGTCGGCCTTCGCGAGATAGCCCTCGGCCTTCTTCACGAGTTCGGATACGTCCGGCGCTTCCGGATGCAGCAGCGCACGGTCGAGCGTGGTACGCACGATCGTCAGGTTCAGGCTCGCCGCGGACAGCGCGGTCTTCGCGGCCAGTTGCCGCGTATAGGCCTCGTCGAGCGCACGATTCGAGCTCTGCATGCCCGCGAGGCCGATCAGCCCCGATACGACGAGCAGCACGGCGACGAGGCCGAGCGTGGAGAAAATCCGCGTACGGATCGAGAAACGGGAAAACAGGGCGTTCAGGTTCATGACGGCACGTGAGCGATGAAAAGTGCCGCGGCAATCGGTCCGCGGCACTCTGGATTACGGTTTGCCTGCAAGAAACTTGAGTCCGTCCCCGCTTTCCGGCTGACCGTGGTCAATTTTTCTTTCGGCCGGGCAATCTCCTGTTACGACTGCAACATATCGAGGCTGAGCAGAAATTGACTAGTCAATCATCCATGGCTATATTTCGATCCAGTTTTCCTGCCATGGCAGATATCTCGATGACAACCGACACCCTCCTCACTCCGCCGGCCGCCGACGCGGCCCGCCGCGACGCGCCGACCGGGCTGATCGTCGCCGCGCTGCTGCTCGTCATGCTGCTGTCCGCGCTCGACCAGACGATCGTGTCGACCGCGCTGCCGACGATCGTCGGCGAACTCGGCGGGCTCGACCAGTTGTCGTGGGTCGTCACCGCGTACCTGCTGTCGTCCACCGTCGTGCTGCCGCTGTACGGCAAGCTCGGCGACCTGTACGGCCGCAAGATCGTGCTGCAGGCCGCGATCGTGCTGTTTCTCGCCGGCTCGGCGTTGTGCGGCGTCGCGCAGGACATGACGCAACTGATCGGGCTGCGCGCGCTGCAGGGGCTCGGCGGCGGCGGCCTGATGGTCGTCACGATGGCCGCGATCGGCGATCTGGTCCCGCCCGATCGCCGGGCGCGCTACCAGGGGATGTTCGGCGGCGTCTACGGCCTCGCGACGATCGTCGGCCCGCTGCTCGGCGGCTTCCTGGTCGAGCACCTGTCATGGCGCTGGATCTTCACGATCAACCTGCCGCTCGGCCTGCTCGCGCTCGCGGTGATCGGCATGGCGTTCCGGCCGCACACCGCGCACGTGAAGCACCGGATCGACTACCTGGGCGCCACGTTCCTCGCGACCGCCCTCACCTGCGTGATCCTGTTCACGAGCGAAGGCGGCTCGCTGCTGCCGTGGACGTCGCCGCAGCTATGGATGACGCTCGTGCTCGGGCTCGTCGCGATCGGCGGCTTCATTTATGAAGAGCGCCTGGCGGCCGAGCCGATCATGCCGCTCGACCTGTTCCGTCACCGCACCTTCGTGCTGGTCGGCCTGATCGGGTTCGTGGTCGGCATCGCGCTGTTCGGCTCGGTCACGTTCATCCCGCTCTACCTGCAGGTCGTCAAGGGCTCGACGCCGTCGCAGGCCGGCATGCAGCTGCTGCCGATGATGGGCGGGATGCTCGTGACGTCGATCGTCAGCGGGCGGCTGATCTCGCGGCTCGGCTCGTACCGGATGTTCCCGATCGCCGGGACGCTGATCGGCGGCGTCGCGATGGCGCTGCTGTCGACGCTGACGCTCGATACGCCGCTGCACACGATGTACGCGTACATGGCGCTGCTCGGAATCGGGCTCGGGATGGTGATGCCCGTGCTGACGCTCGCCGTGCAGAACACGGTCGAATTCCGGCACATGGGGGTGGCGACGTCGGGCGCGACGCTGTTCCGCTCGATCGGCGGCTCGCTCGGCGTCGCCGCATTCGGCGCGCTGTTCTCGCACGGGCTGCAAGCGCGGATGAGGCACGCGCTGCCGGCCGGCACCGAGCTGCCGCCCGCGCTCGGCCCGGCCGCCGTGCACCAGTTGCCGGACGCCGTGCGCGACGCGTATCTGCACGCGTTCGCCGGCTCGCTGCACGTCGTGTACCTGTCGGCCGCGACGGTGATCGCGATCGCGTTCGTGCTCGCGTGGTTCGTCGAAGATGCGCCGCTGCGCACGCACAACTGAGCGAGCGGCGGCTCGCGACACGACCGTCGGGTCGAGCCGCGTCGCGAGTCGCCCGCCCCGTCATCACGCCAACAGCACGACACCGCCCGTCGTCGCGCGCGACTCCAGCAACCGGTGCGCATCGGCCGCCTGTTCGAGCGGCAGGCGCGCGCCGATCTCGACGTGCATGCCGCCTGCCAGCCGGTCGAGCGTCGCCCGCGCGGCGTCCCGATACGCGCCGACGTCGCGCGCGATGAAACCGAGCACGCTCGGCCGCGCGAGCGCGATCGAACGGGCCGGCCCCAGCTCGTCGAGATCGAACGTCTGCCGCGTGCCGATCGCGGCCACCTGCCCGATGCTCGCGACCATCCCGAACGGAAGAATCGCGCCGAGCGTGCGGGTCAGCACGTCGCCGCCGATTCCGTCGATCGCGTAATCGACGCCCGCACCGCCGCCGAAGGCACGCGCGGCCGCGACGAAATCCGCCTCGCGATAATCGACCACCGCTTCCGCGCCGTGCGCGCGCACCAGCGCGGCTTTCGCGGCCGATCCGACCGTGCCGATCACCCGTGCGCCGAGCGCGCGCGCCCACTGCGTCGCCAGCAGCCCGACGCCGCCGGCCGCCGCATGCACGAGCACCGTGTCGCCGGCGCCGACCTGCCGCACGCGATGCAGCAGCATGTAGACGGTGATCCCCTTCAGCAGCCCGGCGGCGGCGGCTTCGTCGCTCAGCCCGTCTGGAATCGGCAGCACGCGCTCGGCCGGCATCGTGCGCAGGCTCGCATAGCTGCCGGTCGGCATGCCGGCATACGCGACGCGCTGACCGGGCACGAGCTCCGTCACGCCCGGCCCGACCGCGTCGATCACGCCGGCCGCCTCGACGCCGAGCGCGTCCGGCAGCGCGGGCAATGCATGCGCGCCCGTCCTGAAGTAGATATCGACGAAATTCACGCCGATCGCGGTCTGGCGAATCCGTACTTCGCCGGCGCCGGGCGGCGCGACGGGCGCATCGACGCGGCGCAGCACGCCGGCATCGCCGTAACGGTCGATCCCGATCCGGATGGCATTGGCGGTTTGGGTCATGACGTTCCTCGTTATCGAATGAAGTGACACGATCATCCCATCGTGCATAATCGAACGGAATTCACGTTGAACGCCCATCTACTGTGCAAAATTCGACCGATCGTGATCCTGTCGCCTCACCCGCACTGCCGATGAGCTGGGACGACATCCGCTACTTCCTGGCGGTGATGCGCGGCGGCAGCCTGTCGGCCGCCGCGCGGGCGCTGCAGGTCCAGCATTCGACGGTCGCGCGGCGCATCGACGCGCTGGAGTCGGCACTGGGAATCCGGCTGTTCGACCGGCTGCCGCGCGGCTGGCCGCCGACCGACGAAGGGCTGCACCTCGCCGAGCACGCCACGCGCCTCGAAGCCGATGCGCATGCGTTCGCGCGCGCCGCGCACGGTGCGGCGGCGCTCGACGGCGTGGTGCGGGTATCGGCGTCGCCGGTGTTCGCGAGCCATTTCCTCGCGCCGCGCCTGGCTCGCGCGCAGCGCGCGTGGCCGGCGCTGCGGATCGACCTGATGGGCGAGATGCATGCGGCGAACCTGTATGCGCGCGAAGCCGACCTCGCGGTGCGGCTGTCGCGGCCGAGCGAGCCGGGGCTCGCCGCGCGCCGGCTCGGCACGATGCGCTTCGCGCTGTGCGCGGCGCCGGAATGGGCCGATGCGCCGCCCGACACCTGGCCCTTCATCGGCTACGACGACGCGCTCGCGCAAACGCCGCAGCAGCAATGGCTCGAACGCTTCGCGGCCGGGCGCCGCTTTGCGTTCATCGCCAACGACCTCGCCGCGCAGCATCGCGCGTGCGGCCGGGGCCGGCGTCGCGCTGCTGCCGCGGTTTCTCGTCGACGATCCGGCCGCGCATGCCGGCGCGCCGCTCGTCGAGCTGACGGCCGCGCCGCATTGCGACATCGAGCGCGAAATCTGGCTCGTCGTTCACCCGGACGTGCGCCGGTCGCCGCGCGTACAGCGCGTCGCCGACGCGATCGCCGATGCTGTGCATGCGGCGGACGGCCGGTTGTAAGCCGCCGAAGCCGCAAACGGCTTTACCACGCGCGGCGACGGCCGGCATAGTAGCGTTTTGATTCCGACCGCCCTGCCGCCATGTCCAACACTCCCGCCTGCGTCGTGCGCGACGCGACCGATGCCGACCTCGAGGCGATCCACGCGATCTATGCGCACCACGTTCATCACAGCGTCGCGTCGTTCGAGGAAACGCCGCCCGACGTCGCCGAATTGCGCGCACGCCGCGACGCGGTGCTGAACCACGGGCTGCCGTATCTCGTCGCCGAATGCGACGGCCGCGTGGCCGGCTACGCGTACGCGACGCCGTACCGCACGCGCAGCGCGTACCGCTTCGCGATCGAGGATTCGATCTACATCGACGACGCGCAGCGCGGCCGCGGAATCGGCCGCGCGTTGCTCGCCGCGCTGATCGCGCGCTGCGAAGGCGGCCCGTGGCGGCAGATGATCGCGGTGATCGCCGACGGCGGCACCGGCGGCTCGACGTCGCTGCATCGCGCGTTCGGCTTCGAACCGGCCGGCCAGCTGAAAGCGGTCGGCTTCAAGCACGGCCGCTGGATCGATACGGCGCTGCTGCAGCGCCCGCTCGGCGAAGGCGCGAACACGCGCCCCGCCTCGCCCGAGCCTGCCCCGGCGCGCTAGAATGGCCGCATGTCAAAACAGACTCATTCCACGCCCGACGAGGCCACGCCGGATTCCCGCAACGAGTACACGGTCGACGAGCTCGCGCGCGTGTCCGATACCACCGTGCGCAACGTCCGCGCCTACCAGGATCGCGGGCTGCTCGCGCCGCCGGAGAAACGCGGGCGCGTCGGCATCTACGACGACACGCACGTCGCGCGCCTGAAGCTGATCAACCATCTGCTCGCGCGCGGCTACACGCTGTCGAACATCCAGGACCTGATCAAGGCGATCGACGAAGGCCACGACCTGCGCTCGATCCTCGGCCTCGAAAACGCGATCGGCGGCCGCTGGTCGCACGAGTTGCCGAAAACCTACTCGCTCGCGCAACTCGCGCAGATGTTCGGCCCGCAGGCGACCACGCAACTGTCGCGCGTGACCGAGCTCGGGCTGCTCGAACGGCGCGGCCTGTCGTTCGTCGCGAAAAGCCCCGCGCTGCTCGAGGCCGCCGCCGCGATGACGAAGGAAGGGATTCCGCCGCGCGAACTGCTCGACGTGATCAGCGTCGCGCGGCCGCATTTCGACGCGATCGCGCGGCTGCTCGTCGATCTCGTCGTGAAGCGGCTCGACCGCTATGACGAAGGCACGCTGCCGCCCGCCACCGACGTGCCGGCGCTCGTCGACGCGATCTGGCGGCTGCGCCCGCTCGCGGCCGTGTTCGTCGAAGGCGAGACGAACCGCGCGCTCGAGAATGCGGCGAGCGCGTATCTGGGCGGCCGCGTCGCGACGATTCTCGACAAGAAACTCAGCGACGAAGCCGCGCGGCAGTCCGGTACGAGCGATACGCAGGGCGACGGCGACACCGCATAAGGCCTTCGCCGTCATGCATGCGTGGGCTTTTCGCGACAACGCGCGCGTGTCCGGCTGGAGGAAAGGCCGACGTCCATTGCAGGTGACGACCGCCGCCAGCATGCGCCGGCAAATGGCCAGCAGCCGCGCCCGCGCGCATTCCAGCCAGACGGCGCCACCGCGCTGCGTCCGTCATCGCAGGCTACGCTGCGAAACAGTTACAAGATAACGGTTGACGCGAGCCCCAGCGACGGTTAGTGTAGGCACCGAAGTCCAAGAAGTCCGATTGCTGTTCATCAATTGCTCGCTCCTCCTCAGCGGTATTCGTTGTCCTCTCCCTCCTTGACGCTTCGCGCGCTCTTCCACAGAGCAAATTTCTCTATTTTTTTCTCAAGGAATCTTCATGGATACCGGTATCGTCAAGTGGTTCAACGACAGCAAAGGCTTTGGCTTCATCACGCCGGACAACGGCGGCGACGATCTGTTCGCTCACTTCTCGGAAATTCGTGCCGACGGCTTCAAGACGCTGGCTGAAAACCAGAAAGTGAGCTTCGAAACGAAGCAAGGACCGAAGGGTCTGCAAGCGGCGAACATCAAGCCGCTGTAAAGTTTGAAGGGCCCGGCCTCCCACGACGGACGCCGGGTCGCAGCGACATCCCCACGGAGCTTCGTCTCCCCAAGTTGGCGCGACCGGCTTTTTAGCTGCATCTGTTCAGTCAGCAGCTCGCCACGCGCTACACGTCTCGTTGCACTTCATCCCCCCTCTGGCCGCAACGCCTTATTTTCGCTTTCCGACTGCGTCTGATTCGGCTCGCAATGGCTTTGAATCGGCGTAACCGTGCGTATTTCGCACGGCACGCGCGCACTCGAACATCATTAAAATTAAAATGGACAACCAACGAATTCAGCAATACAACGGCTATGCCGTCCAACCCTCGGCGCATCGCCTGCCCGACGGGAGTTTTTCCTCCAACCTGCTGCTCGAACGCGCCGATAGCACGCACGGCGAAGGCCGCTACCAGTTCTATTCGCTCGATTACTTCGCGAGCGAGGCACAGGCGCTCGCGCATTCGGCACGCTGGGCGCGCCACTGGGTCGATACGCGCGGTTGAACGCCGCGCTACTCGCGAGATCCGCGCAGACGGTCATAAAAAAACGGCGGGCAACTGCCCGCCGGCCTTCCGCATCACATGCCCGCTCACCTGCGTCACCGCGCCGCCACCTTCTTCTGCCGCCACAGACACAGCAGATCGCAAGCCACATGCGCGGCCGCGATCGCCGTGATGTCCGCGTGATCGTACGCCGGCGCCACCTCCACCACATCCGCCCCGACCAGATTCACCGCCCCGAGCCCCCGCACGATCGCCAGCGCCTGCGCGGACGAGAGCCCGCCGGCAACCGGCGTCCCCGTTCCCGGCGCGAACGCCGGATCGAGGCAGTCGATATCGAACGTCAGGTACGCAGGCCGCGCACCGACGATCGCGACGATTCGCTCGACCGCCGCCCGCGCACCCTGGTCATGCACCCACGCGGCATCGAGCCGCTCGATCCCGAGAAAGTCGTCGTTCCACGTGCGGATGCCGACCTGCACCGACGTCGCGGGATCGATCAGCCCTTCCTTCACCGCCTTGTAGAACATCGTCCCGTGATTGAGGCTGTCCGGATCGTCGTCGGCCCACGTATCGCAGTGCGCGTCGAAATGGATCAGCGACAGCGGCTTGCCGTAGCGCTCCGCGTGCGCGACCAGCAGCGGATAGGTGATGTAGTGATCGCCGCCGAGCGTCAGCATCTTCGCGCCCGAACGCAGGATCGCGCGCGCATGCTCGACGATCGCCGGCTTGATCGACAACGGGTTGTGCGCGTCGAACCAGCAGTCGCCGTAGTCGACGGCCGCGAGGTCGTCGAACGGGTTGAAGCCCCACGGATACGGATTGAGCTCCGCGAGCTGCACGCTTGCCGCGCGAATCGCGGCCGGCCCGAGCCGTGCACCGGAACGATAGGTCGTCGCGAGATCGAGCGGCACGCCGGAGATCGCGACGTCGATGCCGTCGAGCACGCGCGAGTAATTGCGGCGCATGAACGACAGCACGCCCGCATAGGTGTTTTCGATCGAGGAACCGTACGGCGTCGTGCGACGGATCGCGCCGTCGCCGTGAAGAAGTTCGGTCATGGTCGGACCTGTTTTCGTGGGGAGCCGGCGCCGGCCCGCGCCCTATGAGGGCGCGGGCCGGGCACGGCATGGATTCATCGGCACGCACCGGCTCGCGCATCCGGTCGCGCGGCCAGGCGGGACATCGACAACGGCAATACCGCGGCGATCATAGCAAGCCGAATCGACGCCGTTGCCCCGGTTCGGCCGGGGCAACGCGCGGAAAAATCCGGCGGCGGCACCGCCGCCCGTCGCGGTCGTTTCCTAGAAGGATTCGCCGGTTTTCGCGCGCCCGTTCTTCCGGATAATGGCCGACAGCCGCGCCCTCGACGGCGCGGCGTCCACCGCAGACAACTACAAACCGGAGACACCCGCCTTGATCGCCACGCTTCCCGCCCCCTACCGCCGGCTCTGGCCGCTCGCCATCGCCGCGGCGCTGCTGTACGGCCTGTCGCTCGCCGTCGCGCCCTATCCGGGCCAGGCCGCCGCGAAAGCCGCGATGGGCATCCTGCTGCTCGCGGCAGGCAGCACCTGCGGCGAGCCGCGCGAACGCGCGTGGCTGTGCGCGGCGCTCGCGACCGCCGTGCTCGGCGACGTGCTGCTCGCGCTGCCCGACTGGCCGTGGTCGTTCGTCCTCGGCCTCGGCGCATTCCTGCTCACGCACGTGTGCTACTGCGCGATCTTCTTCCGGTGGCGCGCGCGGCCGCACGGCTGGCGCATCGTCGCGCTCGTCGGGCTGTGGATCGCCGCGCCGGCGTTCTACGCGGCATTCTTCCCGCACCTCGGCGAGTTGCTGGCGCCGGTCGCCATCTACATGCTCGTGCTGTGCGCGATGGCGAGCTTTGCGCTCGCCGCCCGCACGCGCGGCCCGCTGGTCGCGGTCGGCAGCCTGATCTTCGTCGGCTCCGATACGCTGATCGGCGTCGGCCGGTTCCTCGGCGGCTTTCCGGGCATCGACTATCTGATCTGGGGCCTCTATGCGCTCGCGCAGGTCACGATCGTGGCCGGGGTTTTCCATGAGACGGCTACCCGCTCGATCCGTCCCTGATACCGTTTCAAACGGACCATCGCGCGCCGGCGGTCCCGTTTCTTCCCTGTCTCGCCCTGCCGACGGCCTTTTCCGCTCATCCCGCATTGCGGAAACCCGACCGTTCCAAACCCCGCTCAGCCTTTTCCCGTCTGGCTTCCGGCCCTTAGAGCGCCGCTTCTAGCCTCTTGCGGTTTCCGGGTTCACCCACTATCGTTACATCAAACAATGTAACATTCAAAAATGAGCCAAATCGGAGACACCCGGATGAATGCTCGCACGTTGCCTTTCGGTCCACCCGGCCATGACGGCCCGGACGAAACCATCGACATCGCCATCATCGGCACCGGCTTCGCCGGTCTCGGGATGGCGATCCGCCTGAAACAGACGGGCGCGACCGACTTCGTCGTCCTCGAGAAGGCCGCCTCGGTCGGCGGCACGTGGCGCGACAATCATTACCCCGGGTGTGCATGCGACGTGCAATCGCACGTCTATTCGTTCTCGTTCGCGCCGAACCCGCGCTGGACGCGCATGTTCGCGCCGCAGCCGGAAATCCGCGCGTATCTCGAAGACTGCGTGCAGCGCTTCGGCGTCGGCCCGCACCTGCGGCTGAATCACGAGTTGCAGCGCGCCGAATACGACGAAGCCGCGCAACGCTGGCGCCTCACGTTCGCGAACGGCAAGCGGCTGTCCGCGCGCGTGCTGGTGTCGGGCATGGGCGGCCTGTCGCGCGCCGCGCTGCCGGCGATTCCCGGCGTCGAAACCTTCCAGGGCCGCGCGTTCCATTCGCAGCAGTGGGATCACGACTACCCGCTCGAAGGCAAGCGTGTCGCGGTGATCGGCACCGGCGCGAGCGCGATCCAGTTCGTCCCGCAGATCGCGCCGCGCGTGAAAGCACTCGCGTTGTTCCAGCGCACGCCGCCGTGGATCATGCCGAAGCCCGACCGCAACCTGACCGGCTTCGAGAAATGGCTGTTCCGCACGCTGCCGTTCACGCAGAAGATCGTGCGCAGCGGCATCTACTGGATGCTCGAATCGCGCGTGCTCGGCTTCGCGATCCATCCGTCGCTGATGAAGAACGTGCAGAAGCTCGCGCTGCGGCACATCCGCAAGCAGATTCCCGATCCGGAGTTGCGCAAGACCGTCACGCCGAACTACACGCTCGGCTGCAAGCGCGTGCTGATCTCGAACGACTATTACCCGGCGCTGTCGCGCAAGAACGTCGACGTGATCACGACCGGCATCGACCATATCGAAGCCGACGCGGTCGTGACGACCGACGGCAAGCGTCATGAAGTCGACTGCCTGATCTACGGCACCGGCTTCCAGGTCGCCGATCCGTACCCGCGCGGCGCGATCATCGGCCGCGGCGGCCTCGACATCGTCGACGCGTGGCGCGACGGCGCGCACGCGTACCTCGGCTCGACGCTGCCCGGCTATCCGAACTTCTTCATGATCGTCGGCCCGAACACCGGCCTCGGCCACAACTCGATGGTGTTCATGATCGAGTCGCAGATCGAATACATCCTCGGCGCGCTGCAGGCGATGCGCCGCGAGCGCGCGGACGCGATCGAGGTGCGCCCGCTCGTCGAGGCGCAGTTCAACAGCGACCTGCAGGGCAAGCTGAAGAAGGCGATCTGGTCGACGGGCGGCTGCAAGAGCTGGTATCTCGATCCGCGCACCGGCAAGAACACGACGCTGTGGCCAGGCTTCACGTGGCGCTTCCGCCAGGCGACCGCGCGTTTCTCGATCGCCGATTACCACGCGTATCGCGCGCCGCAACACGACACGACCGCGTGGCCCGCCGCCGCGCCGGCCGCTTCCGCTTCCACGTCCGCCGAAGCGGCCTGAGCCAGACAAGGAGCCAACGACATGAGAGATTTCGCCAACAAGGTGGCCGCGATCACGGGAGCCGGCTCGGGCATGGGCCGCGCGCTCGCGATCCAGCTCGCGCAGGCCGGCTGCCACGTGTCGCTCGCCGACAAGAACGGCGTCGGCCTCGCGGAAACCGAACGGATCGTCCGCGCGATCGCGCCGAACGTGCGCGTGTCGACGCGCGTGCTCGACGTCGGCGATCGCGACGCGATGTTCGCATGGGCCGACGACACCGCGAAGGAGCACGGCAAGGTCAACCTGATCTTCAACAATGCGGGCGTCGCGCTGTCGAGCACGATCGAAGGGATGGAATACAGCGATCTCGAGTGGATCGTGAACATCAACTTCTGGGGCGTCGTGCACGGCACGAAGGCGTTCCTGCCGCACCTGAAGGCATCGGGCGACGGCCACGTGATCAACACGTCGAGCATCTTCGGGATCTTCGCGCAGCCGGGCATGAGCGGCTACAACGCGACCAAGTTCGCGGTGCGCGGCTTCACCGAATCGCTGCGCCAGGAACTCGACATGATGAAGTGCGGCGTGTCGGCCACCTGCGTGCATCCGGGCGGCATCCGCACGAACATCGCGCAGTCGAGCCGCGTCGCGAAGAACATGGTCGGCTTCATCGTCGAGAGCGAACAGCAAGGCAAGGACAGCTTCGAGAAGTTCTTCATCACGACCGCCGACGACGCCGCGCGCACGATCCTCGCCGGCGTGCGCAAGAACAAGCGCCGCGTGCTGATCGGCCGCGACGCGAAGGGCGCGGACTGGATGGCGCGCGTGCTGCCGGCCGCGTACCAGGCGCTCGTCGTGCTCGCGACGCGCCGCGAGGCGGCGAAAGCCCGCCGTGCCGCGCGCGGCGCGCCGGCGCCGGCGCCCGCCCCGCTGCACGCGACCTACAACAATGCAGGCAATCAGGGAGGTGAACAATCATGACGACCCCGAACATGATGCCCGTGCGGCGCGACATCCGTTTCGCGCTGCCGCCCGAACGCGCGAAGGACTGGCACGTGCAGGGCGTGCCGGTCACGCACTTCATGAACGCGCTGTCGCTGCTGTTCCCGGCCGGCGAACGCTTCTTCATGGATTCGGTGCGCAACTACCGCGACCGGATCGAGGATCCCGAGTTGAAGAAGCAGGTGCTCGGCTTCATCGGCCAGGAAGCGATGCACACGCGCGAGCACATCGAATACAACGATCTGCTGCAATCGTCGGGGCTGCCCGCGCACAAGCTCGACAAGCGCCTGTGGACCATCCTCGGCTGGTTCAAGAAGGTGCTGCCGCACTCGATGCAGCTGGCGATCACGATCGCGCTCGAGCACTACACGGCGATCCTCGCGAACCAGTTGCTGTCGGGCCACGAGCACCGGATCGACGGCTCGGTCGAGGGCTACCAGCAGATGTGGATGTGGCACGCGATGGAGGAAACCGAGCACAAGGCGGTGTCCTACGACGTGTGGCGCACCGTGATGAAGCCGGGCCTCGGCAGCTACCTGCTGCGCACCGGCACGATGCTGACGACGACGGTGTTCTTCTGGGCCATCGTGTTCGACTTCCACGTACGCCTGATGCGCGCGCACCGTCGCGAACACGGCAAGTTCGGCGGCATGTGGCGCCTCGTGAAGTATCTGTACAGCCCGAAGCACGGCGTGTTTCCGAGCATCGCGCGCGAATGGCTCGACTACTTCCGCCCGGGTTTCCACCCGTGGGATCACGACAACCATCAGTACCTGCAGGAGCTCGACACGCTGCTCGACAACATCGACGCGACCAACGCGCGCTACGCGGCGCAAGCCGCCCCGCGCCGCGTGCCGCTGCACCCGGTGCCGCAGGCATGACGCCATGGCGCGCGCTCACGAGATGCTGACCGTCCAGTCCGGCGACGTGAAACTCGCCGTCTACGTAAGCGGGTCGCGGCGCGCGCCGCCGCTGATCCTCGTGCACGGCTATCCCGACTCGGCGGCCGTGTGGGCGCCGGTCCGCGCGCGGCTCGCGAAGCGCTACCGCGTGATCGCGTACGACGTGCGCGGCGCCGGTGCATCCGATGCGCCGCGCCGCCGGGCCGACTACACGCTCGAACGGCTCGCCGGCGACCTGAAGGCGGTGGCCGACGCGACCTGCGGCGGCCGGCCGTTCCACCTCGTCGGCCACGACTGGGGCTCGATCCAGTGCTGGGAGGCCGTGACCGACCCCGCGTTCCGCGGCCGCATCGCGTCGTACACGTCGATCTCGGGCCCGTGCCTCGATCACGTGTTCCGCGCGAAGCTGCGGCTCAAGCAGAGCCTGAAGTCGTGGTACATCGGGTTCTTCCATCTGCCGCTCGTGCCATCGCTGGTATGGCGGCTCGGCGGCGCCGCGCTGTGGCCGCGCTGGCTCCAGCTCACCGAACGCGTGCGCGCCGAGCGCGATCCCGTGCAACTGAAGAACGCGCTGAACGGGATGCAGATGTACCGCGCGAACTTCATCGCGCGGGCCCGCCAGCCGCGTGAGCGGTATGCGCAGGCGCCGGTGCAGATCCTGGTGCCGGTGCGCGACCGCTACGTGACGCCCGAGATGTCGGTCGACCTCGATCGCTGGCTCGGCGACCACGTGCGCGAGGAAATCGACGGCACGCACTGGATCGTGCTGCGCCATCCGGACCTGATCGCGTCGCGGATCGACCGCTTCGCGTCCGCGCAGGAGCGACCGGCGGCGACGAACGCCGCGGTTCAGCGCGCCGTCGGCGGCGCCGGCAGGCGTCTGAACAGCGTCTCGTAATCGACGACGAGCCCGTCGTCGTCGATGTCCATCTCGGCCGTGAAATTCCGGAAGATCCCTTCGTAGCGGTAGCGCCGGCCCGGTTCGATGCACGCGTAAGCCTGCTTGACCGGCGCCACCGTCAGGTCCGGCGTCGAGATGTACGCGACGTCGATCGGCCGCCGCTCGCCGCGCGCGAGCCCGAGGCGGCCGATCGGCAGCGAATTGGTGAACGGCGTCGCGGCGATGTCGATGTCGATGCAACCGTCTAGCGCCGGCAACGGGCGGCCCGCGCCGTCGCGCCAGTGGCCGGCGCCGTCGCCGCGCAACGCCAGCGTGCCGCCGCCCATCACCTTGAGCACCGCATAAGTCACGCGCCATTGCGCATCGCACTCGACGCGATACGCGAGCCCGTATGCGCGACCGTACCGCTGGCCGACCACCGCGCTTTCGACGACGATCGCGCCGCCGCTGCGGTCGAACGTCAGATGTTCGACCCCGTCGCCTTCGAGCGACGCCCACCGCACCTCGCGCATCGTTCCACCTCCCGGTTTCCCCATTGCGGGGCATCGTCGCACAAATCCCGACTATCCAGAATTCCCTATTCCGGTGCATGGGATTGTGTCCTATGCTCGCGGCTCGTCCTGTTCCGCCGCCATCATGCCTACCGCCCGCCCCGTCCCGCCGTCGATCGACCTGCGCATCCTGCTGCGCGGCATCGGGCAGATCGTGCTGCAGGCGCATGCGCTCACCGGCGCGCTGCTGCTCGCCGCGCTGGCGCTGACCGACCTGCGGCTCGCGTGCGCCGCGCTGGTCGGCTCGGCCGCCGCCAGCATGACGGCCGTGCTGACGGGCGCCGACCGCCGCGACGTCGGACAGGGCCTGCACGGCTTCAACGGCGCGCTGGCCGCGCTGATCGCCGTGCTGTTCGCGCCCCATCCGCTCGCCGCCGTCGCGCTGGCGCCGCTGGTCGCGATCGGCGCGGCGCTCGTGCAACGCGCGATGCGGGTGCCGCTCGCCCGCTGGCGCCAGTGCCCGTATTCGGGCCCGTGCCTGGCCGTCACCGCGCTGTGGCTGCCGTTTGTCGCAGTGCAGCATGCGGACGCCGCAGACGCCGGCCCGGTGCTGACGCTCGCGTCCGCCGCCGACGCGCTGCTGTCGGGCGTCGCCCAGACCACCTTCGCGCAAGGCGCGTGGGCCGGCGCGCTGATCGTCGCCGGCCTCGCCGTCGCATCGCGCCGCGCGGCCGCGTTCGCGCTCGGCGGCGCGGTCGTGTCGACCGTGCTGCTGGCCGCGCTGGGCGCAAGCGGCGCGCTGTTCGCCGACGGCCTGCTCGGCTTCAACGGCGCCCTCGCCGCGCTCGCGCTGATGCCGCGCGGCCCGCGTGCGGCGCTCGCGGCGGCCGCGCTCGCCGCGCTGATCCAGTGGCTCGCGATGCGCACGGGCACCCCCGCGTTCACGGCCCCGTTCGCGCTCGCGTCATGGGTGACCGTCGCTGTCGCGCGCCGCTTTACCCTCGGAGAACCCGATGTCGTCATTCGCACACCGTCCTGATGCCGTGAAGCCCGGCGGCCCGATCTCGGACGCCGAACGCAAGCTGCGGGTCGACCTCGCCGCCGCGTACCGGCTCGTCGCGCTGAACGGCTGGGACGACCTGATCTACACGCATCTGTCCGCGACCGTTCCGGGCGAACCCGGCCACTTCCTGATCAACCCGTTCGGCCTCACGTTCGACGAGGTTCGCGCGTCGAACCTCGTGAAGATCGACCTCGCCGGCAACCGGATCGGCGACAGCGAGCACACGGTCAACGTGACCGGCTTCGCACTGCATGCGGCCGTGCACGCGGCGCGCGCCGACGCCGTCTGCGTGATGCACCTGCACAATACGGCCGGCATCGCCGTATCGATCCAGCGCGACGGGCTGCTGCCCGCATCGCAGCACGCGTTGCGTTTTCATGGCGACCTCGCGTACCACGACTACGAAGCGCTCGCATTCTCGCCGGCCGAAGGCGCGCGGCTGACCGCGAGCCTCGGCGCGAAATCCGCGATGCTGCTGCGCAATCACGGCACGCTGACGGTCGGCCGCACCGTCGCCGAAGCGTACGTGCTGATGGATACGCTGATCAAGGCGTGCGACATCCAGGTTCGCGCGCAGGCCGGCGGCGGGCCGCTCGTGCTGCCGGAACCGGCCGTCGCCGCGCGCACCGCCGAACAACTGCGCGACGGCGGCGCGATCGAAGGCGAACTGGAATGGCCGGCGCTGCTGCGCCGCCTCGACCGGATCGATCCGTCGTATCGCGACTGACGCCACGTCCGCACCCGACCGAATCGTTCATCGTCAATCGTTCAACCTCAACCGGAGCATTTGCCATGCCGACTTTCAATATCCAGCTGTTCGAAGGCCGCACCGTCGACCAGAAGCGCGCCTTCGTCGAAGCGATCACGCGCGTCACGTGCGAGACGCTCGGCTGCGCGCCGGGCTCGGTCGACATCATCCTGACCGACGTGAAGAAGGAGAACTGGGCGACGGCCGGCAAGCTGTGGAGCGACGAGCGCTGAGCGCCGAAGGCGGCGTCGCGCCGGCGTCGCCCGCCCTGCGCTGAACCCTGCACCGCGGCGTCCGCGACGGGCGCCGCAGGCCCGCTCCACCGCCGGCCTCCGTTGTGCGCCCGCACATCGCTTTGTCACGCAATCGGCGCATAATGCCGGACAGACGCAGCCGCCAATGGCCACCCGACGAGGAGACCGCCATGGAAGCGAAGAACGAGGAAGTCGTCGCACACCTGCTCTCCGACGTCGTCGAATTCGCGCGCGCTCGCCTGCCCGAAGCCACGTTCCGGATCGTCGAACCCTTCCTGCGTCATTACTACGATTTCGTCGATGCCGACGATCTGCAGAACCGCAGCATCGCCGACCTGTACGGTGCCGCGATGGCACACTGGCAGACCGCGCAGAAATTCGTGCCCGGCAGCGAACGCCTGCGCGTGTACAACCCGATCCTCGAACAGCACGGCTGGCATTCCGACCACACGGTGATCGAGATCGTCAACGACGACATGCCGTTCCTCGTCGACTCGGTGACGATGGCCGTCAACCGCCTCGGGCTCGCGCTGCATTCGGCGCTGCATCCGGTGTTCCGCATCTGGCGCGGCGCCGGCGGCGGCATCGAGCGGGTCGACGCGGGCGGCGCGACGTCCGGCGACGGCCAGTCGCAGCTCGCGTCGTTCATCCATTTCGAAGTCGACCGCTGCGGCGACGCCGCGTTGCTCGACACGCTGCGCGAGGACATCGCGCGCGTGCTCGGCGACGTGCGCGCGTCGGTCGAGGACTGGCCGAAGATCGTCGACATCGTGCGCGCGACCATCAAGGAGATGAAGGCGCGCGAATCGACCGCGGAGGACATCGAGGCGCGCGCGTTCCTCGAATGGATGGCCGCCGATCACTTCACGTTCCTCGGCCAGCGCGACTACGCGCTCGTATCGGACGGCACGGGCTTCGGGCTGCGCGGCATCGAGGGCTCGGGCTTCGGCATCCTGCGCGAAGCGCTGCGCACGTCCGGCGCGCCCGACGTGACGCCGCTGCCGCAGGCCGCCGCCGACATCATCACCGGCGCGTGGCCGATCTTCCTGACCAAGGCGAATTCGCGCGCGACGGTGCACCGGCCCGGCTACCTCGACTACGTCGGCGTGAAACTCGTCGGCGCCGACGGCAAGGTCGTCGGCGAGCGCCGCTTCATCGGGCTCTACACGTCGACCGCGTACATGGTGTCGACGGCCGAGATCCCGATCGTGCGCCGCAAGTGCGCGAACATCCTGCGGCGCGCGGGCTTCCTGCCGAAGGGACATCTCGGCAAATCGCTCGTGACGGTGCTCGAAACCTATCCGCGCGACGAACTGTTCCAGGCCGACGAAGACCAGCTCTACGACATCGCGCTCGGCATCCTGCGCCTGCAGGAACACCAGCGCACGCGCCTGTTCGTGCGCCGCGACCGGTTCGACCGCTTCGTGTCGTGCCTCGTGTTCGTGCCGCGCGACAAGTACAACACCGACCTGCGCCGCCGCATCGCGAAGCTGCTGGTCGACGCGTACAACGGCGTGAACGTCGAATTCACGCCGCTGCTGTCGGAATCGGCGATCGCGCGGATTCATTTCGTCGTGCATGCCGAACCCGGCACGATGCCCGACGTCGACACGCGCGAACTCGAAACGCGGCTCGTGCAGGTCACGCGCCGCTGGCAGGACGATCTCGCCGACGCGCTGCTCGACGCATTCGGCGAAGAGCAAGGCAACCGCCTGCTGCAGCGCTATGCCGAGTCGTTCCCGGCCGGCTATCGCGACGACTATCCGGCGCGCACGGCCGTGCGCGACATCGAGCTGATCGAGCGCGTGAAGGACTCGGGCCAGCTCGCGATGAACCTGTACCGGCCGATCGAGGCCGAGCCGCGCGCGTTCCGCTTCAAGGTGTATCGCGCGGGCGACCCGATCGCGCTGTCGCGCAGCCTGCCGATGCTCGAACACCTCGGCGTGCGCGTCGACGAGGAGCGGCCGTACCGGATCCAGACGCAGGATGCCGCGCATGCATGGGTACACGATTTCGGCCTCGAGCTCGCCGACGATACCGAGTTCGACATCGAGCGCGTGAAAGGCCTGTTCGAGGATGCGTTCGACCGGATCTGGAGCGGCCGGATCGAGAACGACGACTTCAACCGCCTCGTGCTGCGCGCGCACCTGAGCGCCCGCGAAGTGACGATCCTGCGCGCGTATGCGAAATATCTGCGGCAGGTCGGCTCGACCTTCAGCGACGCGTATATCGAGCGCGCGCTGACCGGCAACCCGGCGATCGCGCGGCAACTCGTCGAGCTGTTCGTGCTGCGCTTCGACCCGCGGATCGGCGACACGCGCGACGTGCAGGCCGAACGGCTGCTGAAGGCGATCGAAGGCGCGCTCGACCAGGTGCCGAACCTCGACGAGGACCGCATCCTGCGCCAGTTCCTCGGCGTGATCAACGCGACCGAACGCACGAACTACTTCCTCGCCGACGCGAACGGCGAATCGAAGCCGTACCTGTCGTTCAAGTTCAACCCGGCGAAGGTGCCCGGCCTGCCCGAACCGAAGCCGATGTTCGAGATCTGGGTGTATTCGCCGCGCGTCGAGGGCGTGCACCTGCGCGGCGGGCGCGTCGCGCGCGGCGGCCTGCGCTGGTCGGATCGCCGCGAGGATTTCCGCACCGAGGTGCTCGGGCTGATGAAGGCACAGATGGTGAAGAACGTCGTGATCGTGCCGGTCGGCTCGAAAGGCGGCTTCGTCGTGAAGAACCCGCCGCCGCAGAGCGATCGCGAGGCATGGATGCGCGAAGGCATCGCGTGCTACCAGACGTTCCTGCGCGGGCTGCTCGACCTGACCGACAACCTCGCCGGCACCGCGATCGTGCCGCCGCCCGACGTGGTGCGCCACGACCCCGACGATCCGTATCTCGTCGTCGCCGCCGACAAGGGCACGGCCACCTTCTCCGACTACGCGAACGCGATCTCGCACGAATACGGCTTCTGGCTCGACGACGCGTTCGCGTCCGGCGGCTCGGTCGGCTACGACCACAAGAAGATGGCGATTACCGCGCGCGGCGCGTGGGAATCGGTGAAACGGCACTTCCGCGAGATGGGCATCGACACGCAGACGACCGACTTCACCGTGGTCGGCGTCGGCGACATGTCGGGCGACGTGTTCGGCAACGGGATGCTGCTGTCGCCGCATATCCGGCTCGTCGCCGCGTTCGATCACCGGCACATTTTCCTCGACCCGAACCCCGACCCGGCGACGAGCTTCGCGGAGCGCCAGCGCATGTTCGCGCTTGAGCGCTCGAGCTGGGCCGACTACGATACGTCGGTGATTTCGGCGGGCGGCGGCGTGTATCCGCGCACCGCGAAGACGATCCCGCTGTCGCCGGCGGTACAGGCCGCGCTCGGCATCGACGCGCACGCGCTGCCGCCGACCGAATTGATCCGCGCGATCCTGCAGGCGCCGGTCGACCTGCTGTACAACGGCGGCATCGGCACCTACGTGAAGGCGGCGCGCGAAACCCACGCGCAGGTCGGCGACCGCGCGAACGACGCGGTGCGCGTGAACGGCGCGGACCTGCGCTGCAAGGTCGTCGGCGAAGGTGGCAATCTCGGCTGCACGCAGTTCGGCCGCATCGAGTTCGCGCAGCGCGGCGGCCGCATCAACACCGATGCGATCGACAACTCGGCCGGCGTCGATTGTTCGGATCACGAAGTCAACATCAAGATCCTGCTCGGGCTCGTCGTGTCCGACGGCGAGATGACCGAGAAGCAGCGCAACGCACTGCTCGCCGAGATGACCGACGAAGTCGGACTGCTGGTGCTGCGCGACAACTACTACCAGACGCAGGCGCTGTCGATCGCGGGCCGCTATGCGGTCGAGCTGCTCGACGCCGAGGCGCGCCTGATGCGCTGGCTCGAACGCGCGGGCCGCCTGAATCGCGTGATCGAATTCCTGCCGACCGACGACGAAGTCGCCGAGCGGCAGGCCGCGAAGCTCGGCCTCACGTCGCCGGAGCGCGCGGTGCTGCTCGCGTACAGCAAGATGTGGCTCTACGATGCGCTGCTCGAGTCCGACGTGCCCGAGGATCCGCTGGTGGCCGCGATGCTCGTCGACTACTTCCCGAAGCCGCTGCAACAGCGCTTCAGCGAGCCGATGCGCCGCCATCCGCTGCGCCAAGAGATTCTCGCGACGCATCTGACCAACGCGCTCGTGAACCGTGTCGGCTGCGCATTCGTGCACCGGCTGATGGAGGAAACCGACGCGAAGCCGGGCGACATCGTCCGCGCGTGCATCATGGCGCGCGACGTGTTCGATCTCGATGCGGTATGGCGCGACATCGACGCGCTCGACAACCGCGTCGCCGACGACGTGCAGGCGCGCATGTTCGTCGACGTCGCGCGGCTGCTGGAGCGCGCGGCGCTGTGGTTCCTGCGGCATCTGCAGTCGGGCGCGGTGGCCGACGGCGGCGTCGCCGAGCTGATCGCGCGCTGTCGCGACGCGGCGGCGCGGCTCGCCCCGCAACTGCCGTCGCTGCTGCCGGCCGACGATCTCGATGCGTTGTCCGAGCGGCAGCGCGTGCTGGTCGACGCCGGCGTCGACAGCGCGCTCGCGGTACGCGTCGCGAGCGGCGACATCTCGGCCGCGCTGCTCGACATCGCCGAAGTGGCGGCGACCTGCAACCGCAGCCTCGAACTCGTCGCCGGTGTCTATTTCTCGCTCGGCACGCTGCTCAATTACGGGTGGATCGGCGAACGCGCGGCGAACCTGCCGACGCCGACGCACTGGGACATGCTCGCGCGCGCCGCCGCACTCGCGGAAGTCGCGCGGCTCAAGCGCACGCTCGCGACGAGCGCGCTCGCGGAGTCGCCGGATTCGACCACGCCGGAGACGATCGTCGGCGCGTGGCGCGCGCGCCGCGAAGCCGCGCTGGTGCGCTACGAACACCTGCTCGCGGATCTGCGCGCGTCCGGCGGCGCGAGCCTCGCGGTGCTGCTCGTGGTCGTGCGGGAGATGGCCGTGCTCGAACGCGCGTGACGAGTGTGACGGACGCGACGGGTCAGACCGTCGCGACCAGCAGCTCTTCCGCGCGGTTCGGCGGCCGCAGACCGTCGGTGCGCTCGGCGAAGTAACGGCGCGTCAGCTCGGCGGCCGACACGTGTTCGGCCTTCGCGAAGCCGGCCTCCCGTGCGAGCGCCTGGATCTGGTCCGGCATGAAGAAGCTGATGAACGGCGTGCCGCTCGCCCGCGCGCCCTTCGCGGCCATTTCCATCCCCGGGCGCACGTCCGGATCCGCGTTCTCCAGCGGCAGCAGGAACGTCATCGCGAACGTCGAGCCCGGCGCGAGCGACGCGACTTCGCGCAGCGCGGCCGCATTCGCTTCGCGCGTCAGGTACATGCTGACGCCGGTGGATACGACGACCGCCGGCTTGCCGGCATCGAAGCCCGCACCGACGAGCGCGTCGCGCCACGACTGCTTCGCCTCGAAATCCACCGGCACGAAGCGCAGCCAGTCGGGCACGCCGAAGCCGAGCTCGACCAGGCGGCGCTGCTTCCAGCGCTGCGGCGCCGGCTGGTCGACTTCGAACACGGTCACGCGCGACGCCATGTCCGGCCGACGCTGCACGAAGCTGTCGAGCCCCGCGCCGAGGATCACGTACTGGCGCACGCCGCGCGCGGCCTGCTCGGCCACGAGATCCTCGATGAAGCGCGCCCGCGCGACGATCGACGCGCGAAACGGCCGCGTGAACTGCGGATCCATGTCGCCGCGCTGCTGCCAGCCGGGTGCCGGCGCGAGCAATTGCAACCCGATTTCGTCCGTGAGCACATGCGGCGGCGCGTCGAGCTCGACGTGCAGCGCGCGCCACAGCGCGACGCGCGCGGCCGTGCTGTCGGGCGCGTCGTCTTCGCGGATAGCCGTCATGTCGACCTCACTCGCCCTGCTTGCCCGGCGCCTGCAGGCGCCACACCCGGCCGTCCGGATCGCGCACCGTCATGTCGCGCGTGCCCCAGTGCGTGTCCTCGAACGGCGTGACGACCTCGACGATCGGCTGCGGCTGCACCGCCTGCTCGTCGGCCACCTTGAGCACGACCTGCATGTCGGGCGTTTCGCTCGGCGGCACTTCGGCGATGAACAGGAACGGACCGTCGCCGCTGCGCAACTGGCCCGAATTGTGGTCGGTTTCGAACTCCAGCCTGAAGCCCAGCGCCTGAAAGAACTTCGCCGACTTGCCCCAGTTGTGGGTGGTCAGATACACGGCTTCGATCCGCTCGGATGACATGTCACTCCTCCTTGTTGGACGGTTCCGCGCCGGACGGCGGCGCGGCCAGGTACGCGCGCAACGCGTCGGCCACCAGCGCGGACAGCGATTGCTCCGTTTCGATGGCACGATGCTTGACCTGCCGGATCAGGCCGAGCGGCAGGTACACGTTGAATTGCTTCACTTCTTCGTCGGTCATGGATACTAGTATGCTAGCAATCTAGCAAAAGTCAACCGAGGGTGATCGCGGGATGGTCGCGGCCCGCGTGCGGGCCGCCGTCGGATGTCGGGGGTTCGCGTTACCGCGCGGGGCGCGCCGCGAGTCGCGCGAACAGCGCGTCGAGATCGAATCCCGCCGTATTGATGCCGATCGTGTCGCGCAGGCACGCGGCCCAGTCGGCAGCATTGTCGAACGTGACCGTGCGCCCGGCCCCCGCCGCGTCGCGCAACGTCAGCGCGGTGTTGAGCAGCGCCGCGCGGCCGTCCGGCAGCACGCGGCACGCGATCAGGTCGTTCACGAAGATCGATTCGGGATAGGTCGACGTGAACCAGTTCGCGGCGTCGTAATCGATCCATTCGGCCGGCTTCAGCGAGAAGCGGTAGGTCGTCTGCCAGCCGTCGGGGATTTCGAACTGCATGTCGAATTCGCCGTCGACCGGCGCGTCGATCACGCGAAACGCGCCGTGCGGCGTCAGTTGCCGCTCGCCCGGCACGAAGCGCAGCGGCGCGGTCAGCGTCGCGCTGCCGAAGCCGATGTCCGCGAGCCACGCGGCCCCGTCGAGGTCGATGCGCAGCAACATGTGCGTCTGCGCGGTGACGATCTCGGGCGGCCGCATCCAGCGCACGCGCGCGATCAGCGGCGTGACGCGAAAACCGATCGTCGTGAGCGCGGTGTAGAACAGCTTGTTGAGTTCGAAGCAGTAGCCGCCGCGGCGGCGTTCGACCACCTTGTCGACGATCGCGGGCAGGTCGAGCACGACGCGCGCGCCGGTCAGCGGATTGAGGTTTTCGAACGGAATCGCCTGCGGATGCAGCAGATGCAGCCGGCGCAGCACGTCCAGCGTCGGCGCGGCCGGGCCGTCGTAGCCGATGCGGGAGAAATAGCGCGAGAGGTCGAACGAGTCAGTCATGAACCGGCACCGATAAAAGGGACCCGCCACGATAGCATCGCGCGCAATCCCCATGTTGTGCGGGGCGATTGTTCGTGGTCGACGCGCGCGATGCCGGCCGCGCATCGCGCGCACATCCGCGCCACGTTGACGTTACGGCAGCAGCTTCAGCGCGGACGACGCGACCGACGGCACCGAAATGCCCTGGCTCGTCGCGAACTGGACGGCCTGGCCGAGCGTCGCGGCCAGCGACTGCAACTGGCCCGGCGCGCTTTGCGCGATATACGACGCGGCCTGCATGTTCTGCGGATTCAGGCCCGACTGCAGCAACGACGCGGCGCTCGTCGAACCGAGATTGCCGAGCCCCGACTGCAGTTGCGAATACTGCGTGAGCCCCTGCCCGAGCGACGCGAGGCCGTTGCTGAACGCCTGCTTGTCGATCGGGCCGTGCGTGGCGCCGCCGCTCGCGAACGCCTGGCCGAGCGCCTGCGACACCGATTGCTGCGCGCCGCCCATCTGCGACAGCGTGGCCGGCGACAGCGCATCGGCACCGGACAACTGACTCGCGGCCTGCTGCGCCTGCCCGGCCGCCCCCGTCAGACCCATCGCCGATGCGAGCGACGACTGGCCGTTCAGCACCTGCTGGTTCGCCCCGACATAGGCCTGCAGCAATTGCGCGACACTGCCCTGCGCAGGCGCCGCCTGCTGCTGCCCGCCGCCGAGCAGCGACGCGCCGAGCGACTGCAGGTCGAGCTGCGCGTGCGCGGCGCCGCTCACCAGGATGCCGAACGCGATGCCTGCCGAGGCCAGATGCCGGCCCGTCGCGCGAATGTGCTTCATGTGTGTTCCTCGTGCCCGAATTGTCGAGGCGATATTGTCGAAGCGCGTCGCGCGCCGCCGCAACGACTGAAACACATCGAAACGAAATCCGGCGGCGGCGCCGCTTGCAATTCGGCGACCGACGAGCCCCGTCACGCAGATTCGCGCGCGTTTGCCGAGCGATGTCGTGCGCGCATCCCGATTCGTTCTCCGGCTGCATCAATGGCGGATGTCGGGTCCGGCGGGCGCCGGCGAACGTCGCGTCGAGCGATGCAAAACGAAACGGGCAGCTCGTCGCCGCCCGCTCCGTCACCCCGGCAACTGGCTACCGGCTACCGGTTGCCCGCCTGCCGCGGCATCACGCGGCCATCCACGCCGGCACGCGCCGGGCCACCCAGTCGGCCGCCCGCTCGTAGCCGCGCGCAAGCTGCAGCACGGCGAGATCGGCGCGCGGACGCCCGATCAGTTGCATCCCCATCGGCAACCCCGCGTCGTTGAAGCCGACCGGCACGTTGATCACCGGGCAGCCGGCCAGCGTCCACGGCACGACCGTTTCCATCCAGCGGTGGTAGGTGTCCATCGCGCGGCCCGCGATCTCCTTCGGCCAGCGCTGGTCGACGTCGAACGGGAACACCTGCGCGGTCGGCGCCGCGATGAAGTCGTAGCGATCGAAGAAGCTCAGCACCGCCTGATGCCACGCGGTCCGTTCGACGCTCGCATCGAACACCGCCGCGCCCTGCAGCGCGAGCAGCCCTTCGACCTCGTAGATCGCCTCGGGCTTCAGCAGCGCACGGCGCGCCGGGTCGCGATAGTGCGCGAGCAGCCCGCCGCCCGACAGCAGGTGCCGGTGCGCGAGCCACAGACGCCAGATCCGGTCGGGTGCGAACGCCGGCAGCGCGGCATCGACGTCGCAGCCGATCTCGCGCAGCGTCGCCAGCCCGTGCTCGCACTGCGCGAGCACGCCGGCCTCGGTCGCGAGATAACCGTTCCAGTCGCCGACCCACGCGATGCGCTTGCCGCGCAGGTCCGCGTCGAGCGGCTGCGCGAACACCGCCGGATCGTCCGCGAGCGACAGCGGATCGTTGCGGTCGTAGCCGGCCTGGATCGCGAGCAGTTGCGCGACGTCGCCGACGGTGCGCCCCATCGGCCCTTCGATGCCGAGCTGCTGCATGAACACGTCGACGCCCGGCCAGCGCGGCACGCGGCCCTGCGACGGGCGAAAGCCGTAGATGTTGCAGAACGCGGCCGGGTTGCGCAGCGACCCGCCGAAATCGCTGCCGTCCGCAACCGGCAGCATCCGCGACGCGAGCGCCGCCGCCGTGCCGCCGCTGCTGCCGCCCGCGCTCTTCGTCAGGTCGTACGGGTTGCGCGTCGCGCCGTAGACTTCGTTGAACGTATGCGAACCGAGCCCGAACTCGGGCGTATTGGTCTTGCCGATGAAGATCGCGCCGGCCGCGCGCATCCGCGCGACGCCGACGGAATCGGCCTGCGGTACGTTCTCGCGGAAGATCGGCGAGCCGTAGGTCGTGCGCAGCCCCTTCGTCATCGCCAGATCCTTCGGCGCCTGCGGCATCCCGTGCAGCCAGCCGCGATACTCACCGCGCGCCAGCTCCGCGTCCTTTTCCGCGGCTTCCGCCAGCAGCGCATCGCGATCGCGCAGCGCGACGATCGCGTTGATCGCGCCGTTCACGCGCTCGATGTGATCGAGATACGCACGCATCGTCTCGACGCACGACACCGCCTTGCTGCGGATCGCCGACGCGAGCTCGCCGGCCGACAGGCGTACGACCGGATCGACGGAAATGGAAGCGGGAGCGAGAAACTGCGGGGCGCCGTGCGGCATGCGGGGTCTCCTGGGAAGCGGTAGCGGATGGCGCGCCGCCGGGCGGCGGCCGACGCTCTACTCTACGCGACGCGCCCCGGGCGACCTCCGATATTTTGCGGCGCAATTCATTGCGGATCCGACTGAATCGCGCTCGCGCGAACGGCCGGCGACGACCGGGCGGAACGGGCGACGCCGCTCGCTGCCGTTTATGCGCATAAACTTAAATTTCTTATATTTTTAATTGGTGCGTCACGGGACCGCGCGCGTTAACGACATTTTTATGCGGCCGGCCGATCTCTTTAGATCGCTTCGTGCGGCCGCACGCTACGCTGGAAGCACTTCGTTTCCGGGTTCATCGTCCATGCTCAAGCTGCTGGTTCCGGTCGGTCATTCACCGCGCTCGCTTCAGGCCGTCCGGCACGCGACGTTTCTGTATCGCGAGCGCTGCGCATCGGAGGTCGTGCTGATCAACGTGCAGGCGCCGCTGGAATCGACGCGGCTCGAGGCCTATCACCCGCTGTCGCGGTTGCGCGCGATCGAGACGCAATTCGCGACCGACGATCTCGCGATGGCCGAGCGGATCCTGCGCGATGCGGACGTGAAGTTCAGCGTCGTGATGAAGGTCGGGCCGGTGGCCGACACGATCGCGGCCACGGCGGCCGAGACCGGGTGCGACGAGATCGTCGTGGCCGGGCCGCGACGCGATCCGCTGCACGCGTTGATGTCGGTGTTTCGGCGCAGCGTGATGGCGCGGCTGGTGCGGATTTCGAATGTGCCGGTGACGGCGGTGCAATGACGGAAACGGCGCGTCATGCGTGCGCATCGTGCGCACGCTGTCGCGCGGCGCTCAATCGATGACCTTGCGCCAGAACACGAAATAGGCGGCCGCCGAAGACGCCAGCAGCAGGATGGCCCACATCGGGGCAAGACTGATCAGGACGGAAGAGACGTTCAACATTTTGGTTTCCTCACTATTTCGACAGCGATATTCGACATTTGCGTGCTTGCCGGACCCGATGCATCGCCCCCGCATCGCGTGCCGTCAAATCATGCATTCATGCTATCGCTTCGAACGGCCGTGCGACCACCGCCGCCCGCCCGCACCCTGACATTCGTCAAACTCCCGCGCATTGCCCGCCCGTCGGGCGGCGACCGAAAAACGGGACAGGATCGTCCCGCTCCGCCAGCGCTTTCAGCAGACGTTTACCGGGGGAAGCCCCAAGTGCTTCGTCGAACGTGTCCGCGTTACGCTTGAGCGACGAGGAGACGAACCATGAGACGAGCCGTACATATCGCCGTTTTTGCACTGCTGGCCTATCTCATCGGCGATCGCGCGATCCTGCACGCGCAGGGCCGCGACGCCAGCCCGCTCGCGTGCGAGCAAGGCGCCGCGCAGGTCAAGGCCGACGCGCTCGGTCGCGGCTTCGGCGAAGCCGCCGCCGGTAGCCAGAGCGAGGCCTTCATGTCGGGCTGCCTGGTGACGGGACGCAGCGATCAGGACGTCGCGATGGCGGCCCGCTGACGCGCCGCATCCGGCGGCGAGCCGGCCGCGCCCGAAGTCGCGGGCGCCGGTTCGCGCTGCCTGCCCCACTGTCCCGATACGGACGTTGCCGTCCGCCCTCCCTGCCCCCTTTACGCCCGACATGACCGATCCGAACACCGCGTTGATCCAGCGCTTCTACACGGCCTTCCAGCAGCGCGACATCGACGCGATGCTCGCGTGCTATGCCGACGACATCGTGTTCAGCGATCCCGCGTTCGGCGAGCTGCGTGGCGAGCTCGCACGCGACATGTGGCGGATGCTGGTCGCGCGGGCGCAGGAATTCTCGCTGACGTTCGGCGAAGTCGCCGCGGACGACCAGGCCGGGCGCGCGAAATGGCGCGCGGACTACCGGTTCGCCGCGACCGGACGGAGGGTGGTCAACCGGATCGACGCGCGTTTCCGGTTTCGCGACGGACGCATCGTCGAGCATCGCGACCATTTCGACCTGTGGCGCTGGGCGCGTCAGGCGCTCGGGATGAAGGGCGCGCTGCTCGGCTGGACGCCTTTCATGCAGCGCGCGATCCGCGCGCAGGCACGGAAAAATCTCGACGCGTATCGCGCCAAGCGGAAATAGGCCACGCCCCGCGGCCGCTTCGCTACGGCTTCATCGTCGCGTCGATCAGGTCGTAGGCCATGTCCGGCACCACGCCGTCCGGGTTCGACAGGCCGTTCTGGCGATACCAGCTTTCATCGGCCTCCGGATGCGGGCCGGCAAGGCCGACGCGTCCTTTGCCGTAGCGGTACGTGGCGGCGGCGATGTCCTTGTTCGGGTAGATCGCCAGCACGATCCCGCCGGAGCCGATCGGCGCGACCGGGAGCCTCGCGCCGTCCTGATAATAGATCCAGCGCTTTTTCCCGCGCCAGACGACCGGCGTCACCGTGTCCGCGATGCCGTGAAGCGTCGAGCCCGGCCGGTCGACCTCGGAGTCGATATCGCCGGCAACCAGCCCGAACCCCTGCGCGCCGGCCAGGTAGGCGCCCATGCAAAGCCCCAGGTATCGGCCGCCGTTCGCCACGTAATGCCGCACGGCCCTGATCGCAGGCCGACCGATGCTGGCGGCCGCGCCGGGAATGTCCTGCCCGCCGCCGGGCTGCACATAGAGCGCCGCACCGGCCAGCGCCGCGGGCGTGATCTTGAGCCGTTCCGCCGGCCCCACGTAGATCACCCGGAACCGGTAGTCCGATTCCCGCAGGCGTCTGGCGATGGTTTCGGGGCACCCGTCGCAGGCGGCAGGCCCGCGATAGACCAGCGCGACCGGCCGGCTCGCCGCGTCGCGCGCTTCGTCGCCGGGCGCGGCCGCGTGAACGGCCGGCGACGCGACGAGCGTCGCCATCAGGAAAATCGCGTCTCTGGAGCGCATGTCGTGGATCGCCGGAGTCAAGGAAATCGCCGCCGCCCGGGTCGAATCGACAGGGGCGCGACGACTTCCGCCTCCAGTTCCGAAACCCGATTGCAAGCTGCGTGACGGCAAGCGTAGCGGCCCGAACGCGCCCGGTGTGTACCGTTTCCTGCGGGCTTGTGCAGATATATGCGGCACCGGCGGCCTGAGCCGACACCCTGCACTCGCCCGCCCGACCGCGCCCGACAAGGCCGCCTCCCGCCATGCAACCCCGCCTTCCGTGTTTCGCATTGCCAACTCTTATATAAGACATAAGACATTTGACGTTGCACACCATTGAGATTAGAATCCCGCTCAAAGCAGTGCCTGGAATAGCCCCGGAGTGCCGGCAAGGCCTTCCCCTCAAACGCAATATCAGCAGGTCTCCCCATGCTTGAAAACTTTCGTGCTCACGTGGCCGCCCGCGCCGCGCTCGGTATTCCTCCCCTGCCGCTGACGGCTCAGCAGACCGCCGAACTGGTCGAATTGCTGACGAACCCGCCCGTCGGCGAAGAGCAGACGCTGCTCGAGCTGATCACCCATCGCGTGCCCGCCGGCGTCGACGAAGCCGCCCGCGTGAAGGCCGGCTTCCTGGCCGCCGTGGCCAAGGGCGAGACCGCCTGCCCGCTGATCTCGCGTGCGCACGCGACCGAGCTGCTCGGCACGATGCTCGGCGGCTACAACATCCAGCCGCTGATCGAGCTGCTGTCCGACGAGGCCGTCGCCGCGGTCGCCGCCGACGCGCTGAAGAAAACCCTGCTGATGTTCGACCAGTTCCACGACGTGAAGGAACTCGCCGACAAGGGCAACGCGCACGCGAAGGCCGTGCTGCAGAGCTGGGCCGATGCCGAATGGTTCACGAGCCGTCCGGAAGTGCCGGAAAGCCTGACCATCACCGTATTCAAGGTCACGGGCGAAACCAACACCGACGACCTGTCGCCGGCGCCGGACGCCACCACCCGCCCGGACATCCCGATGCACGCGCTCGCGATGCTGAAGAACGCGCGCCCGGGCATCACGCCGGAAGAAGACGGCAAGCGCGGCCCGGTCAAGTTCATCGAATCGCTGAAGGAAAAGGGCCACCTGGTCGCCTACGTCGGCGACGTGGTCGGCACCGGCTCCTCGCGCAAGTCGGCCACCAACTCGGTGCTGTGGTTCACCGGCGAAGACATTCCGTTCGTCCCGAACAAGCGCTTCGGCGGCGTGTGCCTCGGCGGCAAGATCGCCCCGATCTTCTACAACACGATGGAAGACGCCGGCGCGCTGCCGATCGAGCTCGACGTGTCGCAGATGGAAATGGGCGACGTGGTCGAACTGCGCCCGTACGAAGGCAAGGCGCTGAAGGACGGCAAGGTCATCGCCGAATTCCAGGTCAAGTCCGACGTGCTGTTCGACGAAGTGCGCGCCGGCGGCCGCATTCCGCTGATCATCGGCCGCGGCCTGACCGCGAAGGCGCGCGAAGCGCTCGGTCTCGCGCCGTCGACGCTGTTCCGCCTGCCGCACCAGCCGGCCGACAGCGGCAAGGGCTTCTCGCTCGCGCAGAAGATGGTCGGCCGCGCGTGCGGTCTGCCGGAAGGCCAGGGCGTGCGCCCGGGCACGTACTGCGAACCGAAGATGACCTCGGTCGGCTCGCAGGACACCACGGGCCCGATGACCCGCGACGAACTGAAGGACCTCGCGTGCCTCGGCTTCTCGGCCGATCTCGTGATGCAGTCGTTCTGCCACACCGCCGCGTATCCGAAGCCGGTCGACGTGAAGACGCACCAGACGCTGCCGAACTTCATCAGCACGCGCGGCGGCATCGCGCTGCGCCCGGGCGACGGCGTGATCCACTCGTGGCTGAACCGCATGCTGCTGCCCGACACCGTCGGCACCGGCGGCGATTCGCACACGCGCTTCCCGATCGGCATCAGCTTCCCCGCAGGCTCGGGCCTGGTCGCGTTCGCGGCCGCTACCGGCACGATGCCGCTGGACATGCCGGAATCGGTGCTGGTCCGCTTCAAGGGCAAGATGCAGCCGGGCGTCACGCTGCGTGACCTCGTCAACGCGATTCCGCTGTACGCGATCAAGCAAGGCATGCTGACGGTCGCCAAACAGGGCAAGAAGAACATCTTCTCGGGCCGCATTCTCGAAATCGAAGGCCTGCCCGACCTGAAGGTCGAGCAAGCGTTCGAGCTGTCGGATGCGTCCGCCGAGCGTTCGGCTGCCGGTTGCACGGTGCGCCTGAACAAGGAACCGATCATCGAGTACCTGAACAGCAACATCACGCTGCTCAAGTGGATGATCGCGCAGGGCTACCAGGATCCGCGCAGCCTGCAGCGCCGCATCGCGGCGATGGAACAGTGGCTGGCCGACCCGCAACTGCTGTCGCCGGATGCCGACGCCGAATACGCGGCCGTCATCGAGATCGACCTCGCCGACATCCATGAGCCGATCGTCGCCTGCCCGAACGACCCGGACGACGTGAAGACGCTGTCCGACGTCGCCGGTGCGAAGATCGACGAAGTGTTCATCGGCTCGTGCATGACCAACATCGGTCACTTCCGCGCCGCGTCGAAGCTGCTCGAAGGCAAGCGCGACATTCCGGTCAAGCTGTGGGTCGCGCCGCCGACCAAGATGGACCAGAAGCAACTGACCGAAGAAGGCCACTACGGTGTGTTCGGCACGGCCGGCGCCCGCACCGAAATGCCGGGCTGCTCGCTGTGCATGGGCAACCAGGCACAGGTGCGCGAAGGCGCGACGGTCATGTCGACGTCGACCCGCAACTTCCCGAACCGCCTCGGCAAGAACACGAACGTGTACCTCGGCTCGGCGGAACTGGCGGCGATCTGCTCGCGTCTGGGCAAGATCCCGACCAAGGAAGAGTACATGGCCGACATGGGCGTGCTCACCGCCAACGGCGACAAGATCTACCAGTACATGAACTTCGACCAGATCGAAGACTTCAAGGAAGTGGCCGACACCGTGCAGATGTAAGCACGCAGTCGGGCTGCGACGGGAAGTCGACGTCGCAGCGCACCGAAAGGCGCCGCGGGCCGAATGGCCGCGGCGCTTTTTTTATGCGTCGGCGAACGGACGCGCCCGCGCGGTCAGTCGAGCAGCGCGTGCAGCCGCTCGACCACGTCGAACGGCAGGCCTTCGTCATAGCCGTCCGCTTCGTCGAGATCGACGTACTCGCGGCCGTCGGTCGGCTGCAGCATCAGTGCCGGCACGGGCCGCACGACCGGTACGTCCGGATAATCGTTCGGCCCCGCGCCATCGAAGTCGTGCGGATCGAACCAGATTCCGTGATCGGCGTAATAGCCTTCCGCGTAACGTTGCTCGATCTCGCGCAGCAACCGGAACGTATCCCGTTGATACGACGCGGCGTTTTCGTCCGCATACTGCACGAACCACGCGGCGCCGAGATTCCAGTAGATCAGCAACGCGGTCGCGCGATCGACGTTGCGGTTGTCCAGCAGCCAGCGCAACGCGCGGCCGTTGCCGTCGTAATTGGAGCGTGCGGCGAACCGGTGCCACTGCTCGGGCGTCGCGCCTTCGAGCCAGGTCCGGACGATGTCCCACATTTTCTGTTCGATTTCGGTGTCGTCCATGGAGTGCGTCTTGCGGAATGAGCGGTAACGGGAAGTGCTTCGATGACCGGCGATTCTAGCGCCGCTTCGCGATACTCATGCGGCGTCGCCGCCCGGCTCGCGACGGATCACCAGTTCGTTGAAGCCGGTGCCCGCATCGGGCTCGCGCGAGAAGCGATGCGCGGGCAGCAGCGCGAGCAGGATCTCGGCCGTCGTGCGCACCACGCAACCACTCGCGACATGGCCGCCGGTCACGCGGCCGTCCGCATCCGAGACCGACATGTGCAGATGCGCGCCGTCCGGCGACACCGAACCGGCCAGCGTCAGGATTTCGAGGTCGCCGCGCAGCGCGGTCGGCTGGTCGACGCCGGCGAAGCGCAACTGCGCGACGCTCAGGCTGCCGATGCCCTGGATCACGAAGGCCGCGTGCGAGTCGTGGCGATGCAACGCGGCTTCGATGGCGCCGCGCAGATCGTCGCCGGGGGAAAGACGCAATGGACGGGCTTGCATGGTCGAGAACCTGTGGGTCGATCGTGGTATCGATCAAGCGTACGTTCGCCGCGTGAATCCGGCAAGTCATCCGCTCGCGATACTCCCCGCGCGTCGGTGTCTTCCCGGCGTCGTTTCATCCGCTACCGTTCGGCTCTGCGCCTCCGCATACGGACCCCTGCCGCCTGGTTTCGCACCAGCCGCAGCGCATCGGTTCGTTTCCGTACGAACGCACATGCGTCCGTATGAAAACCGACCCTAACGTATGCAAGAATCGCTTCCTCGAGGCAATCCCTGCTTTATCGCCCTCTTTCACCGAACGCCCCGTCGAATGCCCAAATGCCAGAATACGTATGAGCGGTTCCACACCCCAAGCGACGACATCGCCGCGCGGGAAGTCGCGGCGATGAGCGATGAGGAGCGTGCGCGCGCCAAGTCGGTGGGGAGCGTGCATGTCCGAAGCTGGCTCGCCATTCTGATGATGCCGGTCGCAGTCGGGCCTGCGATCCCGATGCTCGCGTATTTGCTGGGTATGCTTGCATACCGCGGAACGGTCGATCGGGCCTTCGATATGGATCGTGCGGTTGGCGAAACAGCCGTCACCGTCATATGGGTCACGGCGCTCTTCATCGCAGCGTGGATCGGCCTGAACTGGTGCGTCGCGACGTACGGCACCCGACAGCGGTACTGGCGTGAAATGCCGTCCAACGGGCATGTCGAATTGGAGCGCCATACGCTATGCTCGGCAATCGTCGTGTGGTCGGACGACTACGATCCGGAACCCCTCTACGTCGAGGAATGGATCGACGGCAAGCTCAAATCCAGCATGACCCGAGTCAGGCAGTGGATCCTGGCCCGAACGTCCGCCGGTCATTGGCTGGTGCTGGATCATCGAATTGCGGCAGACGGTCGGGGCGCGCCGCCAACGTTCCCCTCGGAGACGAAACGATTGATCCCGCGGCGAGAATTGGCAATAGCATTTGCGCCACGCACCCATATCCGCATCGGATTGAGATGGAGTGGACCAGCGGCGCCATTGACCGTGACGTCCTACCTGCTGTCTCACGCCGAATGTGAGCGCCTGGCTGCGGCGGCTCATCACTATGCTTTTTTTCCGCCGGATCAATATGGCGTCGTCGGTCCCGCCGATGCAGACTGGGTCGGGGAACTCGCCGCCAAGGCACTGGAGCGCGAAGTGCCTGTCGACGTGGCGGCCGGGCGAGCGTTGACGTGATCGTCGCGGGTCGTTTCTACGACGACTGCGGCCGCCACCACGCGAAGGCGGCCGGCGAACAGTCTGGAAAGTACGCCAATTGGCGGCGACTGCATAATGACGGGGTTCAGCTCAAGGTCTTGTGCATGGTTTTCCGCCGCCCCAACCCGAATTCCTTTCGATGACACCGATTCCGAATCGACGCTCCCGCCTGCGCGGCGGCCTGCTTGGCCTGCTGATCGGCGACGCGCTCGGCGTGCCGTACGAATTCCACGACGCCGCGTCGATTCCGCCTCCCGCCGCGATCGACATGACGCCGCCGCCGGGCTTCGCGCGCGCGCACGACGGCGTGCCGCCCGGCACCTGGAGCGACGACGGTGCGCAGGCGCTCGCGCTGCTCGACGCGCTGCTGCGCGAGCACGCCCTGAATCTCGACACGTTCGCCGGCAACCTGCTGGACTGGTTTCATCGCGGCGCGTTCACGCCGGACGGCCGCGTATTCGACGTCGGCCTGCAGACGCAGCGTGCGTTCCACGCGCTGGCGGCCGGCGCCGCGCCCGCGGCAGCCGGGCCCGGCGACGAGCGCGACAACGGCAACGGCTCGCTGATGCGCTGCTTTCCCGTCGTGATGGTCGCGGCGTCGCGCGACGACGCGATCCGGCTCGCGCGCAAGCAGAGCGTCGTCACGCACGGCCACGTGCGTTCGCAGCTTTGCTGCGCGCTCTATTGCCTGACGGCGCTGGGCATCGTCGACGGCCAGTCGGCTCCCGACGCGGTGCGCACGGCCGAGGACGAACTGCTCGCGCGCCACGAAGGCACGGCCGATGAAATCGAACTGAAGATCGTGCTCGACGGCCGCTTCGACGCACCGCAAGGATCGGGCTATGTGGTCGACAGCTTCTGGTCGGCGATCCATTGCCTGCTGTCGACGGACAGCTACGAGGATTGCGTGAAGCGCGCGATCGCGCTCGGCAACGACACGGATACGACCGCGGCAATCGCCGGCAGCCTCGCCGGCGTGGTGTACGGCGAACGGGCGTTGCCCGCTCGATGGGTTGCGACGCTGCGCGGAAAAGACAAGGTCGAGGGCTGGCTCGCGAAGCTGTGAATACCGCTGCCGATCGCCCCTGAATCGAAGATGGCGGGCCGATCCGGGCCGCCCCGAACAACCGCATCAACCTGAGAGGATGCTCCGATGCTACGTGCCATCAATCCCCCCGGCGCCACGATTCCCGGCATTTCGCAAGCGATACTCGTCGAAGGTGGTCAACCGCTGTATTTGTCCGGCCATGTTCCGTTCGATGCCGAGGGCGCGGTTGTCGGCGCCGATCATGCAACGCAGCTCGATCAGGTGTTCAGGAACATCGCCGATACGCTTCGCACCGCGGGTGTCGGCTTCGAATCCGTCGCGCGTCTGACGATCTATGTCCGCGATTTCGATTCGAGCCTGTTGCCGCAGATTCGCGAGGTGCGCGACCGCTGGGTCAACACCGCGTGCCCGCCCGCAAGCGCGCTCGTCGGCGTGGCATCGTTGTTCCGCCCGGAGGTACTGGTCGAAGTGGACGCGTTCGCGATCGTTCCTGCCGCGAAATAACCGGCCGCCGCATCAGCCTCGGCCGCGATCGCTCGCCAGCAACCCGTACAGCGCACTGTCCGACACTTCGTCGCCGACGATCCAGCGTTCGCGCAGCAGCCCTTCCCGCACGAAACCGAGCCGTTCAAGCAACCCGGCCGACGCGACGTTGCGCGGATCGATATCCGCCTCGATCCGGTTCAGCCGCAGCGCGCCGAAGGCATGATCGATCATCGCCGACGCCGCTTCGCACATGTATCCGCCGCGCCAGAACGCGCGCCGCAGGCTGAAGCCGATCTCGGCTCGCCGGCACTGCTCGTTCGCATGGAACAGCACGCATTCGCCGAGCGCTTCGCCGGTTTCCCGCAGTTCGAGCACGCAGACCAGGCTCTCCCCGCTCGCGGACGTCTGCACGTTGCGCGCGACGCGCGCCTCGGCCTGCTCGATCTGCGTCATCGGCGAGAACGAGAAGTAGCGCATCGCTTCCGGATCGGACCAGATCTCGAAGAAAGTCGGCGCGTCTGCTTCGCGAAGCGGGCGCAGCACGAGTCGAGCGGTATGCAGCGTGACGGGTTCGAACAGGGGCATGGCAATCGTCTGACGAAATCGGGACCGTGAATTAGAACACGCGCGCCACGCGCCAACAATCGCGCGTACGCTCGGCACCCTGCACGCCCCCGCGAGGCGCCCCCGAAACAAAGAGGCCCGGGAGCATCGCCCGGGCCTCTCGGTTCACCTCATCCACCGCTGCGCAATGCGCTTACGCCTCGAGCGCCTCCAGCACCTTCCCCTTCGTCTCGATCCCGACGAAGTGCACGGTCAGCGCCGCGATCAGCGGCACGACGCCGATCAGGTAGAACGCCGGTGCGAGATTCCCGCCGATGATCGCGTGCGGCACGACCATCGGCGCGACGAACGACGCGATCTTCAGCCACGCGCTGCCGAGCCCGCAGCCCGACGCGCGGATGCTCGTCGGATACTGCTCCGGCGTGTAGACGTACGCGGTAATGAAGCCCGACGCCATCAGCCCGAGCGACAGCGAGCAGAAGATCGCGACCACGTACACCGACGACGCGTGATAGATGCCGGCGAGCGCCAGCGACAGCGCGCACAGCACGAACGACCACACGATCACCGGCTTGCGGCCGAGCTTGTCGACCAGCAGCGCGGACGCGAGCGACCCGAGCACGCCCATCACCGAGCCGATCACCGCCAGATTCAGCGCGAGCTGCAGCGGTGCGTGATAGAAGTTCTTGTAGATCGTCGGCAGCCACGTCGACAGCCCGTACTGGATGAACCCGCAGGTCGCCCACAACGTCGCCACCGCGAGCGTGCGCTTGCGATACGCGGCGCTGAACAGGTCGCTCATCCTGCGTTTCGGATGCTGGCGCACCAGTTCGTCGAACGCGGCCACCTGCGTGACGGGCGGCAGCTCGCCGCGCACCGATCCTTCGAACACGCCGACCGCACGCCCGGCTTCCGCGAGCCGCCCGCGCGACGCGAGCCAGCGCGGCGATTCCGGCACGAGGTGCGTGAGCACGAGCGACAGGATCAGCGGCAGCCCGCCGACGAAGTACATGATCTCCCAGCCGAAGCGCGGCACGAGCCACGCGCCGAGCGCCATCGACACGAGCAGGCCGATCGGGAACACGATCTCGTACAGCAGCACGAAGCGGCCGCGGCCATGTGCGCGCGTGATCTCGTTGATGTACGTCGCGGCGACCGGCAACTCGCCGCCGAGCCCGAGCCCCTGCAGGATCCGCAGCAGCACGAACACCTCGAAGGTCGGCGCGAAGCCGCACGCGATACTCGTGATGCCGATCACGGCCGAACTCCACGCGATCGCCTTCACGCGGCCGTGCTTTTCCGCGAGCGCGGGAAACAGGAACGCGCCGATCAGCTGGCCGATCGCGCCGGACGCGATCAGCATGCCGATCTGCGTCGGCGACAGCCCCCATTTGTGAATCAGCAGCGGCAGCGTCGCCGCGATCGTGATCACGTCGAAGCCGTCGAAGAACGTCGCGGTGCCGATCAGCACGCGTGCGCGGATCTGCATCGAGTTGGCCGGAAGCCGCTCGAGCCGCGCGATGATCGCGCCGGGCGTGGAGGCGGCAGCTTCCATCGTGGCCCTGCCGGCCACGACGTTGTCGAAAGTGCTCATGCGGGGTGTCTCCTGGATCTCTTTCCGGTGGGCCGGTCAGGCAAGCGCTTGGGTCGTGTCTGCCAGGGCTTCCGTATCCACTGCCCGGCCCTGGTTCATCCACTTGCGCGCGAGTTTCAGCTCACGCGCGTTGTTCACGGCGATGACACCTCTCACATGTCCGTCGCCGACAAAAAACAGCGTCGCACGACGCGCGGCGAGATCGCCGCGCACGACGAGCTGCGCATCGGCCGGCAGATCGCCCAGGATCTGCAGGTTCACGTCGTACTGATCGGACCAGAACCACGGAATCTCCGCGTACGGTGCGCGCACGCCGAGCACGGCCTTCGCCGCCGCGATCGCCTGGTTCTGCGCGTTGGCCCACGATTCGAGCCGCACGCGCCGCTTCAGCCAGCCGTTGTGATGGTTCGCGACGTCGCCGCACGCGAAGATCGCCGGGTCGCTCGTCGCGCCGTATTCGTCGACGACGATGCCGTCGTCGACCGCGAGCCCCGCGTCGCTCGCGAGCGATGCGTTGAGCGCGAGGCCGATGCCGGCCACCGCGAAATCGGCGTCGATCGTCGTGCCGTCGGCGAGCGTCGCGCGCACCTTCGACGCGTCGTCCGGCCGCGGGTCGAGCGACGCGAGCGCGGCACCCGTCCGCACGTCGACGCCGTTCGAACGATGCAGGTCGAGCAGGAAGTCGGACACGATCTGCGGCACCGAGCGGCCACACAGGCGCGGCGCGCCTTCGACGACCACGGCTTCGACGCCGAGCTTGCGCGCGGTCGCCGCGACTTCGAGGCCGATCCAGCCACCGCCGATCACGAGCACGCGCCGGCTCGCGCGCAGCTTCTCGCCGAGTGCGGCCGCTTCGTCGAGCGTGCGCAGGTAATGCAGGTTCGGCGTATTGACGAGCGCATCGGGCAAACGACGCGACGTACCGCCGGTCGCGATCACGAGCCGGTCGTATTCGATCTCGCGGCCGCTTTCGGTTTTCACCACGCGGCGTGCACGGTCGATGGAGGCCGCACGTTCCGGCTGCCATGCTTCGACGTTCAGCGCGTCGAATTCGTCGGGACGCACGACGCGCACGGTTTCGATATCCGCGTCGCCGGCCAGCACGGCCTTCGACAGCGGCGGGCGCTCGTACGGCAGATGCGGCTCGTCGGCGATCATCACGAGACGGCCTGCGTATCCTTCGGCGCGCAACGTCTTCAACACCCAGCCGGCGGCCTGGCCGCCGCCGATCACGACGACCGTGGCCGGCGCGGCCGCTTCCCGCGCGTTCGTTTCGCTCATGATTTGCGCTCCGTCATGAACTTGCCTTCCGGCGCCTTCGCGTTCTTCTGCCGGCGCGTATTGCCGTCGAGGCCGCCGTCGACGGCCCATTCGGCGAACACGGTCGGGCCCGGCTCGAATTCGCGCGGCTGCCATTCGGGCGTGAGCACGTCTTCGTCCGCGTAATACTCGATCAGGCCGCCGGCCGGGTTCTGGAAGTACCAGAAGTACGCGGATGACACCGGATGACGCCCCGGGCCGAGCTGCGTTTCCCAGCCGCAGCGGTCGATGTGCATGCCGCCGCCGAACACTTCGTGGATGTCGCGCACGGTGAACGCGACGTGGTTCAGGCCGCGTTTTCCGTTCGGCAGCGCGAGCAGGAACAGGTCGTGATGGCCGCCGTGCGGCGCGCAGCGCATGAATGCGCCGCGGCCCGGGTAACGATCCGACGTCTCGAAGCCGAGCAGTTCGTGATAGAACTTTTCCTGCGCGTCGAGGCAGTTCGTGAAGAACACGACGTGCCCGACCTCGACCGGCTCCGCGCGCGCATAGACCGGGCTCGGCTGGTCGACGCGCAGCGTCTGGCCCCACACGTTCGACGGCGAGCCCGCGATGTCGAGTGCGCGCTTGCGCGTGACTTCGACGCGAATCGCCATCCCGTTCGGATCGATGCAGCCGACCGCATCGTCCTGTGCGTAATAGCCGGGCTGGCCGGCGAGCTTCGTGCGCAGCGCGTCGAGTTCGGCCTGCGTCGCGACGCCCCACGTGACTTCACGCAGCGTCGGACCGGCCTCGAACGCCGGCGGCAGCGCCGGATCGTCGGCCTTGACGGCCAGCACGGTGCAGCCGTTCAGCGTTTCGAAGCGGGCGCGCGTGCCGTCGTGCGCGACTTCCTTCATCCCCCAGTCGGCGAAAAAGCGCCGGCAGGTGGCGAGGTCGTCGACACCGTACGTGATCTGCTCGATTCCCAAGATGCTCATTGCGTCATTCCCCTTCGCTCAGTTCGCCCACGGCAGCGGCGCGTCGTTCAAGCCCCAGTAGAGGCTCTTCTGCTGCATGTATTCGCGGATGCCGAGACGCCCCTTCTCGCGCCCCATCCCGCTCTCCTTCCAGCCCGAGAACGGCGTGGAGATCGAGAACAGCTTGTACGTGTTGATCCAGACGGTGCCCGTCTCGAGTGCCCGCGCGATGCGCCATGCGCGCTTGTAGTCGCGCGTCCAGATGCCGGCCGCGAGGCCGAACACGCTGTCGTTCGCCTGCGCGATCAGCGATGCTTCGTCGTCGAACGGCATCGCGACCAGCACCGGCCCGAAGATTTCCTCCTGGCAAATGCGCGCGCTGTTCGGCAAGCCTTCGAGAATCGTCGGCTGATAGAAGAAGCCGTTCTCGCGCCCGTCGCCCGCCGGCCGCTCGCCGCCGCACAGCAGGCGGCCGCCTTCTTCCAGCCCGAGCGCGACGTAGCGTTCGACCGACTCGCGATGCTTCGCGGTGATCAGCGGGCCCATCTGCGTGTCGGGCCGCGTCGGGTCGCCCACGCGCAGCTTGCGGGCGCCCGCCACCAGGCGCTGCATGAATGCGTCGTACACCGCGCGCTGCACGAACAGCCGCGAACCGGCGATGCAGGCTTCGCCCGACGAGCTGAAGATGCCGTACAGCACGCCGTTGACCGCGTGATCGAGATCGGCGTCGTCGCACACGATCGTCGGCGACTTGCCGCCGAGTTCGAGCGACACCGGCATCAGCTTCTCGGCCGCGATGCGCGCGATACCGCGGCCAACCTCGGTGCCGCCGGTAAACGACACCTTCTTCACCAGCGGATGACGCACGAGCACGTCGCCGATCACCGAGCCCTTGCCCGGCAGCACGCTCAGCACGCCCTTCGGCACGCCGGCTTCCTCGCAGATGCGCGCCAGCGCGAGCGATACGAGCGGCGTGACCTCGGCCGGCTTGAGCACCACCGCGTTGCCGCCGGCCAGCGCGGGGGCGAGTTTCTGCGCGTCGGACGCGATCGGCGAATTCCACGGCGTGATCGCGGCGATCACGCCGATCGGCTCGTACACGCTCATCGTCAGGTAGTCGCCGCGCGACGGCGTCAGTTCTTCATCGAGCGTCTCGAGGCAGGCCGCGAAGTAGCGGAACGTGTTCGCGGCGCTGGCCACCAGCACGCGCGTCTCGCCGATCGGCTTGCCGTTGTCGCGGCGCTGCAGGTTCGCGAGCGCTTCGTGGCGCTGCATGATCAGGTCGGCGATGCGGTACAGCACCTGCGCGCGCAGGTGCGGCTTCAGCCCGGCCCAGTCGGCGCGGCGCCATGCGGCGTCGGCCGCCACGACGGCGTCGGCCGCGTCTTCCGCGTTCGCCGTCGACACTTCCATGTTCACCGACTGGTCGGCCGGATAGATGCTCGTGTAAGGCGCGCCACGGCCGCGCCGCCACTCGCCGCCGATCAGGATGTTGCCGTCGGGTACGAGGCGCGTATCGAAAGGAGTCATGTCACAAGTCCCACAAATCTGTCTCTGCACGTCCGCCCTCGCCGTGGCGCGGGCGGACGCTCGATGGTCCGGTCAGATCACGCAGCGGGCCGCGCGGTTGCGCAGCGCGCGAATCGCGCTGTACGCCGTCAGCGCGGACGTCTTCGGGTTGTCGGGCAGCGGCTTGCCGCTCATTTCCAGCGACATCTCGCCGAACGCGCCGCGTGCGGTGATGCGATGCACGTTGCGCGCCACCGCCGGATCGGCGATCAGGCGCACGTGCGTCGCGTCGAGACCGAGGCCCGCGAGCGCGACCGTCGCCGCGACGTTCGCGTTCTTCGGATACAGCCGCGCGGCGTCGCGTGCAGTGCCTTCGAAGATCACCTTTTCTCCGGTCATCGCGCGCAGGTCGCACAATTCCTCGGCCGGCGTGCCGAGCCAGCCGAGCGGCGGCTTGCGGCCGACGTACAGCACTTCGTCGAGGCCGCCCTGCTTCGCGGACGCCAGCGCGTCGATGCCGCCGATCGCACCCGACAGCAGCGTCACCGTCGTGCCGCCTTCGTCGGCGGCCTGCGACAGCACGTCGAGCAGCGCGAGATCGGACAGCGCGCCGATCGATGCGACCGCGCAGTCGGTGCCGGCCTTCAGCAGCGGCACGACGTGATCGACGAGCGCGCTGTGGCCCGCGCATTCGAGCGCGAACTCGGGGCGGCGGGCCAGCGCGTCGACCGACGACACGACCTCCACCGCGTCGCCGAGCTCGCCCTGCACAGCCGCGCGCTGGTGTGCCGGCACGATCACGTGCGCGACGCGCAGCGACGCATCGTGCTCGACCGCGTGGTACACGGCCGCGCCGATCGCGCCGAAGCCGATCATCGCGACGTCGACGGGCGCGTGCGCGCGCTTCTGGCCGTTATGCATACTGGCGCTCCGTCGGCGCTTCCTTCTTCACCGGCGGCCCCGCGAAGTTCGACGCGAACGAACCGACCGACAGCATGTCGACCTCGACCATCACCGGCCCTTCCTTCGCCATCCCTTCGCGCACGATCGCTTCGGCCTGGTCGAGCGACGTGATCCGGTAGTGCGTGAGGCCGAAGCTCGCGCAGAACTGCGCGAAATCGGGCTGGTGCAGCTGCACGAAGCAACGGCGGCCGCCGTAGTGCGCGTCCTGGATGTTGCGGATCACGCCGTAGCACTGGTCGTTCATCAGCACGATCATCACGTTCGCGTTTTCCTGCACGGCCGTCACGAGCTCGCCGACGTTGACCATCAGGCCGCCGTCGCCGACGAGGCAGACCGTCTTCGCCGCCGTGCCCGCGAGCGCCGCGCCGATGCCCATCTGGATACCCTGGCCGATGCCGCCGCCGAGCGCATGCACGCCCGAGCGCGGCTCGAAGATCTTCAGCAGGCGGTTGCCCCACGTGCTGTTCGAGATCGTCACGTCGCGCACCCAGTTGTAGTCGCGGCCCACCACGCCCTGCAGCGTGTCGACGAGCTTCTTGTACGGCCCGAGGCCCTTCGACACGTCGGCCACCGCTTCCTCGCGGGCCGCCGCGAGATCGGACGCGAACCGCGGATCGACCGACAGGCGGCCTTCGAGGCGGTCGGCCAGTTCGGCCAGCACGCGCTTCGAATCGCCGTGCACGAACAGCGCGTTGCGATAGCCGCGGTTGTCGGCGAGCGCATCGGCATCGACGCGGAACAGCGGCTGCGGCAGCGCGAGCTTGTACTTCAGCGTTTCGTTGCCGCGCAGGCGCGAGCCGACCACGACGAGCGCGTCGCAGGTCTTGTAGAACGCCTCGACGGACGCATGCACGTTGAACGCGCCGAGCGTCGCCGGATGATCTTCCGGCAGCACGCCGCGGCCCTGCACGCTCGTCACGACGCCGAAGCCGAGCTTCACGAGGCGTTCGACTTCCTCGCGTGCATGGCGTGCCCCGCCGCCGAGCCACAGCAGCGGGCGGCGCTTGGCCGCGAGCGCGTCGGCGAGCTTCGCGACGCGGGCGGTGTCGTGCTCGCGCACCGCGACGTGGGCGGGCGCGAGGTCTTCCGGCCATTCGATTTCGGCCGCCTGGATGTCGATCGGAATCTCGACCGACACGGGGCCCGTCGGCGCGGTCTGCGCGATGCGCACGGCTTCGCGGATCGTCGGCAGCACGGTTTCGACGGTGCGCACGCGGAACGCGGCCTTCGAGATCGAGTCGAGCATCGACAATTGGTCGGGCGCTTCGTGGATGTACGCGAGATCCTGGTCGAGATACGGTGTCTCGATCTGCCCGGTCACGTGCAGCAGCGCGGTGCCGGCCGTCAGCGCCTCGACCATCGCGCCGGCCGCGTTGCCGGCCGCCGTGCCCGTGCTCGTGAATGCGACGCCGAGGCCGCCCGACACGCGGGCCAGCCCGTCGGCCATGTTCAGCGCACCCGCTTCGCCGCGCGCACCGACATACCGGATGTTGCCGCGCGAATTGATCGCGTCGAGGATCGGCATGTTGTGGATCGAGATGACACCGAATGCGGTTTTCACGCCGCACTGCTCGAGAAAGGCGGCAATCAGCTCGCCAACCGTGGTTTTTTTAGACATGGCGTGCAAAGCCTCCAGAAACGTCGATATGGCTGCCCGTCGTGTAGGACGACAGATGCGTTGCGAGATAAAAAAGTGCCCAGGCCGCCTCGTCAGGCTTGCCGAAGCGGTTCAGCGGAATGTTCTTCTTGCGGGCGAGCGCGCCCGTCCAGTCCTCCCAGCTTTCGCCGGGCTGCGCCTGCGTGTCATAGCGGCGGCGCCACTGCCCCGACTCGACGATGCCGATCAGGATCGAGTTCACGCGGATGCGCTGCGGCGCCAGTTCGGTCGCGAGCGACTTCACGAGACTCAGCACGCCGGCACGCGCCGACGACGTCGCGACCATGTGCGGCTCCGGCTGCAGCGCGAGCAGCGAGTTCACGCAGGTGATCGTCGGCGCAGCCGCATCGCGCAGCAGCGGCAGGAATGCGCGCGTCGGGCGGATGATGCTGAAGTACTTCAGTTCGAGTTCTTCGCGCCAGGCGTCGTCGGTCGTGTCGGCAAAGGTCGAGACACGACCCTGGCCGGCGTTGTTGACTAGCATGTCGGCGCGGCCGAAACGCGCGGATACCGCTTGCGCGAACGCGGTCACGTCGGCTTCGTCGAGCACGTTGCAGCGCGTGGCCAGCAGTCGTGCATCCGCATACTTGCCGCGCAGCATCGTCTCGGCGCGTGCAAGGCGTTCGTCGTCGCGGCCGCAGATCGCGACCGACGCGCCTGCCTGCAGAAACCGTTCGGCTGTCGCGAGTCCGATGCCGGACGAACCGCCCGTCACCACCGCCACTTGCCCGCTCAGATCGATCTGGATCATCGGAGTCCTAAAGCTTTGAGAAACGTGTGCTCGTCATCCGAGCGGTAATTCAGCCGCCGCGACAGTTCCGCCGCCGCGCGCTGCACCTTGTCGATCAGCCCGTCCGCGATCAGCGCCGCGTCGATCTCCGGACGCGGCACCGTCACCGTGATGCAAGCGACGATCTTCTGCGTCTCGTTGCGCACCGGCGCCGTGACGACCGAGATCCCGCGCTCGAACGACGAATTGCTGACGCCGTAGCCGCGCAGCGCATCCTCGCGGATCACTTCGTACAGCGCGTCGACCGTTTCCGGCGTCGCGCTCGTCATCCGGTTCAGCACGCCTTCCGGATACAGCGCATGCAGTTCCTTCAGCGACAGGTCGCCCATCAGCACGTGGCCGTGTGTCGTTGCATGCGCGGGCAGCCGGGTGCCGACGTTCACGCGGATCGAACTGAACACCGGCGACTGGCTCTGCGCCTTCGCGACGAACACCACGTCGCGGCCGTCGCGGATCACGATGTGCGTCGTGAAGCCTGTCGCATCGCGCAGGCTTTCGATCACCGGCAGGCCGAGATCGGTCAGCTCCAGCGAGCTCAGGTATTCGAAGCCGAGCCGCAGCACCGCGATGCCGAGCTTGTAGTTGCGATCCTTGTCCGCGCGTTCGAGAAAGCCGAGCGATTCGAGCGTCTGCAGCAGACGGAACACCGTCGTGCGCGGAATGCCGAGCCGCTTCGACAGTTCGGGCGCGCCGAGCACGGGCTCGCGCGGCGAGAATTCGGCGAGAATCCGCAACCCGCGTTCGAGGCCCGGCACCACGTAGCTGGCTTCGGCCTTCGCGTTTTCGGATTCGTTTTGTTGCAGCGGTTCGCTCATTTATGCCTCCCGCGAACCAAGGTGAGCGTGGGGGACTTCATGCCAGCCCCCACTGCGTATCGCACTGCCGGCAGAACGAGTCGATCAGCGCGGAATACGCGGCCGGCGCTTCCACATAGCCGGCGTGCCCTGCCTGCGGAATCACCTGCAGCCCGACGTGCGCGGCCGCGGCGATCCGCTCGCACGCGGCGGGTGGCGTGATCGCGTCGTTCGCGCCGACGGCCACGGCCGTGCGGCCCCGGAAGCCGGCGAGATCGGCCGCGAGATCGGCGTTCGCGAGCAGATGCGTGGCCTGCGCATAGCCGGCCGGCACGATGCGCGCCATGTTCCAGCGCACCCATGCCTTTGCCTCCTCGTTCGCGAAACCGGACAGCATGTTGCCGCTGCGCTGCTCGGCGAGCCCGGCCGGGCCGAGTTCCGCGAGCATCGCGAGCCGTGCGTCGCGGCGCGCTTCGCGGGTCTCGGCCGGTGCGCTGCCGTAGCCGCCCGCGGGCGACACCAGCAGCAGGCCGGCGATTTGCGCGGGCGTCACGCGGGCGAGACCGCCCGCGATGATCGCGCCGAGCGAATGGCCGACCAGGACGCAGCGTTCGATGCCGAGTGCCTCGAGCCACGCGTTCAGCGCTGCCGCGTAATCGGCGGCGGCCGGCGACGCGCCGTGCACGGGCGTCGACACGCCGTAACCGGGCGCATCCCACGCGAGCACGCGCCGCGATGCGCCCAGCGTGTCGAGCTGGCGGACCCACGACGCGGCGCCCGAGCCGATCCCGTGCAGCAGCACGACGGGCAGCGCGCGGCCCGCATGCTGCGCGCCGGCCTCGCGATAACCGATCGTGCCCGCCGCGCCGGCCGCGCAACGCTGCTCGGGAAACTGCCCGAGCAGCGCGGCGAACGCCGCGGTGCGGTCGCGTTCACGTTTGTCGATGACACTCATTGCTTCACCCGCTCCGTCTCAACGCTTGATCTTCGCGAGCGGCGAATCGGGCGGATACGTCGGCGTGATCGGCTTCGACGAACCGAGCATCACGCACATCAGCGCATCTTCCTCGCCGATGTTGATTTCCGTGCGATACACGCCCGGCGGCACCGAGATCAGGTCGCGCTCGCCGAGGATCGCTTCCCACGTCTCGCCGTCGCGCTCGCAGATCACCTTCATCTTGCCGCGCAGCACGAAGAAGATTTCCTCGACGTCGATATGGATGTGGCTCGGGCCGATGTTGCCGGCCGGGATGACCATCGTCGAGAACGTGAAGTTGCCGGCCGGCACCGTGTTGACGTCCTTCGCGACGCCCGTGCCGCCCGTGCCGACATAGCGCATCTGCGCACGGCGGTACTTCGGGTCGTAATCGGCCTGGAACTTCAGCGCGTCCCAGTCGTAGCGCCGCGTCGCATAGCGCGCGACGCGCCCTTCCATCCAGTCGTTGAAGCTTGCGCCTTCCGGCTGGTCCCACGACTTGCGTTCGAGATCGGCGTCCGCCATCGTCCTCTCCTTCATTCCGAGTGAAAACTGCAATTCAGTTCATTACGAAGCCGCCGTTGACCGGCAGCAATTGGCCCGTCACGAAGCGCGCGCCGTCCGACAGCAGGAACAGCACCGGGCCCGTCACGTCGTCGGGCACCTGCGCGCGTGTCAGCGCACGGCCCTGCAGGTAGAACGCATGGCGTTCCGCCGGCACGTACGCGGTCGCCTCGACTTCGGTCAGCCCCGGCGCGATCGCGTTGACCGTCACGCCGTGCGCGCCGAACTCACGCGCCTGCGCATGCGTCATCGCGATCACCGCGCCCTTGCTCGCGACGTACGCGAGCAGCTTCGGCGCGCCCCACAGCGCGGTGTCCGACGCAAGATTCACGATTGCGCCGCGACCCGACCGCGCGAGGTGCGGCAGCGCCGCGTTGCTGACGAGCCATACGCCGCGCACGTTCACGTTCATCACGGCGTCCCACGTCGACACGTCGAGCTCCGTCGACAGCTTGCCGCCCGAGTTCGTGATCGCCGCGTTGTTGATCAGCGCGTCGAGGCCGCCGAGCGCCGCCGCGCCCTGCGCGACGAATGCGTCGATGCTGGCCGGATCGGCGAGGTCGAGTGCGAAGAAATGCGCGGTGTGGCCGGCTTGCGTGAGCTGCGCGGCCAGCGCGCGGCCCTCTTGCGCGAGCACGTCGCCGAACGCGACCTGCGCGCCCGCTTCGACCAGCGCCTTCACGAAGGCGGCGCCGAGACCGCGCGCGCCGCCCGTGACGAGCACGCGGCGACCGGGCAGCGCGACGACCGGAGCGAGCTCAGCCATTCGCGGGCTCCGCGGCGGCATGCGCCGCACGATGCGCGTCGAGCGCGGACAGGTGTTCCTGCGCACGCTGGCGCAGCATCCGGCGCACACGCGTGATGCCGACGTCGTGCTGGTACAGGTATTCGTGATCGCGCGCATGCGGCGCGAGGCTTTCGAGGACGTAGCGATCCTGCTCGAGCACGTCCCAGTGCAGACCCTCGAGGCGGTTGCGGTACATGAAGCGCCACACGTCGCGCTGCCAGCCGCTGACCTTGCGGGTACGCCAGAAATAGACCTGGCAGTGGTCGCCGTCGACCGGCGTCGCGAAGCCGATGATCCCGAAGTTGCCGCCGGGGCCGAACTTCTGCTTGTACGGAATCGCGAGACGCATCCACAGGCAGCCCGTTTCGCCGAGCTCGACCCAGTCGAAGTTCACGTCGCGCTGGCCGATCTTCTCGAACATCAGCCCCGTTTCGGTCTTGCGCACGCGCATGTCGGCCTGCTTGTCGCCTTCGGCCATCGAGTGCGACGTCGCGTGCAGATACGCGCCGTGCATCGGGTCCATCACGTTGTCGATCGCGTACTGGTAATTGCACTTCCAGTTCGATACGCACAGGAAGTGGCCATACTCTTCGGCGACCAGTTCTTCCGGCAGGTTCAGCGGCGCCGGCTCGCCGTGCGCTTCGTCGCCGAACCACAGGAAGATCGCGCCGGCCTTCTCTTCGACCGGATACGACTTCACGCACTTCGTGCCTTCGAGCGGACAGTTCGACACCGCCGGCACGCGATTGACCGTGCCGCCGCCGTCGACTTCGATGCCGTGATACCAGCACGCGATGTTGCCGCCGAGGTTCCAGCCGAGCGACAGGCGCGCGCCGCGGTGCGGGCAACGGTCTTCCAGTGCGTGGACCTTGCCGTCGTGATCGCGCCACAGCACGATCTGCTCGGACAGGCGCGTGAGGCCGACCGGTGCATTCGACACCTGCCAGCTCGGTGCGACGGGATACCAGTAGTTCTTGATGCCGCGGTCGAGATAGTCACGGACCGGGTCGTGTTGGGCTTCGTGTTGGTCGGGGGACGTCATCAGTGTGCTCCGGATTCGGTTGTCGTCGGGTCGGCGGTCACGCGGCGCGCGCTCATTCCGCCAGCGAGGCCATTTCGGCGCGAAAGCGCGCCGCGGTCCACGCGGTGCCGTCCGGCGCGCGGAAGCCGATGCGGTTCAGGCCCGCGACGACATCGTCCAGCTCGGTCGCGCCGCTCTCGAACACGCGTTCGAGCGCATCGCCGAGGTCGTTCTCGTACTGCGTGGGTGCGGCCTTGCGGTTCTGCCAGACCTGGTTCTCGACCTGGCCGGGGATTTCGATCTGCCCCTTGCCCGCGATGTTGTTCGGCTGCGGCGCCACCCACGGCTTCAGGAAGGGATTGAAGTTGACGGTCGCTTCTTTCATGTCATTCCACCTTGATCTGGATTTCCTCGCCGGCGAGGCGCACCGCGTACTGCTTCAGCGCGCGCCCGCCCGGACCCTTCAGGCATTCGCCCGTCTTGATGTCGAACACGGCCTCGTGCAGCGGGCATTCGACCGTGCCTTCGTCGACGAACCCCTGCGTCAGCAGCGCGTACGCATGCGGGCACACGTTCTCGAGCGCATACACGTCGTCGCCGACGCGGTAGATCCCGATTTCCACGCCGTCGGTCCGCTTGAACTCGATCGGCGTGTCTTCCGACAGCGCGCCGGCGTGACCGGCGCAAATCCATTGTTCAGACATCTCACACCCTTCCTTCTGATCGACTCTCGGTTTGTTCCGATTTGTTCCATATCCGGAACAGCAGTTTATGGATGGTGATTATAGGAGCGACTTTCCACGAGTAAAACAAAAAGCTGCATGTCCTAGGGAAAACACCGACCGTCAGGTCGACGCACCCTTTCGCCTACCTGATCGAATGTAATTTTTTGTTATTCGACGGGGATTTATCGGCTTTTTCGAGACATCTCGCCGGGTTGCCGGGCGTCGGCACCGCGCCCATCCGTCCCGAAAAATTTATTTTTGATCCGGCGCTCAGCGCCTCTATACTCCATTCCATCAAAGGCACATTGTTCCTTATATGGAACATACGAATGCCCATGCGGCGATGAACATGCGCGACGGCCGGCCGTCCCCGCGCAGGCCGTCACGACACGTATTCATCAGGTTGGAGAGTCAGGAGACAAAATGGTCAAGCATGCGGTAGCAGCGGCAGTCATCGGAATGGGCGCCGCGTCGGGCGCGTGGGCGCAGAGCAGCGTGGTGCTGTACGGCAGCATGGATGCGGGGGTCGCGTACGTGAACAACGTCGGCGGCCACGCGAAGTGGGCGATGATCCAGGGCAATACGCAGCCCGACCGGTGGGGCCTGAAGGGCAAGGAAGATCTCGGCGGCGGGCTGTCCGCGATCTTCCAGCTGGAAAACGGCTTCTATACGAACAACGGCCAGTTCGCGACCGCGAACACGATCTGGAACCGCGCGGCGTTCGTCGGCCTGAGTTCGGAGCGCTACGGCACGCTGACGCTCGGCCGCCAGACGCCGCTGACGTTCGACTATCTCGATCCGCTCAGCACGGCGTACCTCGCGATGAGCTGGTTTGCGTTCCACCCGGGCAACATCGACGGGCTCGCCGCGACCGGCAACGTGCCGTACAACAATTCGGTCAAGTACCGTTCACCGACCTTCGCGGGCTTCTCGGCCGCGGCGACGCTCGCGCTCGGCAACACGACGAACTTCTCGACCGGCAAATCGGTCGGCGTCGCGCTGAACTACGTGAACGGGCCGTTCAAGGCGTCGGCCGTCTACTCGAACGAGCACGACCGCGCGATCCTGATCAGCCAGACGGGCATCACATCGTTCCAGGGGCAGAACACCGCGAACGGTTACCTTGCGAACAAGGTCGAGAACATCGGCGCGGGCGCGTCGTACCAGATCGGCGACTTCCTCGTGCACGGCCTCTACACGCGCGTGAAGATGCAGTCGAACGGGTTTTCCGACACGTTCCAGAGCTACGACGCGGGTGTGAACTACCGCAGCAGCGCGTTCAACACGATCGCGGGCGGCGCGGCGACCACGACGCTGGCCGGCCGCCGCTGGACGCAGGTCGAACTCGGCGACATCTACGCGTTGTCGAAGCGCACGCAGCTGTATGCGAACGTGCTTTATGAACACGGTTCGGGCGGTGCGAAGGCCGCGTTCTTCACGGCCGGCGTGTCGAGCACCGCGAACCAGGTGATCGTGCTGACCGGCATCCATCACTCGTTCTGAGCAGGTTTGCGCACCGCGCGTGCGGTGCCGGAAAACGACGAGAGCGGCCCGCGGGCCGCTCTCGTCGTTTGCGATGCCGCGCACCGCGGCCGGATCGATGCACGTGCGTCAGAACATCGCGACCTTGTGGCGTGCATGCGCGAACGTCGGGTCGCTTTCGAGCGGACGATAGTTCAATCGTTGCGACAGGTCGACCGCCGCACCGCACACGGCTTCGACGAGCCGCTCCTTCTCGCCGGCCTCGCCGATCTCCGAGCGCGGCACCGTCGCGGTGATCGCCGCGACGATCGAGCCCGAATGATCGCGCACCGGCGCGGTCACGGCCGAAATGCCGCTCTCGAACGCTGCCTCGCTGACCGCATAGCCGAGCCGCGCGTAATGACGCACGCGTTCGTACAGCTCGTCGACGGTGCCCGGCGTGCGCTCGGTGAACTGTTCGAGCTTCTTTTCCGGATAGAGCTGCCGCAGCGCGTCGCGCGTCAGGTCGCCCATCAGCACGTGGCCATGCACGGTCGCATGCGCGGGCAGGCGCGTGCCGACGTGCACCTTCACCGAACCGAACATCGACGCATTGCTCTGCGCCTTCGCGACGAACACCACGTCACGCTGGTCGCGGATCAGCAGGTGCGTCGACAGGCCGGTCGAATCGCGCAGCCGCTCGAGCACGGGCGTGCCGAGATCGGTCAGTTCGAGCGAATTCAGGTATTCGAAGCCGAGCCGCAGCACGCCGACGCCGAGCCGGAAATAGCGGTCGCCGTTCACGCGTTCGAGGAAACCGAGCGCCTCGAGCGTCTGCAGCAGGCGGAACGTGGTCGTGCGCGGAATGCCGATGCGCTTCGACAGTTCGGGCGCGCCGAGCACCGGCTCGCGCGCGGAGAATTCGGCGAGGATCCGCAGCCCGCGTTCGAGCCCCGGCACCAGATAGGACGAAGCGCCGCCCGACGACTCGTCGTCGCCAGGCACCGCCGGATCGGGTGCATCGCTCATCGTTGTCTTGACCATGTGGACATGGACGGAAGGAAATCGGTCACGAAACGGGTCATCGATCGTCGTGGATATTCGGTCATGCTACCTCAGTGCGCGCCCCGGCTCGCACCGGCGCGCGGCGCCGCGCTGCAGCATGCGCGGCCACGCCGCCATGACGCGTCATTCAAGGTCGAGAGGATAGCAGCGTTGGACGGCGCGACGCCATGCGGAAATCGCCGAACGGCGGGAAGGCGGCCGCGCGGCGCGCCCGGGCCACGGTGGCCGGAGCGGGAGACGGGATGCCGACCCGCCTACAGGCGCGACAGATGGACGCGAATGGTCGTGCGATCGTACGTAAAACCCCCGGCCGGATCCGGCTGCAGCGCCCGTGCAAGGTCGACCGGATTCATCCATCCGGCGCCCAGCAGCCCGCCGTTGATCGCGCGAATCCGGGTGCCGCCGACCGCAATCGCCGCATGAAAGACATTGCCGCCGCGCGCGAAGCCGACCGCGGTGCCCGCCGGAATGCTCGCGCGCCCGTCCCACTGATCACCGGTTTCGAAGTTGAACCGCGTCCTCCACGATTGACCGGCCGTATCGAGCAGCGCATCGGGCGCGATCAGCGCGTCGGCACGCAGCAGATAGCGGACATAGGCCGCGGCGTCGTAGCAGACGCCGCGGGATACGTATTCGTCGATGTTCGCCATCCCGAACATCAGCGCCTGCGCGTGTTTTTGCCGTTCGGCGATGCCGGATTGGGCGACATGCCCGCCTAACTGGGTCAGCTGCACGGATAGCTCCTTTCAGGGAAGCGGGACGTCGTCGTCCCGCCGGTGCGATAACTTCATATCTTATTACGATATGGCTCGGCATTTTCCAGCCGCGCTCGCACCATGCGTGGTTCGCGTTGACTCGGATGCCGCGAGTCCGCGTGCGGGCTTGCGCCACGCATGTCGCATCGTCGGCGCGATGCCCGAGCATCGAACGGCACGGATCATTTGGCGCGACGAACGCCGGCAGACGATCGCCTCGCGCAGCGAAAAACGAAAACGGAAAACGGTCGGGAAAGCACCGTCCGGAAACGGACGGCACCGAGGAAGACGATCCCCGCGCGGGATCGCCGCGACGGCGTCAGGCCGTCACGGCGTCGTCATATTCGGCGCGGGCAAGCTGGCCGGCGGCGTATGCCTCGGCTTCGCCGCGAAAGCCTTCGCGGCTGAACGCCACGACTTTCACGCCGACGCCGGTCGCCCGCTTCACCGTCAGCGCCCATTGCCATCCGCCGTCTTGCTCGAAGACGTGCAGCGAGGGTTCGAAGGAAGGGTCGAGTACGGTCACGCGTTTTGCTCCTGCCCCGTTGCGCGCTGCATCGGCAGCGCACGGAGGCATGTCGAAAGGGGCGCGCCGGTCTGCCGACGCGTTTCTGCCATTCCACAGTCTAGTCAATAATTGTTGCGACGCACCATCAGAGGTTTCACTCACCTATCGGAACCGGGCGGTCGATCGAATCCATCTGTAAGCCTTGCGGGACGGGCCTGAGCGCCACGTCGGGCCGCCCCGCCTTGCGTTCGTGCGGCAACGTGCCGCACGCGCGGCCAATTGCTTGCATTGGCCTTTCGTGGATCACCGAAACGGGGCGCGATCTATTCGGCCGCCATCGACACGCGCCGGAACGTCAGGTTGATGCGTTCGCCCTGCACGCCCGGCGCCTTCGGCACGCGATGCTGCCATTCGGCCTGCGTGCGGCCGCGCATCACGAGCAGGCTGCCATGCACGAGGCGGTACGCGTGCGTGGCGCCAGTCGTGCGATGGCGAAGATCGAACATCCGCATCGCGCCGAGGCTCACGGACGCGATCACCGGCGCGTCGCCGAGTTCGGGTTCGTTGTCCGCGTGCCAGCCGAGGCTGTCCAGCCCGTTGCGATAGCGATTGAGCAGCACGCTGTTGAAACGCACGCCGCACGTCGCCTCGACTGCATGCTTGAGCGCAAGCACGCCCGGCGTCCATGGCTGCGGCACGTTGCGGATGCCCGAATAGACGTACACGGCATCCGGTTCGCCCTGCCACGCGGTGAGCCGCGGCAACGGAATGCGTCCGCGCGGCGTGCGGATCGTGTCCTGCCGCCACGCGACCTCGTCGATCAGCGTGGCCAGCGCGCGGTCGGCTTCGGGCGGCGCAAGCCAGTCCGGGTACCAGTCCACGTCTGGCGCGGGCGTATCAGCGAAAAGATCGGGCGTCGACATGTCGGCAGGAACGGGCGAGGAACGAACGAGGCATGCCTGCATACTAGCCAACGGCGCCGCGCGCCGCCATGCGCCGTCATTCGACGTGGAAAGAAAAGAACGCGGCCGCGCCCCGCGGTGCACGCGTCTCGCCTCGCGGCCCTCCGCTAGCCGCGCGTCAGCCGGATCAGCGTGATCTCGGACGGCACGCCGAAGCGGTTCGGCGGCCCCCAGTAGCCCGTGCCGCGGCTCGTATACAGCCACATGTCGCCGAAGCGGTTCAGCCCGCCGATCACCGGCTGCTGCAACCGCACGAACGGCGGCCACGGCAGGAACTGGCCGCCATGCGTATGCCCCGACAACTGCACGGTAAAGCCCGCGCGGTTCGCCGCCTCCGCGCTGCGCGGCTGGTGCGCGAGCAGGATCTTCGTGCCGACGTCGCGCGGCGCACCCGCCAGCGCCTGCGCGGGGTCGCTGCGATGCGCGGGATCGAAGCCCCCCGCCGTGAAGTCGGTCACGCCCGCCAGCACCGCGCGCGCGCCGCCGCGCTCGATCAGCACGTGTTCGTTCAGCAGCACCGTCAGCCCGATACGGCGAAATTCGTCGATCCACGCATGCGCGCCTGCGTAGTACTCGTGGTTGCCCGTCACGAGGAAGGTGCCGTGCCGCGAGCGCATCTGGCCGAGCGGCGCCGTGTGTTCGCGCAGGCGCTTGACGGAGCCGTCCACCACATCGCCCGTCACGGCCACCAGGTCGGCGTCGAGCGCATTGACCGCGCGCACGATCCGTTCGATATAAGGCCGCTTGATCGTCGGCCCGACGTGAATGTCGGACAGTTGCACGATCGTCAGCCCGTCCAGCGCGGCCGGCAGCCCGGCAATCGGAATCGACACGCGCTTGACCGCCGCCGTGCGGCGCGCGCCGACGAACCCGATCGCGGTCACGAGCACCGCGGCCGCCAGCACGCCGAGCGCCGTGTCGGGCGCGGCGCCGCTCCATGCGCCGTCATGTCCGAGATGGCGCCACGCGAGCACGCCGAGCAGCACGATGTCGCGCACGAACGTCAGCACCAGCAGCGACGAGAAGAAGCCCATCGCGAGCGCGCTGGCCCAGCCGACCAGCGTCGCGGCCCAGCCTTCGTCGAAGCGGCGCGAGAACATGCCGACCGGGATCAACACGACGAAACTCGCCAGCACGAGCGCCGCGATCGTCCGTGCGAGCGGCGACGCGAACGCATCGGGAATGATGCGCATCCCGACATACAGATGGAACAGCACGCCGATTGCAATGAACCGGACAAAGAAACTTCGCATGAAACGTTCACCTTCGTTGCACGACCGCTTCCACGACCTGCGTCGCACGGGCCGCGATGCCCGGTGCGGCGCGTCGCGCCCTACGCACGATGGTACACAGATCCCGGTCGCGACGACGGGTCGCGCCTCACGGTGCCGCGCCGTGCGGCTTCGCGCGATAATCGGCCATCCTCCCGCTGCCAGATCCATGCGCTTCGATCTCGTCGACCTCAAACTTTTCACGCACATCGCGGAAGCGAACAGCCTGACGCGCGGCGCCGAACGCGCGCACCTGTCGGTGCCGGCCGCCAGCACGCGCATCAAGCACCTCGAGGAACAGGTCGGCGTGAAGCTGCTGAGCCGCACGAGCCAGGGCGTCACGCTGACCGCGCCGGGCGAGACGCTGCTCGCGCATGCGCGCCGCGTGCTGCGCCAGCTCGAGCAACTGACCGGCGACCTGCAGGAATATGCATCGGGCGTGAAAGGCCACGTGCGCGTGTTCGCGAACACCACGGCGATGAGCGAGTTCCTGCCGGGCGTGCTGCGACACTATCTCGTCGACCATCCGGACGTGACGATCGACATGCAGGAGCGGCTGAGTCCCGACATCGTGCGCGCGGTGCAGGAAGGCATGATCGACATCGGCATCGTCGCCGGCGACGTGCGCACCGACGGGCTGCAGGCGATGCCGTACCGGCGCGACCGCCTCGTGCTCGCGACCGCGCTCGGGCATCCGCTCGCCGGCCTGGCATCGACGCCGTTCGTCGCGACGCTCGACCACGACTTCATCGGCCTGCCCGAAGCGAGCGCGATCCACGCGTTCCTGAAACGCGCGGCCGCCGACGTGCAGCGCACGCTGCGCTGGCGCATCCAGGTCAGCAACTTCGAGACCGCGTGCCGGATGATCGAGGCGAACGTCGGCGTCGGCGTGCTGCCCGAAGGCACCGCGCGCCGTCATGCGAAGACGATGGCGCTGCGTCTCGTCGCGCTCGAAGACGACTGGGCCGAGCGCCAGTTGCAGATCTGCGTCGCCGATCTCGATGCGCTGCCGCGCTTCGCGCGCGATCTCGTCGACCTGCTCGTCGAGGACGCGCGCGGTCAGCCCGACTGAGCGGATTCGCATGCGTTCGACGGGCAATCGGCGTGTTACGCGCCGATTCCGCTGCGTCGGCATCGCAAATTCCGCTGCGTGATGTCGTCTGACGATCCTTTACAGTCCGTTAGCAACCCTACGCGAGCTTGGGCTGGCAAAATCGCGGCGTTCCGGCCGTCGCTGCCGACACGCGGCCGGACCGTCCGGCATGACCGACGGCGCGGCCACCGCCGGCCTCGGCCCATGCCGCAAACGCGTGCCGGATCGCTGGCGGTCCGCATCGCGCTGATTTATGATCGGCTCCGTATCCTGGAATCGTCGTCGCGGCCCGGCCGGTCGCGACGATCCGCATTGCGCCGCGCCCGGCATCCACCCCCAACGTCGAGCTCGTCACCCCATGAGAAAAACAACGCCGCGCGCGCCCCTGCGCATCGCCGCCGTCCTGGCGCCCGCCCTGCCACTCGCGGGCTGCGCATCGCGCGGCGCACCGTCCTACGTGCTGTTCGGCGCGTACTTCCCGCTGTGGCTCGTCAGCGCGATCGTCGGCATCGTCGGCGCGATCGTCGCGCACCGCGTGTTCGTCGCGACCGGCTGGGCCGCGACGGTGCCTTACCAGCTCGCCGTCTGCACCGCGATCGGGCTCGTGATCGCCGTGATCGTCTGGCTCACCGGCACGGGGCCGTTTGCATGAAGGCCGCCGGCATCGCCCGCCCCTCCGTCAAAGGCCGCGTGATCGCGCTCGCGATCGTCGCGCTCGGCATCGCGGCGCTCGCGTACGCGTACCACCGCACGACGGCCTACCCGTCCACCGACGACGCGTCGATCGACGCCGACGTCGTGCACGTCGCGTCGCCGGTCGGCGGCCGCATCGTGCAGCTCGCCGTGCATGAAAACCAGCGCGTCGCGAAAGGCGACCTGCTGTACGTGATCGATCCCGTGCCGTACCGGCTGACCGTCGCGCAGGCGCAGGCCGATCTCGAACTCGCGCGCGCGTCGCTCGACACGCGCCGCCGTTCGCTGATCGGCGAGCGCTCGAATGCGTCCGTCGCCGCCGAGCAGGTCAAGCGCGCGACGCAGAACCACGATCTCGCGACGCGCGACGTGAACCGGCTCGCGCCGCTCGCCGCGCAGGGCTACGTCAGCGCGCAGCAGTTCGATCAGGCGAAGGTGCGCCAGCGCGACGCGGCCGTGTCGCTCGCGCAGGCGCAGGAGCAGCAGCGCGCGTCCGCGCAGACGATCGGCGACGACGCCGACGCGATCGCGACGCTGCATGCGCGCGAAGCCGCGCTGGCCCGCGCGCAGCATGCGCTCGACGATACGGTCGTGCGTGCGCCGCACGACGGGCTCGTGACGGGCCTGAGCGTGCTTCCCGGCGAAACCCTCGCGCCGAACCAGTCGATCTTCACGCTGATCGACGCGAGCGAATGGTTCGCGGTCGGCAATTTCCGCGAGACGTCGCTGAACCGCATCGCCGTCGGCGACTGCGCGACCGTCTATTCGATGATCGACCGCGACCGCCCGATGACCGGCAAGGTCGTCGGCATCGGCGCCGGCATTGCGGACAGCGACCGCATCAACCTGCCGCGCTCGCTGCCGATCGTGCAGCGCTCGGTGAACTGGGTGCATGTCGCGCAGCGCTTCCCGGTGCGCGTGAAGCTCGACGAACCCGACGGCAAGCTCGTGCGTGTCGGCGCGAGCGCGATCGTCGAGGTCCGGCATGGCTCGGCCTGCCGCTGACGTCCGCTCGCCGGGCCCGCGCGAAGTCCTGCGGCTGCTCGCGCCGTTTCCGGGACGCGCGGCCATGGCCGTGCGCGTCGCGCTGATCTGCGCGCTCGTCGTGCTCGTGACGAGCGGGTACGGCACGCCCGAAGCCGCGATTTCCGCGTACGTCGTGTTCTTCCTGAACCGCGCCGATCGCGTGACGAGCGCCGTGCTCGCGGTCGCGATGCTGTTGCTCGTCACGATCGTGATCGCGCTCGTGATCGGCGTCGCGATCTTCAGCATCGAGTATTCGGTGCTGCGCGTCGCGTGCATGGCCGTGCTGTCGGTCGGGCTGCTCTACCTGACGTCCGCCAGCAAGCTGCGCCCCGTCGGCGCGATCCTCGCGATGATCGTCGGTTTCGGGCTCGACCAGCTGGGCCTCGCGCCGGTCGGCGAAGCCGCGACGCGCGCGCTGCTCTATGCCTGGCTGATGGTCGCGATCCCGGTCGGCGTCGCGATCGTCGTCAACCTGCTGATCGCGCCGTCGCCGCGCAAGCTCGCGCACGCGCAGCTCGCGAAGCGGCTGCGGCTCGCCGCGCGGCGGCTGCGCGGCGACGACGACGCGCGCGCCGGGTTCGATGCCAGCCTGCGCGAAGGCGACAAGCCATTGCTCACGTGGCTCAAGCTGTCGAAGCTCGAAGGCTCGTCGTCGGGCGCGGATGTCGTCGCGTTGCGGCAGGCCGTCGCGTCGAGCACCGCACTGCTCGTGGCGGTGGCGCTCCCGGATCGCGAACCGCAGGCGCGGCTGCCCGACGCATTCGTCACGCCGATCGCGACGACGCTCGACGAGATGGCCGCGATCCTCGAACGGGGCGGCTATCCGGTCGACGTGACGCTCGCGCTGCCAGCCGCCGATGCGCTGCCGCCGCTCGCACGCGTCGTCGCGACGGACCTGCACACCGCGATCACGCGGTTCGCGGAACCGCCCGCGATCGACACGGCGGCCGCGCCGGCCGATACCGCCGACGCGCGCGCCGCCGGCCAACCGGCCGCACCCGCGGCACCGCCCGCGCCGCGCGGCGGCTTCTTCCTGCCGGACGCGCGCACCAATCCCGACCATATCCGCTATGCGCTGAAGACGACGGTCGCGGCGATGTTCTGCTACCTGCTGTACTCGCAACTCGACTGGTCGGGCATCCATACCTGCTTCATCACCTGCTACATGGTGTCGCTCGGCTCGACGGCCGAAACGGTCGAGAAGCTCACGCTGCGCATCGCCGGCTGCATCGTCGGCGCGCTGATCGGCACCGCCGCGCTCGTGTTCGTCGTCCCGTCGCTGTCGTCGATCGGCGAACTGATGGCGCTCGTCTTCGTCGGCGCGTGGCTGTCCGCGTGGGTCGCGTTCGGATCGCCGCGCATCGCGTACGCGGGCTTCCAGGTCGCGTTCGCGTTCTTCCTGTGCGTGATCCAGGGCGCGGGCCCCGGCTTCGACCTGACGCTCGCGCGCGATCGCACGATCGGCATCCTGCTCGGCAACGTGGTCGTGTATCTCGTGTTCACGCGCATCTGGCCGGTCAGCATCGGCAAGCAGATCGACACGGCGCTCGCGGCGCTGCTCGACCAGTGGCGGCGCGTGACGCAGATCGCGCAGCCGGCCGAACGGCGCGCGCTGGCCGCCGACGCGTTCGCCCGTCACGGCGCGATCTCGCAGGAGCTCGGCCTGATCCACTACGAACCGTCGTGGGTGCGGCCGGCCGCGACGTGGCTGGCCACGCGGCGACGCGCGCTCGCGGAACTCGGCGCGCTCGAAGGCCCGCTGTTCCTGCTCGCCGAACGCAAGCCGGGCGACGCGGCGATCGGCGCGCAACTCTCGCGCGTCACTGCCCCGGGCGACGACGAAACGACGCCCCGCACGCCTGCCCCGGCGCCACCGTCGAGCGCCGCCGCCCCCGCCGACCCCGCGCGCGACGCGCTGCTGAACCTGATCGACACGCGGCTCGCGCGGATCGCCGACGCCGCCCGTCAAGCCACACCGAAGGAGCCTGCCCCTCATGCGCGTACCTGAACCACCGGCCGCCTCGATCGCCGCCGCCGCGCTCGCGACCGCCGTCGCGCTGGCCGGCTGCGCGACGTCGTCGATCGATCTGGCGCCGGCGGCGCCCGACCGCCCGTGGCAGCCGCAAACGTCGGCGGCGGGCGACATCGTGGCGGCGCCACCGCGCGCATCCACGCAAGGTGCGCACGACTACACGCTGCCTGCGTCGCCGGCGCTCGCGTCGGTGTCGGCGCCGGCCGCGCTCGATGCCGCGCACGCGTACACGCTGCCCGAGCTGATCGATCTCGCCGAATCGGCGAACCCGCTGACCCGCATCGCCTGGAACGACGCGCGCAACGCGGCGCTCGCGGTCGGCCTCGCCAAGTCCGCCTATCTGCCGCGCCTGTCCGCGACGGCAATGGGCGCGTACCAGGCGAACCACGGCTCGACGTCGACGATCCTCGGCGATTCGTCGAGCAACACCACCGTGCACGGCACGATTTCGGCGCTGTCGCTGCAATGGCTGCTGTTCGATTTCGGCGGCCGCGCGGCCCGCGTCGAAGCGGCCGAACAGGCGTCGATCGCGTCGAACGTCGCGTTCACGGCCGTGCACCAGCAGGTGATCCACGACGTGACCGTCTCGTACTACCGCTACGAAGCCGCCCGCGCGCGCGCGCTGAGCGCGCAACAGGGCCTCGCGAACGCGGACGCGATCCTCGCGGCGTCCCGCGCGCGGCTCAAGCACGGCGTCGGCACGGTCGTCGAGCTCGCGCAGGCGACGCAGAACCGCGCGCAGGCGAACCTCGCGCTCGTGCAGGCGAACGGCGCCGAGAGCGACGGCTACCTCGCGCTCGTCTCCGCGCTCGGCATCTCGCCGCTGTCGAAGCCGACGATCGCCGCGCTGCCGAAGCGGCCGCTGCCGCCTGCGCTCGGCTCGTCGGTCGACGCGATCGTGTCGGACGCGATCGCACGCCGGCCCGACCTGCAGGGCGCGTTCGCGGTCGAAAAGGCCAATCGCGCGAAGATCAAGGCAGCGGAAGCCGCGTTCATGCCGAAGATCTTCCTGTCCGCGTCGACGTCGTATGCGAGCGGCGGCACGGCCATCTCCGCGCTGCCCGCGATCGGCGACCAGGCGCCGACCGTCAACCTGAACGGCAGCCGCTACGGCGGCGGCGTGTTCCTCGGCGTGACGATTCCGCTGTACGACGGCGGCCTGCGCTCGGCCGTGCTGATGCAGGCGCGCAACGACGCGCAAAGCGCGTCCGCGCGCCTCACGCGGACCAAGGAGGAAGCGGTGCGCCAGGTCGTCGCCGCGCAGAACGCGGTGCAGACGAGCCTGGCGTCGCACGACGCCGCGAAGGCGCTCGTCGATGCCGCGCAAACCAGCTACGACGCGGCGCTGACCGCGTACCGGAACGGCGTCGGCTCGGTCACCGACGCGACGATCGCGCAAAGCCAGTTGCTCGCCGCGCGCAACGCGGAAGTCGACAGCTATGCCGGCGCATTGTCGGCCGCCGCCGCGCTCGCGCTCGCGACGGGCACGATCGGCGCGGCGCAGTAGCGCCGCCGCCAGGCGGTTGACGCAGGCGCGCGCCGCCCACTAGAATGCCGCCCATTCTTCCTTCAGGAACCATCGTGGACAGTTGCAGCACTCCGTTGCGTGCGCCGCTTGCCGCCTGAACGCCTGTCCGCCGCAGTTCTCCTGCCACGGCTCGCGTTCCGCGAGCCGCACGCTCACCCCGTTTCACACTGAATGACGCATTCGCGCGGTACAGTACCGCGCGATGACGGCTATCGCCGCGTCGCGTTCGGCCTTGCGCCGCGGCGACGCGCGCCGGCATGCGCTTCTTGCACGGCAGGACAACCATGACTTTCGATTTCGCACTCCGTCTTTTCACCGCGTTCGCCTGCGGCGTCGCCATCGGCCTCGAGCGCCAGATGCGCCAGCGCACGGCCGGCCTGCGCACCATCACGCTCGTCGCGAGCGGCGCATGCCTGTTCGTCACGCTCGGCGTGCTGACCGGCAACGGCGTCGCGGGCGTCACGCAGATCGCCGCGTACGTCGTGTCGGGCGTCGGCTTTCTCGGCGGCGGCGTGATCATGCGCGACAAGGGTTCGATCCAGGGCATCAACACGGCCGCGACGCTGTGGTGCTCGGCCGCCGTCGGCGTGCTGGCCGGCTCCGGTCACTACGTGCCCGCGCTCGCCGGCACGGGTGTCGTGCTGCTCACCAATACGGTGCTGCGCGGCGTCAGCCAGGCCATCAACGCGACGCCCGTCTCGAACGCCGACCTCGTGCGCGAATACCAGATCACCGTGATTTGCCTCGCCGCCGACGAAGTGCACATCCGCACGCTGCTGTCGAACGCGATGTATGCGAAGCCGCTGTCGTTCCAGAGCCTCACGAGCGAGGACGTGCCCGACCAGCCGGACCGGCTGAAGGTGACCGCGACGCTGAAGCTGCATCCGAAGGATCAGCAGAAGCTCGAGCAGATCGCGAGCCGGATGAGCATGGAGAAAAGCATTTCCAGCGTGAGCTGGACCGCGAAGGAAGCGGAGCCGATGATGGAGTGAGCCGCGTGGCGGCCGCCGCATCCGGCGCCGCCGTTGCGTTGCGTCAGGGTGCTTCGATGAGCCCGGCCGAGATCGCCTTGACGACCGCCTGGACCTTGTTGGTCGCGCCGAGCTTCTCGAGGATGTTGTTCACGTGGAAGTTGACCGTCCGCTCCGAGATGCTGAGGATCTGGCCGATTTCGCACGCGGTCTTGCCCTCGGCCGTCCAGCACAGCACCTCGCGCTCGCGCGCGGTCAGCGTGACGCCCGCCGCCGGCGACAACTTCGGCACCATGAAGCGGCTCATCAGCGAATGCGACAGGTTTGCGAGCCAGTTGGTCTGCAGCGTCAGCATGTTGATCTCGGCCGGCGTCAGCCGGTCGGCATGGCGGGCGATGCTCAGCAGCCCGAACGCGCCGCGCGCCGCCCAGCTCGACTGCGCGACGCCCACCGACAATCCGAAATCGCGCGCGTCCTGCCACAGCGGGCACGGATCGATCCGGTCGACGTCCGGCCACACGATCATGTTGGTGCTGAGCGCGCCGTCACGAACCGTCGAATCGATCTCGATGTAGTTCTGCGCCTGGTAGTGCGCCATCCAGCCGTCCGGATAGGTATCGAAGATGGCGACGGCCGGCTTCGAAACGGGCAGCGGTACGCGAATGCCGTAACAGCAGTATTCGAATCCGAGCCGCTTGGAATAGGCGGCGATCCGCTGGAAGAGCTGCTGCTCGTCCTCCGCGGCGCTGAATTGTTGGTAGGCATCCTGCCAGCGCAGTTCCATTCTTTCTCCGACAACGTCACGCTGTCATACTTGTCAGGTTTCAGTACCCGTTCGAGGCTGATACATTCCGCGCATGACTTCACCCTTGCTGCACCCTGTCCCCGGCCCGTCCCCGGACGGCTACGTACGCCTGTCAGAAGGCGCACTGGCCGCACTCGTGCTCGACCATGTCGCGAGCGGCCTCGATCCGTCGCTGCTGGCCGAACTGCGCGACAACGCGATCGACGCCCGCCTCGCCGGCTATACCGAATGGCATCGCACGGCCGGTGCCGGCGTCGCCTACGTGACGGTCGGCTGGGACTGGTACCTCGAACGCGCGACGGGCACGTTGGTGATCGCGGGCGGCGACGTTCGCAGCAACGTGATGGCCATCGACGCCAAGGGCGCCGACATCGGCATGTTGCGCACGGCCGCCGCGCTCGCCGCACGGCTCGCCGCCCTCGACTGGCCCGCCGCGGTCGCGTCGGCCCTGCTCGGGCACAACGACGCCTATCATGCCGGTCCGACGCTCCAGTGACAACCGGCCGCGCATTCCTCTGACGATTTTGCAAGACTGGCGCTCTTTATAAGCAAAAGCGGCGCGGTTTTCAATCCCGTTGATCAAGAAACCGTTACCACGTCCCGAATGGCGTCTTTACGCCGTCACCCTGTAAGAGTTACCAGTTACAGGCTCCTCGTGCCGCGCGCTGTAATGCACGCATACAAAAGCACAGATCCGAGGACATCCATGCAGACCTTCGTTCACGAGGAAGGGCGGTTGCCACACGAACTCGCGGCGGATCTCGGGCGCTATCGGCGCCGCGTGTTCGTCGAGCAGCTCGGTTGGGCGCTCCCGTCGGCGAACGAAAGTTTCGAGCGTGACCAGTTCGATCGCGACGATACCGTCTACGTGTTCGCGCGAAACGCCGACGGCGACATGTGCGGATGTGCGCGCCTGCTGCCGACGACGCGCCCGTATCTGCTGAAGTCGCTGTTCGCCGACCTGGTCGCCGAGGACATGCCGCTGCCGCAATCGGCCGCCGTCTGGGAATTGTCGCGATTCGCGGCGACCGACGACGAAGGCGGCCCGGGCAACGCCGAATGGGCCGTGCGGCCGATGCTCGCGGCCGTCGTCGAATGCGCGGCCCAGCTCGGGGCGCGGCAGTTGATCGGCGTGACGTTCGCGAGCATGGAGCGGCTGTTCCGCCGGATCGGCATACACGCGCACCGCGCAGGCCCGCCGAAGCAGGTAGATGGGCGTCTGGTGGTCGCGTGCTGGATCGACATCGATCCGCAAACGTTTGCTGCACTAGGAATCGAGCCGGGGCAGGCCGCCCGGCAAGCTATCGCCGCCTGAGCCGGAACGCGCGTTTCCGTCCGGGGCGGCATCGTAACGAAGGAGAACCAACGTGGACCAGTCACAGGTCTTTCGCGCGATGATGCCCGGGTTGACGAGCGCCAGCGGCGCCCGCGTCTCGGTCGCCTATCCGTCGTTTCCCAGGCCGTTGCCGCTCGTGCGGCTCGACCGCCGCGGGCTCGTGTTTCGTGCCGCCGGCGCCGCACCGCTCGTGTGCGGGCTGCCGCGCCCGGCAACCCTGCTGGTCGCGGACGAGCCGCTGTGCTCGCTGCGCCTCGTGATCCGCGACATCGCCGCGACCGGCGACGGCCGCCACGACTTGACGATGCAGCCGTCCGGCGCCGCCGGTGACGAATTGCTGTGGCACGCGTTGCGCGATCGCGAGCCGTACCGGCGAATTCGGCACCCGCTCGCGCCGGTCGATCTGCCCGTTCCCATCGACGGCGAACCGCATGCGGCGGCCGGCGAAACCGCGGCGCGCCCGTCGCGCAGCGCGGCTTTCCGCCTGCCCTGCCACAGCGACGCGCTGTTCTTCGCGGACTGGCTCGAATATCACTTCGATGAACTGCGCGCGTTGTCGCAACAGCACGGGCCGCAACTGCAGCTCAATCAGCTCGAACGACAGGTTGACGATGACGAGGTCGGCGTGCGTTTCGTCTACGACATCGACGGGCATGCGACGCGACACGCATTGACCGACTGCGCGCGCGAGGCATGTGCATGGATCGAGACGGAGATGCGCAGCAAATACGCGCTGCCCGTCGCGCAAGAGCGGTTTGGCGCGTTTGCCGCGCATGCGCGGGCCGGCGGCATGTGAATGCGGCCATGCCGCGGGCCGCCACCAGGCGGGTTGCGCGGCGGCAAGTTGTGCCGATACAACGAGCGCTTGCAAACGTCCGGGTTTTCCCTTAAATTTACGTCTGTCTCCTCCATGTCTCCAAACATGGATTCAGCCCGCTCCAGCAGCGGGCTTTTTTATTGCCTGAACAGTTTGCGGGGCCACATCACCTCCTGCGCGCGACTAGCCCGCCGGACCCAAGGTGGCCGGGCGTAGCCAGTAGTAACGCACCGCAAATATCCGCGCGACCGTGACGACCAGGATCAGCAGCAGGTACAACCAGCCCTTTCTGGTCGTCGGCAGGTCCGTCAGGGCACCGACTTCGCCCGTCAGCGCCGCCAACGCGACCATCGCCAGACCGGCCAGCACCAACGTCCCCTTTGCCACCCATCCGAACGCGGCCTCCAGCCCGGCTGCCCATCGCGACTGGCGGTAAGGTCCGGCAACCGGCCGGCGCAGATCGGGCTTACCCATTCGTCAGTTCCCTACCGGCATGCGCGTGCCCGCACGTCGTGCGGCAAGCGCCGCCGATCGCATGAATGCGAAGGTCTTGTTGATGGGTAGCCGCTGCGATGCGGAGTGCGCACACTCGATCGAAATGCGTCATGTTTTCTTTCGCGAGACGAGGCTCAGCACAATTCGATTCGTTTGGCCGGGCCGAATCGATATCGTTCGATACAGCCAGTATCGCCCGAAACACGATCCGCTCGCCTCGCCCAATCGCGATCGGCCGGCTTATCATTGACCGGCCAGCCACTTCCCGTCGAGGTCATCTTGCACGCCCATCTGCGCATTGCCCGCCCGGTCAACAACCTCGCCCGCACCGAACGCATGTATCGCGACGGCCTCGATCTGTCGGTACTGGCGCGCTTCGACGATCACGACGGCTTTTCCGGCGTAATGCTCGGCCGCGAAGGCCTCGACTATCACTTCGAGTTCACACACTGCCCCGACCATCCGATCGCGCCGTCGCCGACGCCCGAGGATTTGATCGTGTTCTACCTGCCCGATCGGCCGAAATGGGAAGCCGCCTGCGAGCGCGCGACCGCACACGGCTTCATGCCCGTGACGTCGTTCAATCCGTACTGGGAAATTTCCGGCCAGACCTTCGAGGATGCAGACGGTTACCGGATCGTGTTGCAGAACGGTACGTGGCGCTGATGGGCTGACGTGCGTGAGCCGTTACACGGCGGGGTGGTTGCCGCCGGTGGTAGCACATCCGCACTCGCCGGTCGCCAACGATGCAGCGTCAGACGTTCGATATCGATTCGATGGCGTGATCGTTACGGGAGTACGGAAGGACGACTGTGGACTCAATGCAGATGACGCCACAAGCGCGGCACTGGAACGCATGAGGGGAAGGAAGTCGCGATCGTCGCTTGTACCAGCGACGATCGGAAGAATTGCTGACGAGAAACGAGCGCTAGCGCCGCCCGCTCGGGTTACTCGTTCTCCTCGAAGTAATGCCCGAACTTCGTCTGCTTCGTGCGGATATAACGCTCGTTTTCCTCGCGCACGGGCACCGCAAGCGCCACGCGTTCGCAGACGGGAATGCCATGCTTCACGAGCGTGTCGAATTTCTTCGGATTGTTGCTCATCAGCCGCACCGACGTCACACCGAGGATGCGCAGGATCGCAGCGGCCGAGTCGTACTCGCGGGCGTCGTCGGGCAGGCCGAGATCGAGGTTCGCCTCGACGGTGTCGCGCCCCTGCTCCTGCAACGCATACGCGCGGATCTTGTTGCTCAGACCGATGCCGCGGCCTTCATGGCCGCGCAGATACAGCAGCACGCCGCGGTCTTCGGCCGCGATGTAACGCAATGCGAGATCGAGTTGCTCGCCGCAGTCGCAGCGGTACGAGCCGAACACGTCACCGGTCAGGCATTCGGAATGCAGCCGGGTCAGCACGGACTGCTCGCCCGTCACGTCGCCCATCACGAGCGCGAGATGTTCGGCATCGCTGCCCGATACGCGAAACGCGTATGACGTGAACGTACCGTAGCGCGTAGGCAGCGACGCCGTGGCGACGAGCGTCACGCACTCGTCGGCCTGGCCATTGCCCGGCGTGGGCGATTGGGGACGCGAAGACATCATGAATTCAATCGAAACGTTCAGGAATGTAGGAGTTGTGTGGATGGTGCGTGACGGGAGTTTACCGCTAATCTGGAAACGTCACGCGACTGCCGCCGCCCGCCCGGCTATACTGGGCTCACCGGGTGACGCGCATCACGCCCCGCCTGCCCTGCATCGACCTGCACACGGAGAAAGCGAATGAGCACGACTGTCGCGCAAATTCTCAAGGCCAAGCCGGATTCGGGCCGCACCATCTACACCGTCACGAAGAGCGACTTCGTCTACGACGCCATCAAGCTGATGGCCGAAAAGGGCATTGGCGCGCTGCTGGTCGTCGACGGCGACGACATCGCGGGCATCGTCACCGAGCGCGACTACGCGCGCAAGGTCGTCCTGCAGGACCGCTCGTCGAAAGCCACCCGCGTCGAGGAAATCATGACGGCAAAGGTGCGCTACGTCGAACCGTCACAATCCACCGACGAGTGCATGGCGCTGATGACCGAGCACCGGATGCGCCACCTGCCCGTGCTCGACGGCGGCAAGCTGGTCGGTCTCATCTCGATCGGCGACCTCGTGAAGAGCGTGATCGCCGATCAGCAGTTCACGATCAGCCAGCTCGAACACTATATCCACGGCACGCCCACCGTCACGTCCGCCTGATCCGGCCCAGCAAAAAAGGCCCAAACGCGTCAGCGTCTGGGCGGAAAGCCGCCGGCATGCGGCGACGGAGGTTCTGCTCCTGCGGGCGAACGACGCGCGCAACGGGCGCGCGTCTCGTCAATTCAGCGGTGCGCTCGGGCAGGACCGGGGACGTTCAATCAGTTACCGAAGTAGACCGAGTTCACCGGATTCGGCGCTTCCCGCGTCACGCGACGGCCGGCTTGCGCGGCCCCCGTGGCCACGGCACCGTAACCGCTCGTGTCGGCTTGCGCGAGCATCGGCTGGTTCGGCTGGATACGCTGCTCGGCGGCCTGAATGTTGCTCGGATATTGCGAATCGCTCGCCAGCGGCTTGTAGCCGTTCTGCTCGAGTTGCACGAGTTCGGCCTTGACCTGAGCGCGGGTCAACCCCTGCTCGGACTGCGCGAACGATGCAATCGGAGCGGCAAGGACGGATGCGGCGATGGCTGCGTAGATGATCGACTTCATGATTTACCTCCGGAATATGTTCTCTTTTGACGTCGCCTCGGCAGGACTGTCTGAAGCGATTGAATTCAGTGTAGTGCGCGCCATTCCAAGGGGAAACCCTTAGTTTGAATATACAGCGTTGCATTTTTGGAAAAAATCGCACACTGTTTCCAGACACGGTCGTTGCAACTTGCTTCATCTACACAACAATCGCTGACGAAAGGCCAACAGCCGGATCACCTGTCCGGAAGGTTGTGTTGTAGAATCGTAAGGTTCTATTCGCCAGTCGATATTCCATCCACCATGTACGCGCTCACGCCCATTTCGGTTTCGCCGTCCGGCCCGGCCGGCGTGCGCGCGCGTGCCGGCCAGCCGGCACACCCCCTCGCTCGACGCACGGCCCAGGCGCCGCTCGCCCCTGCCCGGCGCCTGATCTGACCGCTCGGTCTCCACCCGGAGCCAGGTTAGACAGGCTCCGGGCGATCCTCATAGGCACGCCACGCCTGCCCCTGCCGATCATTTGGAGAACTGCCATGAAACAACGCCTTTACCAGCTGACCGAACTCGACGTCGCTCGCCTCGAAAAGCACGCCGAGCACAATCTGCGCTTCCAGACGATGCTCGACACGCTGCTCGAACGCGCCGACATCGTTCAGCCCGACGCCATCAAGGCAAACGTCGTCACGATGAACTCGCAGATCACGCTGCTCGACGAAGCGACCCAGGAACAGGCCACCTGGACGATCGTTTATCCGGACGCCGCCAACCTCGAACTCGGCCGCCTGAACGTCTTCTCGCCCGTCGGCATGGCGCTGCTGGGCACGCAACGCGGCCAGATGGTCAAGGTGATGCAGCCGAGCGGCGCCGAAAAGCTGATGAAGGTCGCCGCGATCGTGTTCCAGCCGGAAGCCAACGGCGAATACACGCGCTGAGCCGCCGGTCGACCAGCGCCGCGCGATACGGGCGCAAAACGGAAAAAGCGAGGCACCGGCCTCGCTTTTTTGCATTCGGACGATCCGGATTGCCGCCATCGTGTTCAACAGACGAAAAAAAGGCGCCCGAAGGCGCCTTTTTTGATGCTGCGAAGCGGGTTACCCCGCCCGTCACGCTTAGAAGCGGTGACGCAGACCAACCGTTGCTGCGGTTTGGTTGATCGACGAGCTCGGAGCCGTCGACAGGTCGCCGTTGTAGATCGACGCGCCGCCAGCGTTCTTCGAAGCACGTTGGTACACAGCTTGTGCGTAGACGTCCGTGCGCTTCGACAGTGCGTAGTCAGCTTGCAGACCGAACTGGTTCCAGTGTGCGCTCGAACCATCAACCTTCGCGTTCGTGTACGTGTAAGCAGCACCCAGGCCGAGAGCCGGCGTCAGGTTGTACTTTGCGTTGACTTCGTAGTTGTCAGCGCGCAGCGACGGAACGCCTGCAGCGCGGTTGTCGATACGCGATTGCGTCCATGCAGCACCGACTTGTGCCGGGCCGAATGCGTAGCCAGCAGCAGCACCGTACGTACGGACACGGCCTTGTGCAGCGATGTTCGTCGCGCCGTTGGCGTTGGTACCGTCACCCAGGTTTGCTTGCGAGTATGCTGCACCCAGCTTCAGGCCTTGGAACTGGTACGACAGGCCGCCGCTGTATGCACGGTTGTTGCCGAAGTTCTGGTTGTTCGAGAACGAGTACGTGCCGCCGAATTGCAGGCCAGCGTAGTTAGCGCTCGTGTACTTGATCGAGTTGTTCAGCGCGACATCACCGTTCGTGCTCAGGCGGTCGTTGTTCAGCGGGTGAGCGAAGTACGTGCCGCCCCACGAACCCGTTGCCGTCAGCGGCGCCAGGTAGTCTTGCGTTGCGTCGTATTGCTTACCCAGCGTGACCGTGCCGTACTGGCTCGACAGGCCGACGAATGCTTGACGGTTGAACATGCCACCGTTGTTGCCCAGACGGCCGTTACCGATGTTGAAGCCGCTTTCCAACGTGAAGATTGCCTTCAGGCCGCCACCGAGGTCTTCCGAACCACGCAGGCCGAAACGGCTCTGGTCGATACCCGAGCCCATCGACCACAGCGACTTGCTGGCGACGTTGCTTTGGTAGGTGATGCCTGCGTCCAGCACGCCGTACAGCGTGACGCTGCTTTGCGCGTGAGCGACGGTAGCGAACGATGCTGCAGCTGCTGCAACGATCAGAGTCTTGTTCATTCGTGGAGCTCCCTTCTAAAAAGAGGCAGGTCTCGCGACCTTGTTCATAAACGGTCTGCAACCGCCCGGGAGCGCCATCGGTACTGCTGGCGGCGCCCGGATAGTTGCCCGTTTGGGAACCGTGAGTTTAGGGGTGTACCCTAGGGGAGCGATCCGCAAATAAAGAAATAAGCTTTTCCAGAACTAGAAATAATGAAAGTGGGGCCGCGTCATAAGTATTTGTTTTAACGTCTATTTTTGACTTCTTGACGACGGCTTTTTGGAGGCTTTCATCGCATCATTCTTTCATGTCATCGTCTTGACGGTTGCATAGAAACAACAAGCGGATTCGGTTCGGCACCCCGAAAACGGTAATTTTTACCCAATTCAATCTCAAATATTGGCCACCCCGCATCTAAAACGTCCGCGTCGCCCCCTAAACAGGGAGCGGCGCCTGCGCCACGGCGAGATCCGTCAGCCATCGGAAAGCAAAACAGGCGGCTCGCCCCCGCCGTGACACGCGGTAACAGCCTTAACCGCCCGCGTAACCCGGCGCGTGGGCCGGCAGGCTAATGTAAGGCGGCCTCGAATACCGAACAGGAACCGCCATGAATCGACGCTCGTTGCTGCGCGCCATCGGATTGACTGCCGCCTTCGTCGGCACCGGCTGGCTGCGCGCCGCCTCGGCC